>JBFLVU010000024.1:0-20057 GCA_040758175.1 Acidobacteriota bacterium | reverse complement strand
GGGGGAAAAAACCGGAGAGACCATGGCCGCAGCGCGCGCCACCTCCAGACGCCGCGACAGGACCACCGCGCCCCGGGGAGCGACGAACTCCTCCACAGGATCCTCGAGTCCATCGGAAGGAACCGTCCCGCCTACTTCCGCCGGAGGGTCCGGATCGCCGCCGTCCTGGTGCCGGAGACGGCTTCGCTGCTCGCCGAGTCCTGCCGGAGGCTCATGGACACGGGCGTGGCGGAGATCCGTCTCCAGACGGCGGCAGGTGCGGACCTCCGCTGGAAGCCCGATGACGAAGCGCTCCTCTTCCGGCAAATGGAGGAGGCGGCCTTGGAGGCGGCGCGGAGGTATGGGGAGACCGGGCGCATCCCCCTGGAGTTCTTGCGGCCGCGAGGGGACGGCGCACCGGCCGGCGATCCGGGGGATTCACCCTGCAACGTGCGGAGCGGGGAGTCCCTCTTCGTGGACCCCTGGGGGGTGGCATGGACATGCCCCCTTTTCGCGGCCTCCCTTGTTCGTGAGCCTGCCTTGGTCCAGGGGGTCCAGACGGCAGTGTGCGTTGGGCCAGCGGATTCGCCGGCCCTGTCGCGGCGTCTGGAGGTGGCGCGCGCTGCGGCCATGGTCTCTCCGGTTTTTTCCCCCGGAACGGGAAAGGGGGCCGAGCGAGGACCGTGCCGGGATTGTCACGCCGAACCCCATTGTCGCTCT
The DNA here is from genome assembly GCA_040758175.1 of Acidobacteriota bacterium. Lineage (GTDB taxonomy): Bacteria > Acidobacteriota > UBA4820 > UBA4820 > DSQY01 > JBFLVU01. The sequence continues at coordinate 19,358 of JBFLVU010000024.1, read as the reverse complement.
TGCCCAGCGGTCCGCTTCCTTTACGCCTTGGGCGGCGAGGGGAGCGCCCCCCCGCCTTTTCACTGCGCCTTCGAACGGGCCGCCGCCCTGGGCCGAAGGCGATTCGTCGATGGGACGGGCCCGATCCCCGCCCCGTCTCTCGCCGCCGCCGTCGCCTTGGCGCGGCGTTGGTTCGATGGAGCGGGCGCCGTTCCCCCCCGCCGCGCTGGAGACCCCTGACGCGAAACGGGCGGCCCCGGAGGACCGCCCGTCGCCCGCTGGAGTTCCAGCGGATCAGGGCTTCGCGGACCAGACCACGGTTCGGCCGGCGGGGTTCTGGGCGGCGGCGAAGAGCGCCTTCCAATCCCCGTAGGCGTCCGGGGTCACCACGGAGCCGCCGATCTCGGTCTTCCAGTCGAAGGCGAGGCCCTTGTCGTGGGATCGGAAACTGCGATGGAGTGAGCCCGCCCGGTTCTCGACGTCCGTGGAAGGGGGCACGTAAAGGGGCCGCAGGCCCTCGGGGAGGGTGAGGTTTACCGTCACGTGCTCGCGGCCCGCGTGGGGTAGGACCGTCGGGAGGGACCGACGGCTCACGTGGCTGTTGGCGAAGCCGGCCAGGAGGGAGGGTTTGGGCACCCCGAGGGCGAGGGCCTTGGCCCCGGAGGCCGACGGAGAGGGGGCCGTGAAGGAGGCCTTGATCACCACTTGGCCGGGCTCGAGCCGCACCACGTCGAACTTCGCCACCTCCGCCCCGGGGAGGACGGAGGTGAGGAGGGCCGACAGCACCGCCTTCTGGCCGTCGGCCGATCCTTGGACGGCGTAAAAGGGGCTGTACCGTCCCGAGAAGAGCACGGTGCCCTCGCCGGACAGCGAGAGGTCCTTCGCCACCTGTACGTCCAGTTCGACCCCGAGGATGTCCTCGCCGGGGTAGTCCAGCGTGTGGAGTTCGCCGATGCCGGCGACGAGGGGGAGCCCCTTGAGTCCGGCCAACTCCTTTTGTGAGCTCTCCGAGAGGGGGGCGGAGGGGTCCAGCCACAGGGGATTCTGGCCCATTTCCACGCGGAGGATCGGTCTGTCCAGAAGGGCCAGGGAGGGAACCAGGGAGGGATCGAGCCCGCCTGGAACGGCGGGACAGCCCAATGCGATGGCGGCCTGAAGGCCGGCGCGGGTCAGCATGGATTGCAGGAGGACGGCCTTGTCGAGGGCGTGTCCGTATCCGGTGTCGAAGGTGTCGGCGGCGGCTCGGGGCGCGTGGTCGAATGCCGCGAGGGGCCAGCGCACGTCGTTGATGGACTCGGCCACGTAGGCGTGGAGCTTGAGCGCCCGCTCGAAGCCGCCCTGGACGGTCTTCAGGAGTTCGTCCACCTTGGCGTCGAGGGCGGGCGAGGAGGAGGCGGAGGCCTTCTCGACCAGCCTCGACAGGATGCTGTTCTGGTGGCCCCAGTCCGGGCACGTGGAAAAGACGAGGGTGGGGAGAAACCCGTCGGCGCCGTGGTGGAGTTCGCCGGGCGGAACGGCGGGGACGTCGGCTAGGGTCCAGGTGGTGGTTTCCGCTCCGCCGGTCCGGGTGACGGAGGGGGCGGCTTCGGCGCCGAAAAGGCGGGCGTGGAACCCCATACCTTCGGGGACCGTCAGGGAGACCTGGCGCACCAGGGCCGGCCGGTCGTTTTGGAGGACCACGGCCCCCTCGAAGAAGCGGCGCCAGGGCTTGCGGTCGGCGACCGTGTAGTCCAGCTCGACCACGGCGTTCAGGTCGAGGCCCACCTTCGTGATGACCATCTCCCGCCATCCGGCGTAGGCCGGCGCCTTCTCGAGGGCGAAGGGGGTCCGCTCGTTGAAGGAGTTGGGTTTGGCGTCCACCGTAAGGCCTTCCACGGTGTAGGTCCGGCACCGTGTCACCGAGAGGTCCTGCAGGTCCTTGTGGAAGGCGACGTAGGGGTCTCCCGCGTCGTCCATGCCCTGGTAGGTCAGCATCTTCTCTCGCAGGGAGACGGACTTCTCCACCCGGCCGTCGGCAAGGAGGGTGAAGGAGATCTTCTCCGAAAGGACGAGGACGTCCGCCGAGGGGTACTCCCTGGCCGTGGGGGTGGCGGCGTACTGCGGCGGGAGCCCGGCCGCCCAGTGGGGAAGGACCACGGCGAAAAGCGTGGCGATCAGAAGGGCTTTTCTCATGTTTCTCTCCGGCTTTCCAGCGTTGGATTTACCCGTCTCTCTCATTTCCCCACCACCACCAGGGCCTTGGACAGCCCGTTCACGGCTTCCACGGCGTCCCTCAGGCCGGCGTAGTCTGCGGCCGGAACGATCTTCTTCTTTACGGCCAGCCTCTCCTTAAGGACGAGGGCGCCGTTCTCCACGGACAGGGACGCCGAGAAGTCCGCCGAGGGGGACTGCACGGCCTTCACCTCAGGGGCGGACTTGAGCCCGTAGCCCTTGGGAAGGGCCAAGCGCTCCTCGAAGAGAAACTCCCGGGTGGCCCGCAGGAAGATGTCGTGCTTGCGCTCCCTGCCTTTTACGGCCATGAGGAAGTCCGTGAGCCTGGGGCTCTGGAGGATGTTCCGTGCCAGGGGAGGCGTGAGGATCATCTCCTTGCCGGTGGCCATGGCGTACCCGGGGGCCTGAATGCGGAGGGTCATGCGGAACGGCTTCGTCACGTCGATGGGGTCCGTGTAGGAATAGTCCACGAGCCGCGCGGCGGGGGAAATGGCAGCCACGAACTTTTCGAGGTTCGAGCGGACCTCGGCGGCCGGGCTGTTCACGACCAGCCAGACCAGGTTGGTCTCGCTGTAGGCGCCCCCCGAGATGGCGAGGGTCGTGTCGAGGTCGCCCTTTTCGTTGATCGAGCCCGTCGAGACGACCCGGATGAAGTTCTCCGAGGCCTCGGCGGGAGGCGTCTCCATGAGGACCTCGCCCCGTGGAGAGCCGATGACGTAGTTCTGGGGCCTCTCGGCGGAGGACCACACCTCCCGGCTGAAGGGGCACCAGGTCGGGTCGTAGAGTTTGTATTGGTTGGGCGCGACCTCCGTGGCCACGACGCAGTGGTTGAACTGGTCCGCCGGGATGTCCTCCACGCGGGCTCCGGCCATGGTCATGGCGGGGTAGGTGTTCTTGAACCCCGCCGCGCGGAACATGGTGACCAGCATGCCGGCGATGTCCTTGCAGACGCCCGCCCGGTCGTTGAAGTCCATCTTGCCGGGATGCAGGGTGTAGCCTTCGCCCTTGCCCATGCTGATGCCGCTGTAGCGGATCTGCCGGGCCACCCACGCGAGGAGCGCGAGCCGCTTCTCGTCGTCGGTTTTCAGGCCGCGGACGATCTCCTGGGTCTTCGCGAGGATGGCGTCGTCGTAAGCGAAGGTGTCCACGTCCTCGTTTACGTGGTAGAACCACCGGCTCTTCTCGGGCCAGTCCATGACCGTCGCGAGCACGAGTTTGGGAAAGGCGTCCGAGTCCTCCACCATGCGGGGCTCGCGATCGGCGGCGGGGACGTTTTCTTTCCACCAGGTATAGGACAGGCTCTTCTCGTCGAAGCCCGCCTCGTGGCCCAGCTCTCCGTTGTAGACGCGGGCCCGGATGGGTTTGTCCTTGGGCAGGACGATGGTGTAGCTCTTGCGCACGATGGGCCGGTCCCCCTGAAAGAGGACCACGTCGTAGTAGTGGCCGCGCATGGGAGGGATGTACCGCTCGTCGTCCTGCGAGCCCTGATCGTGCAGATAGGCGATGACGAAGCCCTTGGAGTAGGTCTTGATCTCCACGGCGTCGCCCGGATGAAGCTTGGGCACGCTCGCCACCTTCATCCTCGGTCCCCAGTAGATCATGAACTGGGGCTGGGGCAGGTCGTGGACGCGCTCCGCGGGCACCTCCTCCGGCTTCCCGTCCTTGCGGAAGACGGTGAGGCTCTTGACCTCGGCGTAGGAGGAAGCCGGGTCGTAGTCGAACCTGAGGGTGGCGCACTCGGCCGCCCCCTTTTCCGTGAGCACCTTGATGAGCTGAGTGCGGCTCACGTGGCTCAAACCCGATTCTTCCACGTCCACGCGGGTCTCGTCGGACACGACGACGGCGTCCGCTCCGGGATACGCTTCGGCCGTCACCCCCTTGAGCTTCTCGAAGGTGGGGCCGTACTCGGCCGCCTTCCAGGCCAGCCCGCTCCAAACCGCCAGAACGAGCGCCGCGACCAGCGCCCTTCCCGCTCTCCGCATCGGTGCCTCCTCGGTTGGCGCGGTTCCGGTTCTGCCGCCGGTGCCGCGAAGGGGGGATTCTAGCAGAAAGGGAAGGCGAGCGCGCAGATCGGGACCGGAGGTCGCCGCCGCGGGCCGAAGGGTCCGATTCGGGAGGCGATCCGCCCCGAAGGGGGGGGCCGGAGGAGTTCCGATCAAGGCTTCTCCCCCATCGCGTTCTCGGGCTACCTTCGTTTCGCAGGCGGCGCGCCGCAAATGAAACGGGCTCCCCGCCGCGGCGGGGAGCCCTGAATGGTAACGAGGCTGTCCCGGGTTACAGGCTCTTGAGCATCCCGTCGGCCTCGTCGCAGGTCTTCTTGACGCCGTCCACCGACTTGGCGAGGGCGGCCTTTTCTTCGGGGGTGAGGTCCAGCTCGATGACCTTTTCGATGCCGTTCTTTCCGACGATGGCCGGAACGCCCACGAAGAGGCCGTTGACGCCGTACTCGCCCTCGAGTTTGGCGCAGACGGGCAGGATCTTGCGCTTGTCGTAGATCACCGCCTCGGCCATTTCGAGCGCGGCCCACGCGGGGGACACGAAAGCCGAGCCGAAACCGAGCAGGCCCACGACTTCGCCGCCGGCCTTACGGGTGCGCGCCTCGATCTTGGCCAGGGTGTCGGCGTCGAGGAACTTGCTGACGGGAATGCCGGCGATGAGGCAGGAGCTGCGCACCGGCACCATGTCGTCGCCGTGCCCGCCGAGGACGATGGCGTTCACGTTCTCCACCGACACCTTGGCCGCCTCGGCCACGAAGTAGCAGTAGCGGCCGGAGTCAAGGACGCCCGCCATGCCGAAGAGCTTGTTCTTCGGCGGGGCCAGCCGCTTGTCCAGGGTGTAGACGATGGCGTCGAGGGGATTGGCGATGGAGATGATCATGGCGTTGGGGCAGTACTGCTGGATGCCCTTGGCCACTTCGATGGTGACCTTGAGGTTGATGGCGAGCAGCTCTTCGCGGCTGGGGAAGGTCCCGTCCGGGCGGGCCTTGCGGGGCACGCCGGCGGTGTTGATGACCATTTCGGCGCCGGCCAGGGACGAGTAGTCCTTGGAGCCGACGAGCTTGATGTCCCGGCTGATCGTGGGCAGGCCCTCGGCGATGTCCAGGCACTTGCCGATGGACACCGACTGCTTCTTCAGCACCTCCTGGCGCTCCGGGGGATCGTTCGGGCCGGCCATGGGCGCCGGGTCCACCAACCCCACTTCCCGGGCGAGCCTCCGCTGGGCGATCTCCTGGGTGAGAACGCCGCCGATGAACCCACCGCCGATGAGACCGATCTTGTTCAGCATGTGCCCATCTCCTTTCAAAGTGCCTCTGGGTTCCGCCCCCCAGCGGTCCCGCGGCGTACCTACGCCGGGGGGCCGCCGGACTCGTTGCGCCGAGTATACCACCACCCGGGGCTTGTGCGGGACAAGGACGGCACTTGTCACCGGAGTTCCGTGGGGGTTATCATCCACCCTTCGGGGGCCCGCAGGATCGGGCCCTCCACTGCACGGGGGAGGCCCATGAGGACGGTGAAGGCTCAGGAGGTCACCGAGGCCCTGGCCAAGGTGGCCATGAACGCCAACTACGACATCGGCGCGGACATGCTCAAGGCCTTCGACGAGGCCCTCGCGCAGGAGAAGTCCGAGGCCGGGCGGGAGGTCATCCGCCAGATCCAGGAGAACGCCCGCATCGCCCGCCAGGAGTGCGTACCCTACTGCCAGGACACGGGCTTTGCCGTCGTCTTCGCCGAGGTGGGCCAGGACGTGCGCGTGGAGGGGAGCCTCACGGAGGCTATAAACGCGGGCATCCGAAAGGCTTACGGCGACGGATTCCTCCGCAAGTCCATCCTGAACGACCCCATCCAGCGCAAGAACACCGGGGACAACACGCCGGCCGTGATCCACTACGAAGTGGTGCCCGGGGACAAAATCCGGCTGACCTTCGGCGCCAAGGGAGGCGGGAGCGAGAACATGTCCAAGCAGGCCATGCTCAAGCCCGCCGACGGCCTCGAGGGCGTGAAGAAGTTCGTCTTCGAGACCGTGTCTGCGGGCGGCGCCAACGCCTGCCCGCCCCTGGTCATCGGCGTGGGCCTCGGGGGCACCTTCGAGAAGTCCTGCATCCTCTCGAAGAAGGCCGCCATGCGATCGCCCTTCCACCGCAACCCGGACCCCTTCTACGCGGCCCTCGAAGACGAGCTGAAGGCCGGCCTGAACAAGCTGGGCATCGGGCCCATGGGATACGGCGGAACGGTGACGGTTCTCGGGGTCAACATCGAAGTCTACCCCTGCCACCTCGTGGCCCTGCCGGTGGCCGTGAACGTGAACTGCCACGCCGACCGGCACGGCGAAGTGGAACTCTGAGGAGCGGAAGATGGCCGAATATACCTTGAAAACGCCCCTCGCCGACGCCGACGTGGAGAAGCTCCGGATCGGCGACAGCGTCCGCCTCTCGGGCGTGATCTTTACGGCCCGGGACGCCGCCCACAAGCGCATGATCGAAGGCCTCGACAAGGGCCAGCCCTTGCCCTTCGACATCAAGGGCTCCCTGGTCTACTACGTGGGCCCGAGCCCCACCAAGCCGGGCAACGTCATCGGCTCGGCGGGCCCCACCACGGCCTACCGCATGGACCCCTACGCTCCGCGCCTCATGGAGATCGGCATGAAGGGCATGATCGCCAAGGGCAAGCGAAGCGACGCCGTAAAGGAGGCCATGGGGAAGCACAAGGTGGTCTACCTGGGCGCCACGGGCGGGGCCGCGGCCCTCATCGCCAAGTGCATCAAGAAGTGCGACGTCATCGCCTACGAGGACCTGGGCCCCGAGGCGGTGCGGCGCCTCGAGGTGGAGGACATGCCCCTGGTGGTCGTCACCGACTGCCACGGCGGCGATCTCTACATCGAAGGCCGGAAGAAGTACGAAGTCTCCTGAAGCGCTTCCGGAAGGAAGGCTCGTCCGGCGCCGGGTTCGATCGGGGGCGGCCCGCCGTGGCCGCCCCCTCGCGCATCCCCGCACTCCCCGCCGTTCGCGTCCTTCGTCCCGCCTGTTGCCCCTCGCCCCGTTCACCGGATCGCCGGGTTGGGGATTCCACTAAGCACCCCCCGCACCTGCATTTTTCGTTCTTTTCAAATCCCAAATCCCAAATCCCAAACCCGAAATCCGAAATCCCAATCCCCCAATCCCACATCCCCATTCCAACCCTCCCTTGCCAACCGGGGCGGGAGGAGCCACTCTTTAAAAGGAGGCGATGGATGAAGCGGGCGGCGGCGGTTCTCCTTGTCGGTCTGTGGGCCCTCGGGGCCGCCGCCGGATCTCCGGGTGCCGCGTGGCCGGCGGAGAAGGTGGATCCCGCGGTCCTTCATGAGGCCGAGGCGGGGCCGGTGGAATTCCTCGTCCTTTTGACGGAGCGGGCGGACCTTTCGGCGGCGCGGACGCTTCGCACTAAAGAAGAAAAGGGGCGCTTCGTCGTCGAGCGCCTGAGGGAGACCGCCACGAGGAGCCAATCGCCCCTTCTGGCGGAGCTGGCGGCCCTCGGGGTGGAGGCGCGGCCCTTCTGGGTCGCCAACATGGTCTGGGTCCGGGGAGGCCTCGACGCGCTGTCGGCCGCCGCCTCCCGGCCGGAGGTGGGCCGGATCGCCGCCAATCCGCTGGTGAGCGCCCGACTGCCCGAGGGGGAGGCGGCGGGCCGCGAGCCCCTGGCCTTGGAGTGGGGCGTCTCGCGCGTCAACGCCCCCTACGCCTGGGGCCTGGGCTACACGGGCCAGGGGGTGGTCGTGGCCGGGCAGGACACGGGCTACCAGTGGAACCACCCGGCCCTGAGGACCCACTACCGGGGCTGGAACGGGACGACGGCGGACCACGACTACAACTGGCACGACGCCATCCACTCGGGCGGCGGGTCCTGCGGCGCCGATTCCCGGGTGCCCTGCGACGACCACTACCACGGCACCCACACGATGGGCACCATAATCGGGGACGACGGGGGAAGCAACCAGATCGGAGTGGCCCCGGGGGCCGTGTGGATCGGCTGTCGCAACATGGACCGGGGCGTCGGCACTCCCGTCACCTACGCGGAGTGCTTCCAGTGGTTCCTGGCGCCCACGGACCTCGACGGCGCGAACCCGGACACGAGCCTCGCGCCGGACGTCATCAACAACTCCTGGGGCTGTCCCGCCTCCGAGGGATGCACGACCCCCGAGATCCTTCAAGCCGTGGTGGAGAGCGCGCGGGCGGCGGGCCTCGTGGTGGTCGCCTCGGCGGGCAACTCGGGGAGTTCCTGCGGAAGCGTGGCGGACCCCCCGGCGATCTACGGCGCCGCCTTCTCCGTGGGCAACACGACCAGCGCCGACGCCATCTCAAGCTCCAGCAGCCGCGGGCCCGTGACCGTGGACGGGAGCAACCGCCTGAAACCCGACATCAGCGCGCCGGGGACGAGCGTCCGTTCCTCCATGCCGACCAGCACTTACGGAAGCCTTAGCGGCACGAGCATGGCGGGGCCCCACGTGGCGGGCGTCGTGGCCCTCCTCCTCTCGGCGCGCCCGGACCTCAAGGGCGACGTGGACGCCGTGGAGTTCCTCCTGGCTTCCACGGCGGACCCAAAGACCTCCACCCAGACCTGCGGCGGCGTCCCCGGTTCCTCTATCCCCAATAACACCTTCGGCCACGGCATCGTGGACGCCCAGCGCCTCTTCACCCTAGACAGCGACGGCGACGGCTCAGGCAACCTCGACGACTGCTCCCCCGCCGATGGGTCGGCCCACAAGGCGCCCACCGAGGCCCGGAACCTGACCCTCTCGGGAGGGGGAACCACAACCCTTTCATGGCAGGCGCCCTCGGCCCCCGGCGGCACGGGCGTCGTCTACGATCTCCTGAAAAGCGCCGATCCCGCGGACTTCACAGCCGCCGCCTGCGTGGCCTCCGGAACAACGACCCTCACGGCCTCCGACGGAGCCGCGTCCCTGGGCGTCGCCTACTACCTCGTCCGGTCCCGGAACGCCTGCGGCGCCTCCCTCGGGACCCGGTCCGACGGAACCCCGCGGAGCGCCCCCTCCTGCCCCTGACGGCGGGCCCGGGAAGACGAACCTCCGCTCTCCTTTGTTCGTTGCGGGCCTAGCCCTTTCGTGGTAAGGTCTTTCGAGGAAGGAAGGCCATGGCCCACGGACCCGCGACGTCCGAAAAAGAGCCCCACCCGCTGCTCAGGCTCGTGGACCCCCAGAACGTCCCCGGGCACGTGGCCATCATCATGGATGGAAACGGGCGCTGGGCCACCGCGAGGGGCCTGCCCCGCATCGAGGGCCACAAGGCGGGCATCGAGGCCGTGAAGGACGCCGTCACGGCGGCCTCCAACCTGGGCGTCCGCAACCTCACCCTCTACGCTTTCTCCATGGAGAACTGGAAGCGGCCCCAGCCCGAGGTCCACGCCCTCTTCCGCCTCCTCCACAAGTTCCTCACCGACGAGGCCCACCGCCTCCTGGAAAACGGGATCCGACTGAGGACCATCGGGCGCCTCGAGGACCTGCCCGCCCGCAACCAGAGGCTCATCCGCGACCTCGAAGAGAAGACCCGCGACGGCAAGTGGACCCTCACCCTGGCCCTCTCCTACGGAGGCCGGACGGAGATCGCCGACGCCTGCGACGCCCTCCTCAAGGAGAGGCTGGCGTCGGGAAACAGCGGGCCCGTCCAGCCCGAAGAGCTGGGCCGCCACCTCTACGCGCCGGACCTCCCGGATCCGGACCTGCTCATCCGCACGAGCGGCGAGTATCGGATCAGCAATTTCCTGCTCTGGCAGATTGCGTACGCGGAACTGGTCATCCTCGACGTCCTCTGGCCCGACTTCCGGGAACAGCACTTCTACGAGGCCGTCCTGGACTTCCAGAGGCGGGACCGGCGGTACGGAGGCGTTTCGGGCGCGGCCGACAGGGGGCCCTCGGGAAAGACGAGGCCCCGGTGAAGCGCATCCTCACGGCGCTCGTTCTGATCCCCCTCTTCCTCGGGAGCCTGCTCGCCCCGCACCCTGGGTTCTTCGGGGCCTTCGTGGGCGTCGCCGTCCTGCTCGCGGGCTGGGAGCTCGGGCGCATCGCCCAGGCCACGGAGATGGAGCCCTTCCGGAAGACCCTCGCGCTGCTGGGGGCGGCCTTCCTCCTCCCCGTGGCCTGGCCCGACGTGTTCACGGTGGATGAGGTGCTCGCCGCCGGCCTGCTCATCCTCCTGATCCTGGGCCTCTTCCGCCGGGCCGGGCTGGGAAAGACCCTCGTCTCCGTCTCGGTGACCCTCTTCGGGGCCCTTTACGTGGGTTTCCTCCTGGCCTACATCCTCCGCCTGCGCTTGGAACCCGGCGGGGTGGGGCTGGTCTTCCTCCTCGCCCTGGGCGTCTGGCCGGGCGACTCCCTGGCCTACTACGTGGGCAAGGCCTTCGGGAAGCACAAGCTCAACGAGCGCGTTTCTCCGAAGAAGACCTGGGAGGGCGCCGCCGCCAACGTGGCGGGCAGTCTCCTCGGCGTCGCCGTCGGGAAGGCCCTCGGCCTGGCCCCCCTGGGGTGGGTGGACGTGGCCGTCCTGGGCCTCCTTTTCCCGGTCTTCGGCATGATGGGCGACCTCTTCGAGTCGGCCCTCAAGCGGAAGGCGGGCGTGAAGGACTCGTCCGGGCTCCTGCCCGGCCACGGAGGCGTCCTGGACCGGCTCGACAGCGTCTACTTCAACGGCCCCATCCTCTTCTACTACCAGCAGGCCTTCCTCGCATGAGCCAGGGCGTCGCCATCCTCGGCTCCACGGGGAGCGTCGGCGAGACGGCCCTGCGGGTCCTGCGCGAACTGCGCGAGTCCTTCCACGTGGTGGGGCTCGCCGCGGGCCGCCGGGCCGACCGCCTCATGGGGCAGATGGAGGAGTTTTCCCCCTCCGTGGTCTCCGTGGCCTCCGCCGAGGACGCGCGGAGGATCAAGGCCCGCTTCCCGCGCGTGGAGGTGGCCTACGGACCCCACGGGAACACGGTGGTGGCCGACGCGCCCGACGCCCGCACCGTGATCGCGGCCATCGTGGGCGCCGAGGGCCTCGCCCCCACCTTCAAAGCGGTCCAGAAGGGCAAGCGCGTGGCCCTGGCCAACAAGGAGGCCCTCGTCATGGCGGGGCGCCTCGTCATGGACGGGGCGCGGCGGTCGGGGGCCGAGATCCTCCCCGTGGACAGCGAGCACTGCGCGGTGTACCAGTGCTCACGGGGCGAGAGCGCCAAGCACATCCTCCGCGTGCTCCTCACGGCCTCGGGCGGCGCCCTGCGGGACTGCCCCCTGGAGGAGCTGGAGGGCGCCTCCCCCGAACGGGTCCTGCGTCACCCCACATGGCAGATGGGCCCCAAAATCACCGTGGATTCGGCCACCATGATGAACAAGGGACTGGAGGTCATCGAGGCCCACCACCTCTTCTCCCTCCCCGTGGAGCGGATCTCCGTCCTCATGCATCGGGAGAGCATCGTCCACTCGCTGGTGGAGTTCGTGGACGGCTCCGTCCTCGCCCAGCTCGCCGAAGCGGACATGGCCCTGCCCGTCCAGTACGCCCTCACCTATCCCGTGCGCAAGCCGTGCCCCATGCCCCGGCTGGACCTCGCCCACATCTCGGCCCTGACCTTCGCCGCGCCCGACGAGAGGCGCTTTCCCTGCCTGGCCCTCGCGCGGCAGGCCGCCCAGGCCTCGGAGGCCCACAAGGTGGCCCTCAACGCCGCCAACGAAGTGGCGGTGGGGGCCTTCCTCGAGGGGAGGCTTTCCTTCGGCGGGATCCCGCGCCTGATCCGGCGCGTCCTCGACGCCACGGCGCCCACCACCCTCGCGAGCCTCGAACACATCTTGGCCCTGGACAAGTCGAGCCGCGCCGCGGCGCGCGCCCTTCTCGAACAACCGGAGCGACTCACGTGATGGTCCTCGACTCGGCGCTCACGCTTCTCCTGTTCCTCCTGGTCCTCGGCGCGCTGATCCTCGTCCACGAGATGGGCCACTACCTGGCGGGCCGGCTCCAGGGCTTCGCCGTGGACGCCTTCAGCATCGGCTTCGGCCCGCGGCTCCTGGACCGGAAGGGCTCCTACAACCGCTGGCAGATCCGCTGGATCCCCATGGGGGGCTTCGTCAAGTTCCGGGGCGAGGCGGGCCCGGACGACGAGGCGCCGGCGGACGCGGGGCCCGGGAGGCCCTTCTACGAGATGACGAGGTGGCGCCGGTTCCTGGTCCTCGTCATGGGCGTGACCTTCAACGCCCTCGCCTACGCCCTCTTCGCGGGGCTCGTCTGGCACGGGGTGGAGGAGTCCCTCCTGCGGGAGCGGGAGCCCCGCGTGGGCTTCGTGGCGCCGGGCCTCCCCGCCGACAAGGCGGGCGTCCGTCCGGGCGACGTGCTGGTCCAGCTCGGGTCCCGGAAGGTCTCCAACTGGGACGACGCGCGGGAGGAGATCGCCCTCAACCAGAAACCCTACGACCTGGTCCTGAAGCGGGGCGGGGGGACTCTCTCCATGAGGGTCGAGCCCGTGGCGGCCACCTTCCTCAAACAGCCCGTGGGGGAGATCGGCGTCTTCCCGGCCCTTCCACCCGTCATCGGGGCCGTGGCGGACCCCTCTCCGGCCCTTCGCGCGGGCCTCGCGCCGGGGGACCGCATCGTTTCCCTCGATGGCCAGGCCTTCGCTTTCTGGGACGAGTTTCAGCGGGCCATGGCCTCCTCCGACGGCGCCCCCCGGCGCCTCGTGGTGGAACGGGAGGGGAGCCGCCGCGAGGTGGAGGTCGCGCCCGAGTTCAACGCCGAGGCGGGCCGCTACCTCCTCGGCATCGCCCCTCAGGAGTCGGTGTGGACCCGTTACCCCTTCCCCTCCAACTTTGCCAAGGCCGCCTCCCTCACCCTCCAGCAGTCCACCCTCGCCTACCGGACCCTCAAGCGCCTCGTGACCCGCCAGGTGGGCCTGAGCGCCCTCTCGGGGCCCGTGAGCATCGCCTACATCACCGGCAAGGTCGCTCGCACGGGGCTCTACAACCTCCTCATGCTCGTGGCCGTGATTTCCCTCCAACTGGCCTTCATTAACCTCCTGCCCATCCCCGGTCTCGACGGGGGGCAGATCCTCGTGCTGGCCGTGGAGGGGCTCTTCCGCCGCGACCTGCCCATGGTCGTGAAGGACCGCATCCTGCAGGCTGGCTTCGTCCTGCTCATCCTCTTTTCGGTGGCCGTGCTGTTCCTCGACGTGGCCAAGTTCTTCAAGTGAGACGGCGCGCGCCGTCCGGAGCCGACCCATGGATTTCGAACTGAACGACGACCAGAAGATGATCCGGGACATGGTCCGCGCCTTCGCCGAGGAGAAGATCCGCCCCGGCGTGGCCCGGCGGGACGCCGAGGGCACCTTCATCGCGGACCTCCTTCCGGGCCTGGCGGAACTGGGCCTGCTCGGGATGGTTGTCCCCGAGTCCTTAGGGGGATCGGGCCTCGATACGGTGGCCTACGCCGTGGCCATCGAGGAGCTGGCGCGGGTGTGCGCCTCCACGGCCGTCACCGTGTCGGTGACGAACTCGGTCTGCCAGGAGCCCATCCTCCGCTTCGGAACGCCCGCCCAAAGGGAGCGCTTCCTTCCGCCGCTGGCCAAGGGCGAGCGCCTGGGCGGATTCTGCCTGACGGAACCGGGAGCGGGCACCGACGCCGGCGGCATCCGCACGCGGGCCGTCCGGGACGGGGACGCCTACGTCCTCAACGGCGCCAAGGCCTGGATCACGAACACCCACGTGGGGCGGACCTTCGTGGTGGTGGCCGTGACGGACCCCTCCAAGGGCGCGCGCGGAACGTCGGCCTTCGTCGTGGAGGCGCCCGCGGAGGGTCTGGTTTTCCTGCCCGAGGAGAAGAAAATGGGGCTGAAGGCCTCCATCACCTCGGGCGTGGCCTTCGAGGACTGCCGGGTGCCCGCCGAGAACCTCCTGGGGGAGGAGGGAATGGGGCTGAAGATCGCCCTGCAGACCCTCGACGCCTCACGCATCGGAATCGCCGCCCAGGCCCTCGGCATCGGCCAGGGCGCCTTCGAGGAGGCGGTGCGCTACTCGAAGGAGCGGCAGACCTTCGGCAAGCCCCTGTGCGAGCACCAGGCCATCCAGTTCATGCTCGCCGAGTCGGCCACGGCGCTGGACGCCGCGCGCCTGCTCACCTACCGTGCCGCCGCCCTGAAGGACGCCTCGTCGCCCTCCCTCGGCCTGGCCTCCAGCATGGCCAAGCTCTACGCCAGCGAGGCCGCCAAACAGGTGTGCGACGCCGCCGTGCAGGTCCACGGCGCCTACGGGTACAGCCGCGAGTACGCCGTGGAGCGCTTCTACCGGGACGTGCGCGTGACCACCATCTACGAGGGCACCTCCGAGGCCCAGCGCATGGTCATCGCCAAGGCCCTCCTGCGCTAGCCCCGTTCGCTTCGGTCGGCCGGCAAGAGTCCTGACTGCACCTAACGTCTCGCTTCTTGTGGGAGGCGTCGCCAGACGCTGAGGTTCGCCCCGTCTGCATTCCCAAATCCGAAATCCCAAGTCCCAAGTCTCACATGCTCCTTGCCCCATCCGGCCCGGCGCCTGCGGCGCCTTTCCCCGAGGTCGGGTCCGCGCGTCGAAAGGAAGGCCCTTCTCCTCGCGTCCCTCTCCCTCGGTCCGCCCTTCGGGCGGGCCGGATTCTTATGTCCACGTTCAGCCCTACCTTCGAAGAGGCCCTGCGGGGGGCGGCGCGGGTCTTGGTTCCAAGGAGCCCCGGCAGGACGCCCTTCGAGGATGCCCCGGGTGCGCCACCGACGGCAACGGACCTATGGCGGCGTCAGGCTTCTGCGCCCGGGACGCTCCGCCGCCACGCTTAGCCCTACCTTCGACGAAGCCCTTCGGGGGAACAGCGCTGGGTCTTGGTTCCAAGGAGCCCCGGCAGGGTGCCCTTCGAAGATGCCCCGGGTGCGCCGGCCTCGGGACGCGCCTCCCTCCCTTCGGTCGGTCGGCCACAGGCCTGCACCTCGCGTCTAATGTCTGACGTCTCCCGTCTCCCGTTTCCCGTTTCACGTCTCCCGTCTTCCGCCTAACGTCTCTCGTCTCGGCCGCCGCGCCCTTGCCAACGATCTCCTGACCCCCAGCTCCTTAACGGCTTACGCTCACCGCACATCCAGGAGCATTAACCACAGAGGGAAGAAGGCCGTTCGAGGGGAATGTGGCAATACAAGACCTGACCCCAGCAGTGATACAGAGGGAAGAAGGCCGTTCGAGGGGAATGTGGCAATACAAGACCTGACCCCAGCACTCATGACCCCAGCACTCCCCAGCAGTGCTTACCCCAGCAGTGACCCCAGCATTGCATCGCATTTCATCGCAATCCCACGACGATCTTGCCGAAGTGGCCGCCCTCTTGCATGAGGCGGAAGGCCTCCGGGGCCTCGTGGAAGGGGAAGAGGCGACCGAGGACGGGGCGGAGGCCGGAGGCGGAAACGGCGCGATTCATGCGGAGGAACATTTCGCGGCTTCCGACGAATATGCCGCGCACGGTGACGCTCTTCATGAGGAGCCAGGTGACGGCAACGGGGGCGGTTGCGCCCGATAGGACGCCGATCATGGAGACCTGGCCGCCGACGCGTACGGCCTTGAGGGAGCGCTCGAGGGTGCCGGCGCCGCCCACTTCGATGACGTGGTCCACGCCTTCGCCCGATGTGGCCTTCAGGACGGACTTGTCCCAGTCTGGGTCTTGGGCGTAGTGGAAGCCCGCCTCGGCGCCGAGCTCGAGGGCCCTGGCGATCTTCTCGTCGCTCCCCGATGTGGCCAGGACGCGAGCGCCCGCCATCTTCGCGAACTGTAGGGCGAAGACGGAGACGCCCCCCGTGCCGAGGACGAGGACCGTCTGGCCGGGCAGGAGGGGGCTGGGCCCCTCGAAGAGGGCGTTCCATGCGGTGAGGGCGGCGCAGGGAAGGCAGGCGGCCTCCTCGGGGGAGAGGTGGGGAGGCACGGGGACGCACCCGGCTTCGGAAAGGAGGACGTACTGGGCGAGACAGCCGTCCAGGGGGCCGCCGAGGGTTGTCTTGCGGGCCTCCGCCGTGGGCTCGCCGGCGAGCCAGCCCTGGCAGAAGGCCCCCATGACGCGGTCGCCGGGGCGGACGGTGGCCACCTCCTCCCCCACCTCCTCCACGACCCCGGCCCCGTCGGAGCAGGGGATGAGGGGGAGGGGCTGGCGGGGGTTGTAGGAGCCCCGCACGGTCATGAGGTCGCGGAAGTTCAGGGAGGCGGCCTGGACGCGCACGAGCACCTGGCCCCTGCCCGGCCGGGGAGTCTCGCGCTCGGCGGCCTTGAGGTTCTCCAGCCCGAAGGAACCCTGGATCTCGAAGACATTCATGGCGCCCTCCCTGGTTCAGAAGGGAAGAATCTACCACAGAGGGGCGGGAGAGTAGGGGAGTAGGTAAGTAGGTAAGTAGGTAAGTAGGTAAGTAGGCAAGTGGGGCGAGGAGGGACAACCCTTCACAGGGGGGCGGCGGGGAGGGGCCCGGGCCCATGGCGCGTCCGCCCCCGGCCGGAACCCCCTGTTCTTTTTCTTCAGGCGGCGAGGGCGCCCGCCCCACAGTGACAAGGACTCACAACAAAGACGCCCGGCTAACAGAGTCTCCCCACTCGCCTCTCGTCCTTTGTCTCAGGCCACGAGTCTCCCGCCTTTCTCCGTTTTTCCTCCCATCCTCCATTCGAAAAGGCCCTTTGTTTCTGCTGGCGTTTCGTCCCTATGCGGCGCGATTCTTGGGTTGGCGGCCGGTCTGCGGTATGGTAGCCCTGGAGGTGCGGCGGTGGAGCGCGTGCGTTCGACGACGGTGCTTTGCGTTTCGAGGGGCGGCCGGGTGGCCCTGGGGGCCGACGGGCAGGTCACGCTGGGCCAGACGGCCATCAAGCACACGGCCAGCAAGGTCCGCAGGCTGTACCAGGGGCGCGTGCTGGCGGGTTTCGCGGGCGGTGTGGCCGACGCCTTCGCCCTTTTCACCCGCTTCGAGGCCAAGCTGGAGGAGTTCCACGGGAACTTCGAACGAGCCGCCGTGGAACTCGTGAAAGACTGGCGCACCGACCGGGCCTTGAGGCGCCTCGAAGCCATGCTGGTGGTGGCGGACGGGGAGCGGCAGTTCCTCCTCTCGGGGAGCGGCGAACTCATCGCGCCCGACGACGGCATCCTCGCCATCGGTTCGGGCGGCCCCTACGCCCTCGCCGCGGCCCGGGCGCTCCTGAGGCACACGGATCTGCCCGCACGGGCCATCGTGGAGGAGGGCCTGAGGGTCGCCAGCGAGATCTGCGTCTTCACGAACGGAAACCTGGTCGTCGAAGAACTGGAAAAGGAAAAGACAGCCGGGGGATGAGGGCCTTCTCGGGCCCGCCGCAAGCCTCTCCACGCCCTCCCCCCGTCCTTCCCCGCGAACCCGACCGGGCCCTGCCCCCGAAGGTGCGAAGATGATCAAGACCGAACCGGGCTCCCTGTACAACCGCCTCGACGATCCCCTCACCCCGAAGAAAATCGTGGAGGAGCTGGACAAGTTCATCATCGGCCAGGCCGAGGCCAAACGGGCCGTGGCCGTGGCCCTTCGCAACCGCGTGCGCCGGCAAACCCTCCCCGACGACCTGCGCGACGAGGTGGCCCCCAAGAACATCATCATGATCGGCCCCACGGGGGTGGGGAAGACGGAGATCGCGCGGCGCCTGGCCCGCCTCACGGCCTCGCCCTTCCTCAAGATCGAGGCCAGCAAGTTCACCGAGGTGGGCTACGTGGGGCGCGACGTGGAATCCATCGTGCGCGACCTGACGGAGATCGGCTACCAGCTCGTGCGGGAGGAGAAGGTGGCGGCGGTGAGGGAGAAGGCCAAGGCCCAGGCCGAGGAGCGCCTCCTCGACCTCTTGATCCCGCCGGCCCCCTCCTACCGTCCCGGCGACACGGCCCCGCCGGCCGCGGGCGGCCCCTGGGAGCCGCCGCCGGTCCCGGGCTCGGGGGCCTCCAGCCGGGAGCGCATGCGCGAGTGGCTGAAGGCCGGGCGCCTGAATGAACGCACCGTGGAGGTGAGCGTGCCCGAGGGCGGGGCCTCGATGAAGCTCTTCACCCCGGCGGGCATGGAGGAGATGGGCATCAACCTCCAAGAACTCCTGCCCGGCCTCGGCGGGGGGAGGCGCAAGACCCGCAAGGTCAAGGTCCCCGAGGCCCTCGAACTCCTGGCCCAGGAGGAGGAGGACAAGCTCATCTCCAAGGACGACATCGACCGCGAGGCCGTCACGCGGACCGAGCAGAGCGGTATCGTCTTCCTCGACGAGATCGACAAGATCGCCGGAAAGGGCTCGGGCGGCCACGGGCCGGACGTAAGCCGGGAGGGCGTCCAGAGGGACCTCCTCCCCATCGTGGAGGGCACCCGCGTCAACACGCGCCACGGGCTCGTGCGGACGGACCACGTCCTGTTCATCGCCGCGGGGGCCTTCCACATGGCCAAGCCCAGCGACCTCCTGCCCGAACTGCAGGGCCGGTTCCCCATCCGCGTGGAACTCGCGTCCCTCGGCCGTGGCGATTTCGTGCGAATCCTGAGGGAGCCGCAGAATTCGCTCGTCCTCCAGTACACCTCCCTCCTCGCCACCGAGGGCGTGGAGGTGGTCTTCACCGACGATGCGGTGGAGGCCATGGCGGCCTACGCCGACGCCATCAACGAGAAACTGGAGAACATCGGCGCGCGCCGCCTGCACACCGTCCTGGAGCGGGTCATGGACGAGGTTTCCTTCAACGCGCCCGACCTCGGCGGCGCCAAGGTCACCATCGACAAGGCCTACGTGGACGAGTGCCTCCGCGACGTGGCCGCCGACCAGGACCTTAGCCGATATATATTGTAAATGGGGTCAGGTCTTTAGTGTTAGCCTGTCGTTTCGTGTGATTCTCCCTATGCATGTGCGGCAGGGGATCGGCTGGGCGTGACAACGGAGGCCCTCGGAGGAGGTGAAGGATGGCGCGACCGCTTCGAATCGAGTTCCCCGGGGCTGTGTACCACGTAACGTCGCGGGGCAACGAGTTGGGGGCTATCTTTCGGGACGACGAGGACCGGCGTTGCTTCCTGGCAGGGCTGGACCGGACGGTGTCGCGATGGCGGTGGGTTGTACACGCCTACTGCCTCATGGGCAACCACTATCACCTGCTGGTCGAGACGCCCGAGGCGAACCTCTCCCGGGGCATGCGCCAACTGAACGGC
>JBFLVU010000023.1:0-20217 GCA_040758175.1 Acidobacteriota bacterium | reverse complement strand
ACCTCTCGACGGAGGAGGCCTCCGCAAGGGCCTCCGAAAAGCGCACGAGGTGGCGACTCAGCCGGGAAAGGTCCTCCGGTCCGGCCACCGCCAGGAGGGCCACCGTGTGCTCTCGGTAGTGGTCCAACGCGTCCTCGGCCTCCTTGCGGGCCTCCGGAAGGCCCCGGCCCTCGCGGAAGAAATCCCGAAAGTGGGCCCGGGCCACGTGGAGGTGCCCGCTCAGCGACTCCGAGGCCGACAGGAAGCGGACCTCGGCCCTCACGCCGTACAGGAGGCCCAGGCTTCCGGCGGCGGTGAGGGCCACGAGAAGGAAGCACAACAGGAACCCCGAGGCGATCCGGGCACGGATCGAGAGCTGGGGGCGGTCCAGGAAGGCGCGCTCGGCCTCCCGCAGACGCTCCGCCTCCCTCGCTCCCAGCGTGTACTCGGGGTGGTCCGCCGCCGGTTTCGCCCCATCAGACTTCATGTCTCGACCTCCAGGCGATTCTACAGCGGGCGGAGCCCCCGCGGAAAGGGATGGTGCCGAGGGGGCGGCCGGCCCGCAAACATCCTCCGGACGAGTCTGGGTTTCCCGGGCTTCTTCTTTTCCCGCCCCGCCTCTGCTACCCTGCGTTGCGCATGGACGTGAAGCGCAGACGCATCCGGTGCCGGGGTTTTGTCCAGGGCGTGGGCTTCCGGCCGACGGTGTACCGGCTCGCCGTAGCCGCGGGCCTCTCGGGCTGGGTGCTCAACGGCCCCGACGGGGTGGTCGTGGAAGTGGAAGGGCCCGGCGAGGGTGTGGAGTCCTTCGCGAACCTCCTGCGCGCGTCGCTCCCCCCCATGGCGCGCCTCGACGAAGTGACGGAGCGGGAAGTCCCCCCCGTGGGAATGGAGGGCTTTCGCATCCTGGAGTCCGAGCGGGGACCGAGGCAGAGCGCCCTGGTCCCCCCCGACGCGGCCCTCTGCGGCGACTGCCGCCGGGACATGGAATCCCCCGGCGATCGCCGCCACCGATTTCCCTTCACGACCTGCACCAACTGCGGACCCCGGTTCACCCTCGCTCGGTCCCTTCCCTACGATCGAGAGAGGACCTCCATGGCCTGTTTCCCCCTTTGCCCGGAGTGCCGCAGGGAGTACGAGGATCCCGGCGACAGGCGCTTTCACGCGGAGCCCGTCTCCTGTCCCGCGTGCGGCCCCCGGCTCTGGCTGACGAACGAAGCGGGACGGACGGAGGCGGAGGGACAGGCGGCCCTGGAGCGGGCGCGCACAGCCCTGGCCCGGGGCGCCCTCGTGGCCGTCAAGGGGCTCGGGGGATTCCACCTCGCCTGCCGCGCCGACCTCAAGGAATCCGTGCTCCGGCTCAGGCGCCGAAAGGCCCGGCCCACAAAACCCTTCGCCATCATGGTGCGGGACGCCGAAGCCGCGGGGAGGTTCGCGCGCATCACGCCTTCCGACGGGGCCCTCCTTGCCTCGGCCCGCGCTCCCATCGTCCTCGCCCGGAAGGCCTCTCCCTTTCCACTGGCGGAGGAGACGGCGCCCGGCATCTCGGACGTGGGGGTGATGCTTCCTACGACGCCCCTTCACGTGGAGTTGTTCCGGGACGCTCCCTACGATGCCCTCGTGATGACCTCGGGAAACCTCTCGGACGAACCCATCGCGCTGGGCAACCGGGAAGCCCTCCAACGGCTGGAAGGCTTGCCCGATCACTTTCTTTTCCACGACCGGGACGTGGTCCGCCGGACGGACGATTCCGTGGTCCGGAGCACCGGAGGCGAGTCCTTCGTCCTCCGCCGATCCAGGGGCTACGTGCCCGAGCCGCTGCCCCTGCCCCGGCCCGTGGAGCGCCCCGTCCTCGCCCTGGGCGCCCACCTGCAAGCGACGGCCTGCATCGCATCCGGCGAAGCGGCGTTTCTCACGCAGCACGTGGGAGACCTGGATACGGATGCCGCACGCGCTTTTCTCCGAGAGGCCGCGGAGGGCCTCGCGTCGTTCCTGGAATGTCGTCCGAGAGTGGTCGCGGTGGACCTGCATCCCGACTACGCGAGCACGTGGCTCGGGGAGGAAATGGCCCGGGAGCGGGGGGCGCGGATCGTTCGGGTCCAGCACCACGCGGCCCACGCCGCCGCCGTTCTGGCGGAACACGGGCGCTGGCCGCCCCGGGAGGAGCCGGCGCTGGCCGTGATCCTGGACGGGACCGGGCTCGGCCCCGACGGGACTTCCTGGGGCGGCGAGTGGCTGGAGGTCCGGGGCGACGGGTCCTGGAGGAGGCTCGCCCACCTGGAACCCGTTCGCCTGGTGGGCGGGGAGGCCGCCGTGCGCGAGCCCTGGCGAGTCGCGGCCGCGGCCCTCTCCGCCGCCGGCATGGCCGCGGACCTTCACCGCCTTCCCCTGTCCGGGACGGTGGAGTCCGGCCGCCTGGAGAGCTTGGTCGCCCTCGCGGGGAGAGAGTGGCCCCTCGCCTCGGGGGCGGGCCGCCTCTTCGAGGCCGCGGGGGCGCTCCTGGGGCTCGCCGCGGTGAACGGCTACGAGGGGGAGGCCGCGGCGCGTCTGGAGTCCCTGGCCTGCGGGGCTTGGCCGGCGGAGCCCTGGGGCGAGGTCGGCCTCCTGCGGGGTGACCCCATCCCGCGCCTCCCCTTCGCGGGACTCCTCGCGGCGGCGGCCCGCCGGCGGATCGGCGGAGAAGACGGCGCGCGCACGGCGGCGGGCTTCCACGCGACCTTCTGCGCCCTCGCGGCGGACTTGACCTTGGAGGCCGCACCGGCGGGCCTCCGGATCGTGGCCCTCGGCGGAGGGTGCCTGGTAAACCGGCTCCTGAGAGAGGGGCTCTCGGCGGCCTTGTCCGCCCGGGGCTTCGAGGTCCTCCTTCCCCGGACCGTCCCCCCGGGGGACGGGGGCCTCGCCTACGGCCAGGCCGTCCTGGCTTGCGCACAGGGCGAGGCCTGAACGAACCGGCCGGAATCGAGGCATCGAGATTCAAGCGGGGTCCCGGAGCGCAGGGCGCTTTCCGGCCAAAGCCTTCGGCATGGAACAATGCACCGGAGACCGCGTCCATTCTCCGCTTCGGCATCCCTCCGATCCAGGTCTCGCCAATCAGGCTTCCTATCTCCCGGTGTCCCCATCTCCGTCCCGCCGCCCCTTGACCTTTTGGAGGCGCCGGCCCATCTTAGAAACTCATCCCGTCGGGGGAAGAAGGAGCGCGCCATGTGCCTGGCCATTCCCATGCGGCTCGTGGAGAAGGACGGTTGGGAGGGCACCGTGGAGCTGAACGGAGTGCGTCGCTCCGTCTCCCTGATGCTGTTGGAGGATGCCGGCGTGGGGGACCACGTGCTCATCCACGCGGGATACGCCATCGGAAAGGTGGACGAGGAGGAGGCGCGGCTCACGCTGGAGGGGCTCGAGCGGATCGCCGCGAGCCTGGAGTCGGGGGGCGGATGATGGAGGAGGCGGGGTACCGGGATCCCCGGGCCGTGGCGGCGCTCCTCCGGGCGGCGAAGGCGGAAGCGGCCTCCCTCCACCGGCCGCTCGTCCTCATGGAGGTCTGCGGCACCCACACCCACGCCATCGCCGAGGCGGGCCTGCGGGGCAAGCTGGCCCCCGAAATCCGCCTCGTTTCGGGTCCCGGCTGTCCCGTCTGCGTGACGCCCGTCGGGTACCTGGACCGGGCCGAGGCCCTGGCCCGCCAGCGGAACGCCGTCCTCTGCACCTTCGGCGACCTCTTCCGCGTGCCCTCGAGCACGGGGAGCCTGGAGCGGCTCAAGGCGGAGGGCGGGGACGTGCGCATCGTCTACTCCCCCCGGGACGCCCTGCGCGTGGCCTCCGAAAACCCAGGGCGGGAGGTGGTCTTCCTCGCCGTGGGCTTCGAGACCACGGCCCCCACCATCGCCGCGGCGCTCGTGGAGGCCGAAGGCGCGGGCCTCTCTAATTTCATGATCCTGCCCGGGAACAAGACGGTCCCGATGCCTTTGCGCGTTCTGGCGGGGGATCCGGCGCTTCGCCTCGACGGCTTTCTCCTTCCGGGCCACGTCTCCGTGGTCACCGGTTCGGAGGCCTTCTCCTTCCTGGCCTCGGACTACGGCATCCCCTCGGCCGTCGTGGGCTTTGCGCCGACGGACGTCCTGGCGGGCGTGGCCGACCTGGCCGCCCAGAGGCGCGGCGGGCGGGCGGGAGTCTCCAATCTCTACGGAAGGGCCGTCACGCCGCAGGGAAACGCGGTCGCCCGCGCGGCGATGGACCGCGTCTTTCGACCGGAGAGCTCGGACTGGAGGGGCCTGGGTCCCATCCCGGAATCGGGGCTGTTGCTCCGGGAGTCCCTGGCCCACCGGGACGCCTCCCGTCTCGAGGTGGACGTTCCGGTCCCCGAGGAGCCCGCCGGCTGTCTCTGCGGAGAGGTCCTGAAGGGGGCCGTGGAGCCGCCCGCATGCCCGCTCTTCGGGACGGCCTGCACGCCGGACCTTCCGGTCGGGGCTTGCATGGTGTCCAGCGAGGGGACCTGCGCGGCCTACTACCGCCACGAACGCTGGCGGCTCGCGGGCGGCGCGGCGTGAGAGCCTCGGATCGGATCCTCCTGGGCCACGGGGCGGGGGGCCGCCTGACGCGGGCCCTCGTGAAAGACCTCTTCGTGCCCCTCTTTTCCAATCCGGCCCTGGAGGCCCTCTCCGACGCCGCCGTTCTCCCGGCCTGGCCCGGGGGGCGCCCGGCCCTGACCACCGACGCCTTCGTGGTGGACCCGCTCGAGTTCCCCGGAGGAGACCTGGGCCGTCTGGCCGTCTGCGGGACCGTCAACGACCTGTGCGTCTCGGGCGCGCGGCCCCTCTGGCTCACCTTCGCCCTTGTTTTGGAGGAGGGGGCCGAGATGGGGCTCCTCCGGCGATGCGCGGAGAGCGCGGCGGAGGCGGCCCGGGACGCGGGCGTCCAGATCGTGGCGGGGGACACCAAGGTGGTGCCGAAAGGCAGGGGGGACAAGATTTACGCGGTCACGGCGGGCCTCGGCTCGGTGCCCGAGGGCCGGGACTGGGGAGACCACCGGGTGGCCGAGGGCGACGCGCTCCTCGTGACGGGCCCCGTCGGGGACCACGGCGCCACGATCATGGCGTGCCGCCACGGCATGGCGGGGGAGGGACTTCGGTCGGACGTGGCGCCCCTCAACGGCTTGGTGGAAGCCCTCGCCGCCTCGGGGGCGCAGGTGCACGCCCTCCACGACCCCACCCGGGGGGGGGTGCTCGTGACCTGCCACGAAGTGGCCGAGCGGGCCGGAGTCCGGATCGTGCTCGACGAGGAGGCGCTCCCCGTCCGCGGCGAAGTCCGCGCCGTGTGCGACCTCCTGGGCCTCCACCCCCTCTCCAGCCCCTGCGAGGGCAGGGCCTTGGTCTTCGTGGAAGCAGGGGACGCGGAGCGGGCGCTCAAGGCGCTCCGAAGCCACCCCTTCGGGACGGGGGCGGCGCGGGTCGGCCGGGTGGAGGCGGGCCGGAAAGGCGCGTCCCCCGTGGCCGTCCGGACCGTGTCGGGGGAGGAGCGCCCCCTGGATCTGCTCTCGGGGGCCGAACTGCCGAGGATCTGCTGACAGGCTGCCAGACCCCATGCGCCCGGGGCCTGGAAGAGAGGAAAGATCTCCCATGCACGAGTGGTCTCTGGCTTGCGCCCTCGTGAAAACCGCCGAGGAGGAAGCCGCCCGAAGGGGGGCTTCCAGGGTTTTCGAGGTGTCCGTCTCGGTGGGCTTCCTCACGGGTGTGGTGCCCGAGCTCCTCGAAAGGGCCTACGACATGGCGCGCCAGGGGACGAGCCTGGAGGGCGCGCCCCTCCGGATCGAGGTGGCTCCCGTACGGGCCCGGTGCGGGGGGTGCGGGCGGGAAACCGTGTTCGAAGGCTACGCCCTGGCCTGCCCAGCGTGCGGGCGGCCGGGGATGGAAGTCCTCTCGGGGGACGACATCCTCCTGAGGGGGTTGGACCTGGAAATGGGCGGCTCGGCCTGAGCCGTTCGGGAGGGGACGATGTGCGAAACCTGCGGCTGCGGCCTGCCCGAGGAGGCCAAACACGCCCACGAGGACCACGGCCACGACCATCCTCACAGGGAGGAGGCGCGCCTCTACCGGAGCCTGCTCGAAGCCAACGAGGCGCAGGCCCGTGAAAACCGGGAACACCTCCTGGAGCACCGGGTCCTTGCGGTCAACCTCATGTCCGGCCCGGGATCCGGAAAGACGAGCCTCATCGAAACCCTGGCGGGTTTCACGGCCGGGCGGTGGCGCCTGGGCGTCATCGAAGGGGACCTCGCCACGGACCGCGACGCGGCCCGCGTGAGGGCCCTCGGGCTCCCCGTCCACCAGGTGACGACGGGATCCACCTGCCACCTCGACGCCGCCATGGTCCACGGGGCGCTGCACGCCCTTCCCCTGGAGGACCTGGACCTCCTGGTGGTGGAAAACGTGGGAAACCTTGTCTGCCCAGGGCTCTACGACCTGGGGTGCCACCTCAACGGGGTCCTCCTCTCGGTAACCGAGGGGGACGACAAGGTGGCCAAATACCCCGTGGCGTTCCGGCATGCCCAGTTCTTCTGCATCACCAAGACCGACCTCCTCCCCCACGTGGATTTCGACGTGGAGCGGCCCAAGCGGGAGGCGCGCCTCCTGAAGGGAGACCTGAAGGTCTTCGCGTGCTCCTCCCGGGTACCCGGATCCCTCGACGGGTTTGCCGCCTACCTGGAGGGCGAGAGGAAAGCTCTCCTCGGGTAGCCTGCCGCGGCGAACGTCTTGTCTGCCGCGGGCCGGGATGTTCCGCCCGCCCGAAGCCCTTGTCTCCGTCGGATCCCGGGGCCAAAGGGGAACCTCTAAAAAGTAAGTAAATGCTCGCATAAAGGTCCATTTGTGTATTGTTTTATTGTGTGATTGATGCCAAATCGAGAATGAGTGCTCATGCATGCATCAAAACGATACGGCATGTGCGGGTTGGATCCCCCTGTTTCGCCACCCCCGAATGTGGCGTATCCGTATGAAAATGTGATGGATTCTCAAGGTTGACATTTATTCCCAACCACCCTATCTTACTTCGTAGATTTTCGCTGTTTGGGGGGTCGCGCAAACAAGGAGGTGGCCATGGGAAAGCCAAGGGGCATACCGTACGATCGTGTCCGGCCGCATGAGGGCGGCGAAGACGGCGGAGGCGTCCAGCGCAGGGATTTCCTCAAGACCTGCACCCTCGCGGCCGCGTCGGTGGGTTTGCCGGCGTGGACCGCAAAGGTATGGGCGGAGAACGCCGCCAAAGGCCTTAAGCCCTCCGTCATCTGGCTGCACTTCCAGGAGTGCACGGGGTGTACGGAATCCCTTTTGAGGACCAGCCACCCCAAGGTGGCGGAGCTCATCCTCGATCTCGTCTCCCTGGACTACTGCGAGACCCTCTTCGCCGCGGCGGGGTACCAGGCGGAGGAGGCCCTGCACGCGGCCATGGAGCAGAACGCGGGCAAGTACATCTGCGTGATCGAAGGCTCCATCCCGGTGAAGGAGAACGGCATTTACTGCAAGATCGGCGGGCGCACGGCCCTGGACATCGTGAACGACGTGGCCTCCAAGGCGGGCGCCCTCATCGCCATCGGCGCGTGCGCCTCGTGGGGCGGGGTCGCCTCGGCGGATCCCAATCCGACGGGGGCCACGGGTGCCCCCGAGGTCCTCAAAGGCAAGACCGTCGTGACGATTCCCGGATGCCCCGCAAACCCGTACAATTTCCTGGGCGTGGCCCTGCAGTACGCGACCTTCGGCACGCTCCCGGCGCTGGACGACCTGGGGCGACCCAAGTTCGCCTACGGACGGGTCATCCACGAAGACTGCCCGAGGCGCCCCCACTTCGACGCCGGCCGCTTCGTCCAGCAGTTCGGGGACGAGGCGCACCGGCTCGGCTACTGCCTTTACAAGATGGGGTGCAAGGGTCCCGCGACGCACGCCAATTGCTCCATCCAACGCTTCGGCGAGGTGGAGGCCTGGCCCATCGGCATCGGCCATCCCTGCGTGGGGTGCACGGAGCAGGCGGTCCTCTGGAAGATGCCCATCCACGCTACGGTGGAGATCTCGCGCCCGACGCCGCCCGACGTCTACCCGGAGATCCACGGAAAGCAGGGCAAGGTCGGCGCGGTGGCGACGGGCGTGGCGGGCCTCGTGGGAGGCGCGATCATCGGCGCGGGCCTCATGGCTGCCAAGAAGGTAGCCTCCGAACCCGAGAAGGAGAAGTGAGATGACCGTGGACCGACGCACCGCCCTCAAGGCCATGGCCGGGGTGGGCGCGGCCGCGGCCGCGGGAAGCGCCGTCTCTCTGGAAGCCCGCGAGAAGCGGGTGGCGCCTCCCGACGCCTTGGGCATGCTGTACGACGCCACGCGCTGCATCGGCTGCAAGGCCTGCGTGGTGGCGTGCAAGGACGCCAACAACATGCCCACGGACTGGGATCCGCAGCGCCTCTACGACTACCCCACGGACCTGAACGGAAAGACGAAGAACATCATCAAGCTTTACAAGGACGGAGACACCGTCTCCTACGTCAAGCGCCAGTGCATGCACTGCATCGATCCCGGATGCGTGGGGGCGTGCATGATCGGCGCACTGCAGAAGCGGGACCACGGCGTGGTGACCTGGGACGGCGACCGCTGCATCGGGTGCCGCTACTGCCAGATCGCCTGCCCCTTCGAGATCCCCAAATTCGAGTGGGAAAAGGCCGTTCCAAAGATCGTCAAGTGCGAGCTGTGCAAAGACCGGAAGGACAAGCCCTTCAACCCCGCGTGTTGCGAGGTCTGCCCCCGGCAGGCCGTGGTCTTCGGAAAGTACGGGGACCTCCTCGCGGACGCGAAGAGGCGCCTGGCCGACGCTCCGGACCTCTACGAGCCCAAGATCTTCGGCGAGCACGACGGCGGCGGAACGCAGGTCCTCTACCTCTCCAAGGCCGGCGTGCCCTTCGAAGCCCTGGGCCTCCCGAACCTGGGGGAGAAGCCCGTCCCCGAGACGGCCCAGAAGATCCAGCACGGCGTCTACCAGGGATTCATCACCCCGGCGGTGCTGTACGTGATCCTCGGCGCCGTGATCTGGCGGAACAGGAAGGGCCAGTCCGCGGAGGAGGCCAAGCCATGAGCGCCCACCTGGAAGCGACGCCCGTCGGCGGCCCCATCCTCACCCGGCCCTTCAAGTGGCTCCTCGCCGTCTTCGGCGTGGGGGTCCTCCTCCTGGCGTGGCGGTTCCTGGCCGGCCTGGGCGCCACCACGGCCCTCAACGACGGATACGCCTGGGGCATCTGGATCGCCTTCGACGTGGTCACCGGAACCGCCCTCGGGTGCGGCGGGTACGCCGTGGCGATCCTCGTCTACATCCTCAACAAGGGGGCCTACCATCCGCTGGTGCGCCCCGCCATCCTCACGAGCGCGCTGGGCTACTCCATGGCGGGCTTCGCCATCGTGGTGGACGTGGGCCGCTACTGGTGGATCTACCGGATCCCCATGCGCTTCTGGCAGTGGAACCTCAATTCGGCGCTCCTGGAGGTGGCCCTCTGCGTGATGGCCTACGTCTTCGTGCTCTGGCTGGAGCTCTCGCCCGCCTTCATGGAGAAGTGGAAGGTGGAAGCGCCCCTGCCGATCCTGAAGAGCCTCTCCACGGCCCTCCACCCCGTGATCAACAAGCTCATGATCCTCATCGTCGCCCTGGGGCTGCTGCTGCCCACCATGCACCAGTCCTCCCTGGGCACCGTGATGCTGCTCGCGGGCCACAAGCTCCACGCGCTGTGGAACACGCCCTTCATCCCGCTCCTCTTCCTCGTCTCGGTCATCGCCATGGGATACGCCGTGGTGGTTCTCGAGGGCTCCCTGGCGAGCCACTTCTTCAAGAGGGAGCGCGAGACGGAGATGCTCGGGCGCCTTTCGGGCGTCATGGTCGTGGTCCTCTCCCTCTATCTGGTCCTTCGCTTCGCGGATCTCCTCTGGCGCGGGGCCCTCGGGGCCGCGTTCACCTCCGGTTGGATGAGCGTCTTCTTCTGGATCGAGACGGCCCTGTCCGTCGCGCCCCTCGTGATGCTCGCCTCCAAGGCGGGGCGCCTGGATCCGGTGGTGCAGTTCCGCGCGGCCCTCTTCATGCTGCTGGGGGGGACACTCTATCGGTTCAACAGCTACCTCATCGGATTCGACCCGGGCGAGGGCATCTCGTATTTCCCCTCGGTCCCGGAGATGTTCATCACGTTCGGGATCGTGGCCCTCGAGATCATGCTCTACATCGTGATCGTCAAGAGGTTCCCGATCCTCGCCGGCGCGCCCAAGAAGGCCTAGCGCGAAGGGGGTGAGTTGACATGGCACGGATCACGGTAGATCCGATCACTCGAATCGAAGGCCACCTCCGCATCGACGTGGAGGTGGACGGGGGCGCCGTGCGGGACTCCTGGTCCTCGGGCCAGATGTACCGCGGCATCGAGACCATCCTGAAGGGCCGGGACCCGCGGGACGCCTGGCTCTTCACCCAGAGGTTCTGCGGCGTGTGCACGACGGTGCACGCCATCGCCTCGGTGAGGGCCGTGGAGAACGCCCTCAACATGGAGGTTCCCCTCAACGCCCAGTACATCCGGAACCTCCTCATCCTGGCCCACGGCCTCCACGACCACATCGTCCACTTCTACCACCTGTCCGCCCTGGACTGGGTGGACGTGGTGGAGGCCCTCAAGGCCGACCCCGCCAAGGCCGCGAGCCTCGGAGAGAGCCTCTCGCCCTGGCCCGGCAACTCGAAGCGCCAGATGGAGGCGGTGAAGGCCAAGCTGAAGGAGTTCGTGGACCGCGGCCAGCTGGGCATCTTCGCCAACGGCTACTGGGGGCACTCGGCCATGAAGCTTCCACCCGAGGTGAACCTCCTGGCCGTGAACCACTACCTCCAGGCCCTCGATTACCAGCAGAAGGCCAACAAGGTCGTGGCCATCCTCGGCGGGAAGACGCCCAACATCCAGAACCTGGCCGTGGGCGGCGTGGCCAACGCCATCAACCTGGACAACGAGTCCGCCCTCAACATGACCAAGCTCTTCGCCGTGAAGGACCTCCTCGACGACGTGGCCACCTTCGTCCAGCAGGTCTACCTGGTGGACGTCTGTGCCGTGGGCGCCCTGTACGCCCACTGGCTCGGCTACGGGGCCGGGGTCACCAACTACCTCGCCGTTCCCGATCTGGCCCTCGACACCAAGGGCACCCAGTTCGACCTCCCTGGCGGGACCATCTTTGAAGGCAACCTCGGCGGGGCCAAGGCCATCACGTCCTTCCAAGACGCCTATTTCAAGGAGAACGTGGAGGAGTCCATCGCCCACTCCTGGTACGACGGCGACTGGCAGAGGCACCCCTGGCAGGAGGACACGGAGCCCAAGTACTCGGAGTTCGATCCCAACGGGAAGTACTCGTGGGTCAAGTCCCCCCGGTTCATGGGCCGCCCCATGCAGGTGGGCCCGCTTGCACAGATGCTCGTGGGCTACGCCACGGGCCACGAGCTCATCAAGAAGTGGGTGGACTACGCCCTCGGCACGGCGGGGGCCGTGGCCGGCGCAAAGCTGGGGCCGGGCGTCCTCCACGGGACCCTCGGGCGCCACCTGGCCCGCGCCGTGCGCGCCACGGTCTTCTCGGAGCTGGCCGTCAAGCACTGGGGCCTGCTGGCCAACAACATCGGCAAGGGGGACACGGCGGTCTTCAACCCGCCGGAATTCCCGAGCGGCGAGCAACAGGGATTCGGATTCCACGAGGCCCCGCGCGGAACGCTCAGCCACTGGGTCGTCATCGACAACGGCAAAATCAAGAACTACCAGGCCGTGGTTCCCTCCACATGGAACGCCGGACCGCGCGATGCCAAGGGTCAGAAGGGCCCGTACGAGGCCTCCCTTGTGGGCAACCCCATCGCCGATCCCAAGCGCCCCTTGGAGGTGCTGCGGACCATCCACTCCTTCGACCCCTGCCTCGCGTGCGCCATCCACACGGTGGACGTGGAGGGCCAGGAGCTGTCGAAGGTCCGGGTTTTGTAACGGGCGGGCGGGCGATGGGGGGTTCGGAGGCGCGCAACGTCCTCGTCATGGGGCTGGGAAACGTCCTCATGGGGGATGACGCCTTCGGGCCCACCGTCGCCCGGACGCTGGAATCCCGGTTCGATCTTCCCCCGGGGGTGTCGGCACTGGATGCCGGCACCCCCGGGCTCGATCTCATGCCCTACCTGCTCGGGGTGAAGGCCCTCGTGGTGGTGGACACGGTCTCGTCGAAGGACCCGCCCGGCACCGTGAAGACCTACCGCCTGGAGGAGATCCTCCGGGCGCCGATCCAGCCCCGCGTGAACCCCCACGATCCCGGCCTCAAGGAGGCCCTGCACACGCTGGACTTTGCGGGACAGTGTCCGGAGGAGGTGCTCCTCGTGGGCGTCGTTCCGGAAAACGTCGAGAGGGGCCTCGCCCTGTCGCCAGCGGTCCGAGACTCGGTGGACGCCGCCTTGGGAGAGATCCTGAAAGAGCTCGACCGGCTGGGCGTTCCCGCCTCGCCTCGCCGGAACGCATCGGAACCTGACCTGTGGTGGTTGGGGAGGGACTCGTGACCCAGAGGATGGAGCGCGTGCTCGTGGTTCTGGTGATCCTCCACAGCGTGGCCGTGGGGCTGGCCCTCCTGATCGCTCCGGGCTTCGCCCTCCGCTTCGGCGGCTGGGAGGAGACCGGGCCGGCCTTCTTTCCACGGCAGGCCGGCGTCTTTCACATCGTCCTGGCCATGGGGTACGCCATCGAGTATTTTCGCCACCGGGGCATCACCCTGATCGTCTCGGCCAAGTCCATCGCCTTCGTCTTCCTCGGCTTCTCCACGCTCCTCATGTGGCCGGCCCCGTGGATCGTGCCTTTCTCCGCCGTCACGGACGGTTTGATGGGGTACGCGGTGGCCTTCGTCCATCGCCGCGCATCGGAATGAGGGAGGGGGGCACGCGGGCCGCAAGGGGTTTTTCAATAGCCTGTTACACGGGCGGTGTGTAGGAAGCGCCCGAGAGCTCCTCGTACACGTCCTGGATCTGGTCGATCCCCAGGTTGATGGTCATTGTGATGTGGTCCTGAAGGGCCTGCTCCATGCCCTGGGCCTTGGGGTCCTGAAGGATCACCTTGAGGACCACGTCGTTCACCGTCTGGAGGGCGTCCGCAAGTTCGTGGACCGAGAAACCCTGGGAGAAGCGGCGGTAGGCCAAATCGCGGCAGTAGTTGATGAAGATGGCCTTCTCCCGGGTTCGGACCACGTTCATGACTTGGCGGAGCACCTGCCTGTGGGCCCACTCCAGCTCCTCCGGCGAGATGCGCTTGTAGGAGAGGAACCAGGGCTTGGCCTTGGGGCCGCGGAAGGCGTCCATGAGGGAGAGGACGATGGCCTCCTCGTAGGCCTCCAAGAGCCGGTGGATCCTCAGGTTGATTCTCTGGCGCACTTCCTTCATGGCGGCCCGGTTCAGGGCGTTCCATTTCTCCGGGTTCGTGCGGAGGTTCTCCACGAGGAAGGGCATGCGCCTCAGGATGTGAAGCCGCTCCCGGGGCTGCCAGTTCAGCCGCGCGTAGGTGCGGCTCGCGTCCGTGTTCATCTGGAGATCGATGTACCTCGCCATCCACGGCCGCTCGAAGGGTCGGTCCCCAAGGGTCCGTCCCACAAGGTCCCGGGCGAGCATCCCGGGGCCGCAGAGGATCTTGGGCATGTAGATGGGGCGAACCGGTCGGCTGAAGTAGGCCCGGGTGGCCGCGTCGAAAAGCTCCCGGTGGTTTGTGGAGCCGCTCGTGGACGCGATGAGGATCTCGCAGGGCGAGAGGAGGTCCCTTCGCGAGAGGGCGGCCTTGAAAAAGGCGACGGCGTCCCGCACGTGAAAGTAGGGGATGGAGGAGATTCCCCTTCCGCCGAGAACCCGGGCGTTCCACGAGCGGGAAAGCCACGTCTCCAGGAACTTGAAGAGGGGTGGGTACTCGCACCAGTCCGAGAACATGGCCCCGAAGCGGACGATGCAGGAGGGGATCGTGTCGACGTACTCCCGGAGCATTTCCTCCCCGATGCGCTTGGTGATCGCGTACACGTGCTCGCCGTCGGGCGGGCTTTCCTCGTTCAGCACCCCTCCCGGTGGAGGGAGCCGGGAGGCCGCCACCGAGGAGGCGTAGAAGAACCTGCGCACGCGCAGGGGCTTGCAAAGTTCGAGGACGTTCCGCAAGCCCCCCACGTTCGTCCGCCAGTATTCGGGGTGGTCCTCACCGGTGAAGTCGTAGTGCGCGGCGAGGTGGATCACCAGATCCACGCCCCCGCCGGAGAGGATGGCGTCGAAGACCGATCGAAG
Organism: Acidobacteriota bacterium; assembly: GCA_040758175.1. Taxonomy (GTDB): domain Bacteria; phylum Acidobacteriota; class UBA4820; order UBA4820; family DSQY01; genus JBFLVU01. Next base: position 5,937 of record JBFLVU010000023.1, on the reverse strand, counting down.
GTGGGACGCCTCCCCGATGTCCACCTGGAACCAGTGCAGATTGGGCCATTCCGGAACGCCGCACTCCTGCGGTGAGCGCCGGGCGATGGAGAAGATCTCGTATTCGTCCTTCAAGTACTCGAGGAGGTGGCGCCCGAGGAACCCGGAGGCTCCGGTGAGGATGAGCCTGGGCTGGGCCATCTTCTCCCCCCTTCGGACCGGCGCTATTCCGATGGTAAGCGGGATGCCCCGCGCCCGTCAACGGCGGGGTGGCGGCGGGGGAGCTCCGGGGAATCGTGATCAGGATACCGGGAGAGGGGATCCGGGTGCAGGTCCGGCTTGCGCTCGGGGCAACCGGAGGGCGGGGCGGCCTCGCCCGGCGATGGCTTCTCTCGGCCCGCCGGCGGCTTGCGCCCCTTTCTCATCCGCCCCCGTTCTTGAGGCGCTGGTTCTCGAGGGTCAGGCGGCGCCACTCCAGGGCGCGTTCGATGGCGATGAGGACCTGCTCCTTGCGGAAGGGCTTCGTGATGTAGTCGTAGGCGCCCTTGCGGATGGCTTCCTGGGCCGATTCCAGGCTTCCGTAGGCGGTGATGATGACCACGGGGATCGTGGGATCGGTCTCATGCGTCTTTTCCACGACTTCCAGCCCGTCGCGTCCCAGCATTTTGAGGTCCGAGATGACGAGTGAAAAGGCGTGGGCCGCCATGAGATCCTCCAGCTCCAGGGGGTTGTTGGTGCTCACCACCTCGTGGTCCGTTCGCGCGGTGATGATGGTCTGGAGCAGGAGGAGCATGTCCACTTCATCGTCAAGCAACAGGATCTTCTCGGCCATCGGATTCGCCCTCCGCTCTATAAGGCCCCGCCGGCGGGGCCGTGAGCCTCGGTTCCGCCGGGAGCCAGGGGGAGCACGACCCGGAAGGTAGTGCCCGCGTGCTCCTCTCCCACTGCGTCCACGTGGCGGCTTTCCACCTGGATGGTGCCGCCTGCCTTCTCCACGATTCCGTGACTGATGGACAGCCCGAGCCCGGTTCCCTCGCCGGGCGCCTTGGTGGTGAAGAACGGGTCGAAAATCCGCTCCAGGTCCTGCCTCGAGATCCCGTGGCCCGTGTCGCTCACGGAGGTCTCCGCCCGCAAACCCTCCCGGCGTGTCCGGACCGTGAGGGTCCCGCCGGATTTCATGGCGGCCCGGGCATTGGTGATGAGGTTGAGGAATACCTGCTGGAGGCCCTGGGGGTCGCCGCTGACGGGCGGAATTCCCTCCTCCAGGTCGAGGACGCACTGGATCTTCTCGGTCAGGAGGGTGTTGCGCACCATGGCCAGCACCCGGCGCACTTCCTCGTTGAGGTCCGACGTTTCCGCGCGCTGTTCGGGAATCCGGGCGAACCGCCCCAGGTTCTCGACGATCTTCTTGCACGCGAGAGCCTGCTTCTCGATGATCTTGAGGTGCTCGTGCTCCTGCGATCCCGGCGGCACCTTCTCAAGGAGGAGATCGCAGAACCCGAGGATGATGGCGATGGGGTTGTTGACCTCGTGGGCTACGCCCGCCGCGAGAGTGCCCAGGGAGGCCAGACGCGAGCTCAGGTTGATCTGGCGCTCCTTCTCCTTTTGGAGCTTGGACCACCAGCGGTCCCTGCGGATGACGGAAACGCTCCCTGCCAGGATGGCCAGAAAGATCGCCGTCTGTACGGTGAACTGGCGGAGGAACAGGGACCGGACCATCCCCTGGACCTCGCTGGCCGGGGCCACGACGGCCACGGACCAGAAGAGGTCCGGGCGCTCGGGATCCAAAGAGGCCGCCGTGTAGCCGATGAGCTTGTGGACGGGTCCCTTGAGCTGGCGGTGCCAGCCGGAAAGGTACTCGCCCTTCCCCTCCTGGCCCCGGAGCATGTGGTCACGCATGATCACGTTGATCCCCTCGAAGGCGAGCTTCGGGTTCTTCTCGTGGCGGGCCTTGAAGGCGTTCTTGCCCAGGAAGTCCCGCTCCGGATGGGCGAGGAACGTGCCCATCTCGTCCAGGACCCACGCGTAGCCCGTGGTCCCGGAGCGGGCGTCGGCCGTGAATCTCGTCGCGAGGGCGGTGGCGTCCACGATGAACTCAAGAACGCCCGCGAACGTGCGGCCGGACGGATCGTGCAGGTTGTACCCGCCGAGGGCGTGGTAGTGAGGAACGGCGAGGAGCAGCCGGGGCCTCCGCCGGTCCAGGTCGCCTTCGACCGGAAGGCTCGAAGAGATCAGGAGCACCTTGCCGCGGTTTTCGGGGCGGGAGGCCCAGAGGTAGGAAGTCGTTTCACGGAAGTCCCCCTTCTCCCGCACGACCTCGCCCTCGGAAAGCAGGACGGAGGCGCCTTCCCCCTCGGGGGTGACGAGGCGGATCTCCAGGAGTTCTCCGCTTTGCACGGCGTCGAAGGTGACGCGCATGCGGCGCTCCCACGTGGCGGAGTGGTCCGACTCCGCGAGGGGCGACTGGTTCAGGGCCACGAGCTCGCGCCGGAGGAAGTCCAGATCCTGCCGGATGAGGGTCGCCAGGTTGCGGGCAAGGACGAGCTGCTGCTCGTTGAACTCCTCGCTCACCACCTGCCGCATCTTGCCGAAGGAGACGAGGCCCAGGATGAAGGCCGCCACCAGGAGAAGGCCCGCGGCCAACAGCCCCCAGAGGGGCATGGATCGACGGCTCCTCAACCATCGGGACCTCAAGGGGCGGCCTCCTTCAGTCCGAGCGTGAAGTCGCCCCGGACGAACGCCTCCGCGGCCCGCTCCACGTCCGAGTCGCTCCCGAAGAGGGTGTCCACTTGGCGCGTGACCACCAGCAGCCGGCCCAGGGCGCGGAGGCGGGCGGCCAGGGATTCGGCATCCTGATTCTCGATCCGGGCGAAGAGCGCGTCTCCCCGCCGGGAGGACCTCCACCCGTCCCCTCTCAGAACGCGCTCGATGAAGTCCACGCGCCGGGACCTTCCCCGGGCGTCGGCGGCGCCCCCGTGGAAGAGGAGGCTGGCGTAGTTCTCGTGAACGTTGTCGGTGGAGCAGGCGTCCACCCGGGAAAAGTGGTACCCCAGGCGGAAGTTCATGTTGAGGTAAACGTCCGAGACGAGCACGTAGTTGGGTTCCGCCATCTGGCGGGCCATGTCCCCGGAGGTCAAGGCGGTCGTCATCAGGGAGGCCACATCCCGGCCCGAGGCCGCTGATCCCTTGTCCCAAGGGACTTCAACCATCCCGGGCCAGAGGTGGAGCAGGGGCCGGCACCGGAAGTGCTCGGGCCGAAGTTCTCTCTCCCCGGGGGGCATCTCCAGGCCGCCGCCGAGATCCAGGAAGTAGAAGGACACGGGCAGGGGGCTCTTCAGGCGAAGCGCGCCCCCCGACTCCTTCCCGAAGCTTCCTCCCGCGAGGAACATCTCCTCCATGGCCCGCTCGTGGGCGTACCTCAAGATATCGTGGAGCGTCCGGCAGCCGGCGGCCTTGAAGTTCCTGCCCCTGACGTCCGTCAAGTTCAGGGGAGTCAGGAGGGCGAGGAGTGCGCGCAGCCTTCGGAAGAGGGGAGTGTCCTGGGTCCCCTCGATACGCCTCCGGGCCGCGCTCTCCAGGAGGGCGTCCAGGCGCCCTCGGTACACGTTTCCCAACTCGGCGTCCACGGTCACCACGCCCCCGGCCTCCAGGGATGCCAGGGCTCCGCGGACGCCGAAGACGGCCGGGACCCCGTATTCCCGGGCCACCGTGGCGAGGTGGCTCGTGGTGGATCCCACTTCCGTGACGAGGGCCGCCGTCCGGCCCAGCGCTTCCGCCAGCCTGGGTTCTGCCGCCCGGGCCACGAGGACCGCGCCGGGGGGAACCGAAGCGGAGGAAACGCCTTCTCCCAGATGGAACACCGGACCGGAGCCCACGCCCCGCGAGACCACGGTCCCCTCCGAGAGGATGGGCGTCAGGCCCTTTCTTTGGGAGAGGACCTCCGCCCGCCCGTCGGCCTCCTCGGAGACCCTCAGAGGCCTGGACTGGAGGATGACGATCCTCTCCTCCGCGTCGAGAGCCCACTCCACGTCCTGGGCCCTGCCGAAGTGGGCCTCCAGGGCGGCGCCGAAACCGGCCAGGGTCGACACCTGGGCCGGCGTCAGGCACGGCTGATCCCTCATCCAGCCGGGGACCTCCACGTCCACGAGCCCCCGGCTCTCCCTGCAAAGGAGCATGCGATCCTTGGGCGCCACCCGGGAACGGAGGAGGGGGTACCCTTCTCCCCGGCCCACCGTGAACACGTCCGGCGTCAGCCGTCCGTCCACCGTGGAGGGCCCCAGGCCCCAGGTCCCCGCGAGGACCATGGACTCCTCCGATGGATCGTCGGGAGAGCGCGTGTAGAGAACCCCGCTGGCGCGCGCGTCCACCATGGCGACCACACAAACGGCCATGGGCAGGAGGTCCCCGCCTGCACCCCGGGCCTTGTAGTACACGAGGGCGCGGGGTCCGAACTGGCTGGCGAGAACCTCCCGACAGGCGTCCAGGATTCGTTCCCTGTCCACGTTCAGAACCGAGGCATACTGGCCGGCGAAGCTGAATTCGCCGTCCTCCCCAACGGCGCTGGACCTCGCAGAGACCAAGAGTCCGTGCCTTTCCGCCCGCTCCTCCAAGGCGTCGAAGGCCGCGAGGATCTGGTCCGCGACGGCCTTTGGCCACGGGGTTCCCAACACGGCCCCGCGCAATGCCTCGCTCGTTCTGAGGAGGCCCTCCTGGCTCGCGAGGGGGAGGTCTTCGATGGCGGCGCGGACCTTTGGAAGGACGCCGCCCTCCTCCAGGAAATCCCTGCATGCCCGGCTCGTGATGGAAAAGCCGTCGGGAACCGGTACGCCCGCCCGCGCTCTCAAGACGGCCAGCCTCCAGGCCTTGGCCCCGACGAGATCCATGGGGACTTCGGCCGCCTCCGTGAGGGAGAGGACCCGGGGGCCATCCGGAATGCGCGCCGGGGGCGCGGCCTCTTCGGCGAGCCGGGCCTCCAGTGCGGCGAGGGCGGATCGCAGGCGGCGTTCGCGGCCCCCCGAAAGCGCATCGAGTGCCTCCACGACCTCCCGACCTCGGGCCAGGGCGGAGGAGGTGGCGTCCTTGAGGTACTTGGCGTCAAAGAGGAACTCGCCTCCCGCTTTGGCCTGCAGGTCGGCGAGGACTTCCAGGGCGGCGTTGTTGGCCGACACGAGCCTCCGGTAGGCCTCGTACTTCCTCAGAAACCGCCCCCGCGCGTCCTCGGAGCCGCCGTCCGAACGTCCCGCCAGCAGGTTGCGGAGAAAGGAGGGCAGGGTCATGGGGCGGGCTCCGGCGCGGGTCGGGGAGCGGGCTGGGGCTCGAAAAGAAAGTTGCCCTCGAAGAAGGCGTCGGCATACCAGCCCACCGCCGCGGAGGGCCCCATCCGCATGTCCAGCTGGCGAGTGGCCACAACCAGCCTGCCCAACTGGCCGAGGCGGTCGAGGATGGTCTCTTTCGGGAACTTCCTCAGCCGCGCGTTGATGAGATCGCCTCCTCGCTCGATCTGGAAGTCCAGGCGCCGGAGGATCTCGCCGATAAGCTCGCAGCGCTTGGCGCGTCGCAGGTCGTCCGCGGCCCCCCCCTTGAACCGGAAGGACACGTAGTTTCGGTTCAGCATGTCGGAACAAAAGGCGTCCACGGCGGTGAAGTGGTAGCCGATCCTGGAACTGAAGTTGCAATAGGACTCCGCGACGATGGCGTAGCTCTTGTCGCCGAGCCGGCGCTCGGCGGCGTCGTGGGCCGGCGTGAAGAGGGACTCGGTGGCCACCGAAAGGAAGCCGGCCAGGGAGATGCCCTTCGGCTCCCACCACCGCAGGCGGGGGTCGCCCATCCCCCCAAGCAGGGCCCGCATGGGCTCGGATCGGAGGTCTTCCGGCGAGATCTCCGAGCGGCTGGGGGTTCGGTGGAGGCCTCCGCCGATGTCGATGAGGTACAGTTCGAAGGGAAGGCGCTCGCGAAGCC
>JBFLVU010000022.1:0-20261 GCA_040758175.1 Acidobacteriota bacterium | reverse complement strand
ACCGCGCCGAGTCAATGGGGAAGCCCGGCCCTTCGATCCGGTCGGGGCCCGCCGTTTCCCGGACCGCCTCACGCGCGCGCCCTTTCCTCGCCTCTCCGCCTTTACGGGGGTGGCGCTTTGCGTCTAGAATCACGGCGCCTGGAGGCGCCATGGCGTCCGAGAGAATTCGCGTCCGATTCGCGCCGTCCCCCACGGGCCACCTTCACCTGGGAAACGTGCGGACGGCCCTTTTCAACTGGCTGTACGCGCGCAAGAACGGCGGGACCTTCGTCTTGCGGCTGGAGGATACGGACGCGGCCCGCTCCACCGAGGAGAGCGTGCGTTCCGTGCTGCAGGACCTGCGCTGGCTGGGCCTCCGCTGGGACGAGGGGCCCGAGACGGGGGGGCCCTTCGGCCCCTACCGCCAGACGGAGCGCTACGGCACCTATCGGGAGGCCGCGGACCGCCTCCTTCGGGAGGACAAGGCCTACCCCTGCTTCTGCTCCCAGGAGGAGCTGGACGCCGGGCGCGAGGCCGCCCGGGCGGCCCAGCGGACCTTCGTCTATCCGGGCACCTGCCGGCACCTGGACCCGGCCGAGCGGGCCCGGAGGATCGCCTCGGGGGAGCCCCGTTCGCTCCGCCTCAAGGTCCCGCTGAAGACCGTCACCTTTGCGGACCTAGTGCGCGGACCCGTTTCCATCCATACCTCCCAGTTCGGGGACTGGATCCTGGCCCGCCCGGACGGCTCCCCCACCTACAACTTCGCCGTGGTCGTGGACGACGCCCTCATGGGGATCACCCACGTGATCCGAGGGGAGGACCACCTCTCCAACACACCGAAGCAGATCCTCCTCTACGAGGCCCTGGACCTGGAGCCGCCCCTCTTCGGCCACCTCTCCATGATCCTCGGCCCCGACGGAGGAAAGCTCAGCAAGCGCCACGGCGACGTCTCCCTGGACGCCTTCCGCTCGCGGGGTTTCCTACCGGAGGCCATGGTGAACGGCTTGGCCCTCCTCGGGTGGTCCGAACCCGGAGGCCGGGAGGTCCTCTCGGCCGACGAGATCGCGGAGGCCTTCTCCCTGGAGCGCGTGAACAAGGTGGCCGCCGTCTTCGACGAGGGGAAGCTGCGCTTTCTCAACCGGGAGCACCTCAAACGGCTGGCACCGGAGGCCTTGGCCTCGGCGCTCGCGCAACGCCTTCGAGCGGCGGGCCGGCTTCCCGAGGGGGATCTCTCCGCCGAGGCGCTCGCCTGGCTGGCGGACCTGGGGCACATGCTCGTCGAGCGGATGGACCTCCTTTCCGAGGCCTCCGCCGCCTCCGACCCCGTGTTCGTCTTCGAGCCGGAGGCCATGGACGAGGCGGCTCGGGAGACACTTTCGGCCCCGGGGGCCGACGAGGTGGTTCGCGTTTTCCTCGAGAGGATAGCCGACGCGGACCTCTCCCTCCCGGGCGCCTACCGGGAGGCCGTGCTGGCGTGTCGGGACACCCTCAAGGTCAAGGGAAAGGCCCTCTTCCACCCCATCCGAGTGGCCCTAACCGCCCGCGAGTCGGGCCCCGACCTGGAGCGTCTGGTGCCCCTTCTGGAGCGGGGCAGCCGGCTGGAGCTGCCCGCCCCTGTCCTCCCGCCCGCCGAGCGCATCCGAAGGGTGTTGCGGGTCGTGGAAGGGTCCAAAGGGGCGTCCTGAGGAGACGGGTCCAGGCGGGATGTGCGCCGCACTTGGATGGGAAAGGAGATCAGACCCGGCGGCTCTCAGATCCCCGGCTCGGCCTTCTCTCCGGAGGCCGCTCGAAGTTCGGCCGCCAGGGGACCGGCGTCGTACAGGACCTCCAGGATCTCCAGGACGGCGCAGGAGGACACGGCGACGCACCGAGCCCGGGTCTCGTCGTAGTAGAACCGTCGGGAGAGCCCCTCCCGGTTCCGGTCGAAGACGACTCCCACGACCCGCCCCTCCCGGTCGAAGCAGGGGCTGCCCGAGTTGCCGCTGATGGTGTCGCAGGTGGAGGCGAAGTTGAGGACTTTGGAGAGGTCGAGGCGCTCCCGCCCCTGCTGGAACCTCTGCGGCAGGGCGTAGGCTCCCCTCCCCCCGAAGGCCGAGCTCCGGTCGAACAGGCCGAAGAAGGTCGTGAACGGGGGAACGGTCTGGGAGGGGATCTCGTAGCCGGCCACCCTTCCCCACGTCAAACGGGGCGAGAAGGTGGCGTCGGGGTACATGGACTTCCCTTGGGCGGCGAAGCGGGCCCCGGCCAGGACTTCGGCGGCCCATTCGAGGGGGGCGGCCACCTCCTCGCGGAGGAAGAGGGTGCGCTCCCGCAGGATGAGATCGGCCCTGCGGGCCAGGACCAGGAGGGGATCGGAGGAGGCCTCTTCGTCCTCCCCGCCGCCGTCCAGGAGTCGCCTTCGGAACGCGAGATCGCCCAGCCGGCTCCCGCCCACCGACTTCCGGGCCACATCCCGTGGAGGTTCTCCGCCCAGGAGCGCCCGGACGAGCGGATCCTGGGGCCCCAACTCCGCCTGGAGCCACTCGAGCGCCGTGGCGAGAAAAGCCTCCTGCAGGTCCGCCTGAAGGGGCGCGGGGCTGAGAATCTCGGATCGCAGGGTTTCGAGGTTGGCCTCCTGAAACGGCTCGAGACGGCTCCCGTCGGGCTTCGCCGTCTCGACGGGATACCGCACCAGCGCCAAGGCGAGTTTGGAAAGCGTCCCGCCGGGCATGTCCGACCCGTAGAACAAGACCTTGAACTCTCGCCGGCGGATCCGCTCCGCCCTCTCCGCCTCGCGCAGGGCCCTCCGAACATCCCTCCGGAGGGAGGGCCTGCCCGAGAGCCCTTCGAGAAGGGCCCGCTCCTCCCGCCGCTTCTTCTCCAGAACGGCCGGATCCCGCAGGGCCTCCAGTTCCCCCACCACCGTCCGCCGCGCGTTGCGGATGCCGTACAGGGCGCCGTAGGCCCTACGGGCCTGCTCCTTGCCCTGCGCCCCGTATGCTTCGAGCCCGGCGATGAGGGCTTCGATCTGCGCCAGACGGGTGGGATAGGCCAGGTCGCGAAGGGTCTCGAACTGGGAGGCCGTGATGAGGCGGAGCGTGGCCCCCGGGTTCCCCGCCACGAAGACCGTTTCCCCTTCGCTCGGAGGGCTCTCCCGTACGGGAAGGTAGTGCGTCACCTGCAGGGGCCGGCCGTTCTCGTACACGCGGAAGAGAGCCACGTCGAGGTCGTGCCGTGGAAAGGTGAAGTTGTCCGCGTCCCCTCCGAAAAACCCGATGGCCTTCTCGGTGGAGAAGACGAGGCGGATGTCGGTGAAGCGTCGGTACAGGTAGATCCAGTACTCCCCGCCGCGGTAGAGGGTCTCGGTCTCGCACAGGAGCCCCGTCTCGCGCGTGCGGGCGGCGGCGAGCTCGGCCAGGATCTCCCGCCTGCGCGCCTCCGCCGCCTTCGGAGGAAGGCCCTCCACGGCGGCCTTCAAGACGTCGGTGACGTTTTCCATGCGCTCGAGGCGGTGCACCTCCAGGTCGGGGCACTTCATCTCCTCCGCCTCGGTGGATGCGTAGAAGCCGGTGCGCACGTAGTCCTTCTCGGGAGTGGAGACCTTCTGGAGCTGGCCCAATGCGATGTGCTGGTTGGTCAGAAGGAGGCCCCGGGGGCCCACAAAGGCTCCCGAGCCGCCGTCGCTCAGGCGCACGGAGGCCAGCCGTACGCGCTCAATCCACGCTTCGCCGGGCCGGAAGCCGGCGCTCCGCTCGAGGCGCTCCACGGGCACGTTGTCGAAGGTCCACATCCCTTCGTCGGCCCGCGCCGCGAGCCCCCCCGCCAGCGCCGCCGCCCATCCCAAGAGAATCCCGGTCCCGATCCTCATGACCCCTCCCCCTCGGACCCCGCTTCGAGCGAGGCCTCCATGACCAGGGCCGCCGCCCCGTCTGAGTAATACCGCTCGATCCGGCCGAGTTCGCTGAAGCCGTGCTTTCGGTACAGCGCGATGGCCGGAGCGTTGGATTCTCTCACCTCCAGGTGGATGCGCTCCCCCCCCATGGACCTCGCCTGCTCCAGGGCGTGGACGAGGAGCGCCTCCCCCAGGCCGCACCGGCGGCACTCCCGGTCCACGGCGATGTTGATGAGGTGCGCCTGCTCGAAAATGACCCACAGGAAGGCGTACCCGGCGACGCGCCCCCCCTGCTCCACCACGAAGCTGGTGCAGAAGGGGTTGGTCACGAGTTCGTGGCGGAGGGCCTCCAAGGGCCACGGATTGGGGAAGGAGTCGGACTCGATGGCCGCCACCTCCGGGAGATCGCCGGGCGCCATGGGCCGCACCGCCCCTCGAGAATCCGCGTGCCCGCTCATTGCCCTCCCCCCCCGCCGGCAGCCTGCTAGGGCAGCGGGTGGCCCGTGATCCGTTCGAAGGCTTCCCGGTACTTCTCGGAGGTCCTGGCCACCACCTCCTCGGGAAGCGTGGGCACGGGGGGCTCCTTGTTCCACCGTATGGAGAGCAGGTAGTCCCTAACGAACTGCTTGTCGAAGGAGGGCTGGGATTTCCCCGGTTCATAAAGATCGGCGGGCCAGAACCGGCTCGAGTCGGGCGTCAAGACCTCGTCGCACAGGATGACCTCGCCCTCGTACAGCCCGAACTCGAACTTCGTGTCGGCGATGATGATGCCGCGCTGGAGGGCGTAGTCCGCGGCGTAGTTGTAGACCGACAGCGTCAGCTCCCGCACCTTGCGGGCCAGGGCCTCCCCGAGGAGGGAAGCGGCGGCCTCGAAGGAGATGTTCTCGTCGTGGCCCGTCTCCGCCTTCGTGGACGGTGTAAAAATGGGCTCGGGGAGCCGGTCGCTCTCCTTCAGGCCCTCGGGGAGCCGGATGCCGCACACCGCGCCGCTTTTCCGGTAATCGTTCCAGCCCGAGCCCGACAGGTAGCCGCGCACGACGCACTCCACGGGGAGCATGGAGGCCTTCTTGGCCAGGGTGAAGCGCCCCTCGAGCTCGTCCTTGTGGGGACACAGGGGCGACGGCAGGTCGGCGGCGGCCGTGGAGAGGAGGTGGTTCTTCACGAGGTGCCGGGTCTTTTCGAACCAGAATTCCGTCAGGAGGTTGAGCACCCGCCCCTTGTCGGGGATCCCGTTGGGCAGGACGTGGTCGAAGGCGGACAGCCGGTCTGTGACGACGATGAGGACCTGGTCCTCCAGGTCGTACATGTCCCGCACCTTCCCGCGGGAAATTAGACGGACTTCTTCATAGTCGGTTCGGGTCACTACCGATCGCATGCGCACGCCCTCCCGTCCAGGGTCGATTGGGTCTCCGTTTTCGCGATCCAAGGTTCAGGGGCGAACCCCTCCTCTTGCGGCGCCGGCCCGCGCGGAGGGGAACGGCAGGTCCACCGTCACCCGCGCTCCCTGCCGCACCACCGAAAGGTCTTTCCTCCCTTTCGCCGCTTCAAAAAACTCCTCCGCATCCCCTTCGCCGTCCCACGCCGTCGTCCATGTGAAGGCCCTGCCGCTTTCGGGCCCCTGGTACACCCGATAGGCGTCCCCGGCCCAACCGGCCGCGGCCCTCTGGGCGTGCTCTTCCGCGGCGCCCCACTCCCCCAGGAGGATGCGCACGTTGAATTCCCCCCACACGCCCTGGGAAACCTCGACCCACCCGGGGGGGAGCTCGGGCAGGGAGGGGGCGGGCAGGTTCACCGGAGGGTCGGTGCGGCTCAGGGCCTTCTCCGGGTGGAGCACCTGCTCCATGGAGCGGGGCGGCGCCTTGTACAGTTCGTTCAGCGCCGCCACCCCGCCCCGGTCCACAGCCGCTTGGACCAGGGCCAGCCCGGCCATGTACCCCGCCAAGAGGTTGTCCTGGATGTAAGCGGGGGCCGACTGTCCAAGCACCTCTCTCCCGAGGGCCAGGGAACCCATGAAATCGGCCGCCTCTGCCTGCCTCGCGGGGGAGAGCTTCAGGGCCCCGTACAGGTACCGCATCATGACCCAGGTCGCGTCCCCCTCCACCAGACAGCGCGCCGCCGAGGCGCGGTCCTCGTTCTCCCTGTCCTCGATGGGCAGGTCCAGGAGCGGAAAGTGCTGGTCCACGAGCGCGTGCGCCAACTCGTGAACCAGGAAGACGTCGGAGAGCGAGAAGCCCTCCACGTCCAGCCCCGCCAGAAGCTCCTCTTCCCCAAGCGGGGCCGCGCTCACGTAGAGGACCTTGTCGCGGGGGTCGTAGAGCCCGGCCACCTGCTCCTCCAGCAAGGACTGGAGGACGGCCCGGAGGTTCATCTTGGGCGGGATCAGGCCGAAGGCCTTGAGGACGGCCTCGTTCTTCGGCCACTCGGCTTCCGGAAACTCCCGCGCCAATTCCCGCCTGACCACCGCGCGGAGCGTATCCGGCTCCACCCTCCGGACGGGAACGGGCCGCAGAAAGGGAAGTCCGCGGAGGTCCTCCACCTGCTTCTGGAGGACCGCGATGCGGTCCTGGGCCCCCCACACCGAGAGAGACAGGAAAGCCAGGAGCGCGAACCCCGCCTTGCGCATGGGGGCATTGTCCCATCGGGGCCTCGGGCGGTCAACTTCCGCTCTCCCCGCGGGGCACGCACAAGAAGAAGGCGGGCCCTCGGGCCCGCCTGTTGAAACGCCAGGGAATCGGGGGAGGAAGCTACTTCTTCCCGCCCACGGGTTTCGCGGCGGCGGCCAGCCTTTCCATGAAGGGGTCGCCGTCGTACCCCAGCGCCCTCCAGTCCATGCGCTTTCCCGTATCGTGGCAGTCCAGGCATCCCAGGGCGCTCTTCGCCGGGACCACCTCATGGTAGATGCCCATGTAGCGGACCGTGTCCACCCAGAAGTACCGGGCGTCGCGGACGCCGTAGGCCTCCTCGGCCGCCCCGCGGATCGCCTCGTCCAGCTTCCCGTTCCCGAAGAACGCCTCCACTTCGATGGGAAGGATGTACTGCTTGCCCTCGAGCACCGGCATGCGGCCCCGGTGCAGCTTGAAGGGGTAGATGCGCGCCTTCGGGTCCTTCCGGCTCCCCTCGGGGGTCATCATGCCGACGGTGCCGTCGGAGTTCTTCTGGATGGGATGGCCCGGCAGGAGGGCCCGGGTGGTGCCGTTGTACCAAGCGTAGACGGGGGCCACGTCCTTCTGGAGCGTGATGGTTGCCGCGTACTTGTCCTTCTCCGCGTCGTAGGAGGGTTTGGACCAATCGCGCACCATGTCCGTCGCGTCGGCCTTGGCGAAGGTGGGGATGTGGCACGTGGCGCAGGCCACGCGCGCGGCGTGGGTGTTCAGGATCTGGGAGGCGTGGGGCTTGCCCCCGTGGCACTCCTCCGTGTCGCAGGAAAGGGGCTTGGAGGGGAGGTCCGTGCCCGCCAGGTCGGCGCCCCGGCCCCGGACCCGGTGGTCCTCCCCGGCGTGGCAGTCCACACAGCTCAGACCCACACCGTCCTGGGCCATGTGTACGTCGAAGTCACGGGTGCACTCGGTGAGGGCGTATTCCAAGTCGCCCCGCTTGAAGTTGGGGCCGCCACCGGAGCCCGCGTGGCAACGCAGGCAGGTGGCGAGGGTCGGCATCCCGATGCGCTTGGCCACCGAATCGAGCCCCTCGGGGTTCTTCCACAGGATGGGCCGCCACTCCCAGCCGCCCTTTCCGTTTTCGTACAGGCTGCGCTGGTAGCCCCGGGCGTGGCACATGAGGCAGTCGATGTTCTCGAGTTGTTCCGGAGAGATTTTCTCCGCGGGCTGGAGGCCCAGGCCGGCGTGGCACTTGGAACAGCCTTGGGCCAGCAGGTCCCCCCGGGAGTTCCGGGTCTCGCCGATCCAGTTCTTCACCGGGTTGGTGCAGAAGTCGTTGATGGTGTTGATCTTGCCCAGGCTCTTCCCGTCCGAGTTCACCACGTCGGGGGCCTGCCCCCGCCACTGGTAGTGCTGGGAGTGGAAGAAGGACTCGGCCTCCTTCTGGTGGCACTGGAGGCAGGTCTTCGTCCCCTCATAGTGGTCGAAGTACTTCTGGTGCGTGTACTCCTTCCCGGCCGCGGCCGCCGCGGGCGCGGCGGCCAGGGCCAGAAGGAGCGAGCAGAGGGCGAGGCGCCGCATGGAGCCCCCTAGAACCTCACGCTCATGGAAAGGGTGGCGACGCCGGCGTTGGAGTAGGTGGGGAAGCCCAGAACGGGCTTGGAATCGAGCTTCTTGGGCGCCCCGATGTGCCACCCGGAACCCGAGTATTCGTAGTCGTAATAGGTGTAGTCGAGCTTGAGCTGGAAGCGTTTGTTGATGCGGTGGAGCAGATAGGCCTCCCAGACGTCGCCGCGGGTGTTGGTCTTGGCGGCGAGGATGTCGTCCTGGGCCGGCGTGAAGTTGAACCAGTACTTGGAGCCGTGGTTGTACTCGAGGCCGACGCTGGTGGCCTTGTTGGCGAAGTTGTACCGGCCGCCCACGTAGATCATGGACCCGGAATGGGACTGGGGAGTCTCAAAGGGATCGCAGAGAAGGCCGCCGAAGGGCGTCGTGACGTTGTCGGGGCGGCTCTTGACCCAGTTCACGTTGGCGAACCAGTCGAAGGGCCCGTCGGTGCGCTGGACCAGGATGCCTGCAAGGTCCATGTCGCCGAGGTTGGCCGCCGGAGAATAGCGCATCACCACGGGAGCCGCGATGGGGGCGCCCGTGACGGGATTGTTGGGAAGGACGATGAGGCCGTTGAAGCCATCGGTCACGTTGAAGGCCCGCGCCACGGTGGTCTGGACGAGGGTCTTTTCGGTGCTCCAGATGTCCCAGTTGACGCCGAGGAACTGAGCGTCCTTGAGCCGGTCCGCGGGCTGCTGGAGCTGCTCCCCGTTTCCCCAACCGCTCTCGTACCCAAGGCCGTAGCAGAGGCGGAAGGTGGAGTTCTCGTTGATGTGCCAACCGGCCGTGATGCCGTCGAACTGGAAGTCGATGAGGGAGCCCATGGGCGTCCCGGCGCGCAATTCACCCTGCCGCAGGTTCAGGGGCGGGCCGCTGGTGGAGGGCCGGCGCCCAATGGAGAGGTAGATGGGCTTGCCGCCGATGTTGTTCCAGGTGAAATAGGCGCGCTCCACGCGGAGGGCGTCTGAGTTGGGAACGCCCGTGGTGTTGCCGTCGATGGCGAAGCTGTTGGACTGGCCGTTGAACATCTGTACGCCCGTGGAATCGCCCCAGGTCTTGTACATGGAGAGGCGTCCCGAGAAGGTCACGTCCTTGGCCACGTCGGCGTCCATGCTCAGACGCAGGCGGTTGGTGTAGAGGATGCTGTTGTTCCAGTCGTACCCCGGACGGGCGGCGTAGGGCGCCAGGGAGGACATGAGCATCTGCTGCATCTGGGGGGAGAACATCCCCATGGTCTTTTTGAGCTGGTCGAAGGTGAGGTGGTCGGTGAAGTAAAGGTAGTCGCTGTAGTGGCTGGCGATGAGGGACTGCACCGCGCCGGGATTGGGCGGGAGCATGCCCGTGGCGCCGTAGTAGAAGAGCGTGTTCACAACCATGTTCTGCATGGCCATTCCGTCCACGTAGGCCGGAATGGAGCTATCGATGGAGTGGGTCTCGAAGCGGAAGTCGCCGCCCCAGCGGATCCGGTCCAGGGCGTCCGCCTTCTCCACGGAGTCGAGCCGCTTGCCCATCTCCTTGAGTTCCTGCCGGATGGCCTGCACGTCCACGCTGGCCGCGGGCGCCTTGGACGCCTCCATCTGGCTCAGGCGCTGCTCGAGCTCCGCCAGCCGGCGGCGCATGGCCTCCACCTCGTCTCCCGACTGAGCCCAGCCGAGAACGGAAAAGACAGCCGCCGCGAGTACCGCTAGAATTCGCTTCATGGTCTCGGTCTCCTTCGTCACGAGGGCGGCCTCAGCCGCAGGTCATGGGGTGCTCGGAGTCGGCCGCGTGATCGACGATCCACTCCTGGAGGACCTTCAGCATGTCGGGCGTGATCGCCTCGGTGACGGGCTTGTTTCCGTGGACGGTATCGGTGACCGCTTGGTGCGCCGGAACGTACTTTGTCTTGAAAAAGCGCTCCCACTGATCGCCGATGAGGGTCATGGGCGTGTACTCTCCCGCTTTTGCTCCCTCCGCGTGACAGGGCTTGCAGTACTCCTTGAAAAGCGTCTTCCCATCGGCGGGGCCATCCTTGGCAAAGGCCAAGACCGCCATGAGAGCCATCCCCGCCACCCAGGCCACCCGGTGGGGGATATGCCCTTCTCCGCTCCGCTTCACCATTCTTGCCTCCTTGCTCGACCGCGCCGCGCGGCACCAGAGACAATGATACACGCTTTATTGTCTTATAGTAAAGAATGCCTACTGGAACGCCCAGCGTACTGGGTCATTTCCCCCTCTTCTTGCCCTGTCTATCTTTGCCCATCCTGGCTTCCTCGGCCCGACCGGGGGGAGGGAGTCCAGGAGACCACGAGATCACCCGATCCGGGAGTCTAGGAGCCCGTGAATCCGCGGCGCCAAGAGGGATTCACTCCCGCTGGAGCGCTATCCTCTACGGGTGGGGTTCAGTGAAGCCCCGAAGGGGCGAAACGCCTAAGGGGAGGGCAGCGCCCTCCCTTGGGTCTCTTGGTGGACGGTAAGGGATTCGAACGCAAGGGCCGCGGGAGCCTCGCGCCCCGCAGGGTCCCCTCTGGGGCTTCGAATCCCTCACCTCGTTCCTTTGTGGAAAAGGCCCCGGCCGCCCGGGGAACACGCGCGAAGCGGGATTCACTCCCGCTGGAGCGCTTTCCTCTACGGGTGGGGTCCAGTGAAGCCCCGAAGGGGCGAAACGCCTAAGGGGAGGGCAGCGCCCTCCCTTGGGTCTCTTGGTGGACGGTAAGGGATTCGAACGCAAGGGCCGCGGGAGCCTCGCGCCTCGCGAGTCTCGGCGCTGCGTTCCACGCGCGCCCTAGCGTTCCCGGCCCCAGCCTCTCCCCTGGGGCCGCGGCTTGCGATCGCTCCCTCTTCGGTCGCGCTCTCGCTCGCGCCCCTCAGGGTCCCCTCTGGGGCTTCGACTCCCGCGAGCCAAACCACACGCGTGCAAAAAAGGGAGGGCGAGGCCCTCCCTTCAGGTCTTCTGGTGGAGGCGGCGGGAGTCGAACCCGCGTCCGAAAATGCCGGCCAAGGCAGCGTCTACGCGCGTAGCCGGTTCCTTGAACCTTCGCTTACCGCCTCTGGAGCCGGCAATTCGGCGGGTCGCTATCCCCTGGGTCTTTTCCGATTCGGCCGGGGAGAACCGAACCGGAGCATCCCGCTAGCGTCGTTCCTGAAAGCCCGCGGGCGAAACCATCAGGAACGTGGCGGGCTTACGCCGCCAGTGCCAAGTTGTCGTTGGCAGTTGAAGTTTTCCGGTCGTTTTACGAGAGCCCGGAACTCGGCGCGCGACCACCTCCCGCACATCCCCGTCGAAACCGTTTCGCCCCCGGGGTTTCGTGCCGTGTGCAATATAGGCCCTGCGAGCGTCTCTCGCAAGCACCCGGCGGGAAATGGGTCCCCAGGGGGTGCAAAGGCGAGGCGCCTTCTGCTAAGCTCTCAAGTCATGCGAGCCCGCGCGATCCGCCTGAGGGCACGAAAGACCGCCGCGGCCGTTTGGAGCGGGACGCTCCTGGGAATCGGCCTCCTCGGCTTCGTGGTGGCGGTGAAGGCCTTCTTCATCCCGAACCAGCTCCTCAGCGGCGGCGTCACAGGCCTGGCCCTTCTGTCCCACGCCCTCTTCCAATGGCCCGTCGGCCTCCTCGTCTTTCTCCTCAACGTCCCGATCTTTCTCCTGGGAGCCTGGGACGTGGGCAAGAGGTTCGCGGCCCTTTCGGGGGCGGCGGTGGTGGGATTCTGGCTCATGGCCGATTACTTGCCCGTTCCCCCGCTCACGCAGGACCCTCTCCTCGCCGCCATCTTCGGCGGCGTCCTGGGCGGCGTGGCGGGCGCCCTGGCGCTCCGGTCGGGGGGATCCCTCGGCGGTTTCGACATTCTAGGCGTCGTCTTGAACCGGCGCTTCAGTTTGGGCGTGGGTGAGGTTCAGCTCTTTCTCAACGGAGCCCTGGTGCTTGCCTCCGGCCTCCTCGAAAGCCCCGAAAGGGCCATGTACACGCTTGTGGCCATTTACGCCGGGGGCCGGGCCATGGACGCCATGATGGCCCCCCGTCCCCGCAAGGCCGTCCTGATCGTCTCGACTCGTCCCGCCGAGATCCAGCGGAGGATCCTGAACGAAATGGCGCGGGGCGTTACGCTTCTGAAAGCCCAGGGCGCCTTCAGCGGGCAGGAGCAGGACGCGTTGCTCTGCGTCATCACGCGCTACGAACTGCGGGAACTTCGGGACATCGTCAGAGCCGAAGATCCGCATGCATTCGTGAGCGTACTGGAGGCCTCCGACGTCATCGGGCGGTTCCGCCAACCCACCGCCTTCGCGCTGTGGAAGAAGCAGCGCCAGCCCGGGCGGGGGTGAGCGCGCCGGACGCCATGAAACTTTCATAAGCCCATCTGCGTATTGCGACTTTCGCTCGCCGGCGGTGCCTTCCGGGAGCCGGCACGTTGTGGGGAGGGATTATGGCAATCGGTCGGTGGATTTCTGGCGGATTTGGTGTGTTCTGTGCGGCCCTGATCGCGGCGGTCGCGGGGGCTTCCGCGGTCCGGGCGGACGAAGGGATGTGGCTCTACGAGCGGCCTCCGGCGGACCTTCTCAAGGAGCGCTACGGCTTCGCGCCCGACGCGGCCTTCCTGGACCGCCTCCGCATGGCTTCGGTGAACGTCCACGCGTCGGCGTCCTTCGTTTCCCCTGAGGGACTCATCCTCACGAATCACCACGTGGCCCTCGGCTCCGTGCAGCGCCTCTCCTCGGCCGAAAACAACTACGTCCGGGACGGCTTCTACGCCCCCACCCGCGACAAGGAGATCCCCATACCCGGACTCACGATCCAGGTCTTGGTCTCCATCCAGGACGTCACCGCGCGGATCGAGGCCGCGTGCGCAGGCGCCCCGAATCCGGCGGATGCTTTGAAGAAGCGGCTCGCGGCCTCCGCCGCCATCGAATCCGAGTGCCGGCGCCAAACGGGCCTCGAGGGGGAAGTCGTCGCTCTCTTCGGGGGCGCGCGCCAGCACCTGTACCGCTACAAGGAGTACACGGACGTCCGCTTGGTCTTCGCGCCCGAACTGCAGGCCGCCTTTTTCGGGGGCGACTACGACAATTTTACGTACCCGCGGTTCGACCTGGACCTGGCCTTCCTCCGCGCCTACGAGGGAGGGTTGCCCGCCCGGGTGGACCACTACCTGCCCGTCAATCCCGCCGGTTGCCGGGAGGGAGACCTGGTCTTTGTTTCCGGCCATCCGGGCGATACGGACCGACTCGTCACCCTCGCAGGCCTCGACTACTACAGGACCGTGACGCACCCCCGAAAGATCGAGTCTCTGCTCCGCCGCCAGGCTCTCCTGAATGCCTACTCCGCCAAGAGTCCAGAGGCCGCCAGGAGGGCCCGCACCAACCTTTACTTTTTCGCCAACTCCCTGAAGTCAACCGAGGGGGAACTCCGGGGGCTGAGGGACGAGGCCCTCATGGCGAAAAAGAAAGCGGCCGAGTCGGCTCTTCTGGGTGCCGTTTCGCGGGATCCATCCCTCCGCGCCTTGTACGGCTCTGCCTGGAGCGACTTGGAGAAGGCGTACGCCTGGGCGGCCGAGAACGAGGCGGAGAAGAGGCTCAAAGGCGACATGCCCGGGGGAGGCTGGGGGCGTCTCACAACCCAGGCGCTCACCCTCGTCCGCTACGCCGAGGAGATCCGGAGGCCGGATGCGGAGCGAATCGCGGGCTACCACGACTCGGACCTCCCCGCCATGCTCCGCCGGCTCGCAAGCCCCTCCCCGACGCACACCGACTTGGAGGAGGTGTTTCTCACCGACGACCTGAATCGGCTCCTGGAGACGTTCGGGTCCCGGGACCCCTACGTGGAAACCCTTCTGGAGGGAAGAACGCCGGGCGAGGCGGCGCGGAGAGCCCTTTCCGGCACCCGTTTGGGCGACGCCGCCTTCCGCCGGGAACTGCTTCAGGAATCCGGAAAGGGCGTGGCGGCCAGCGACGACCCCCTCCTGCGGCTGGCGCGGAGGGCGGATCCCTTCATTCGGGAGGTGGAGCGCCGTTACGACGAAAATGTAACGGCCGTGGAGGAGGACGCCTACGCGCGCATCGCCCAGGCGGGCTTCGCAGTGTACGGGGACAAGTCCTATTCGGACGCCACGGGAACGCTCCGGCTGGCCTTCGGGACGGTTTCCGGATATCCCTTCGCCTCCACCCTCGTGCCCCCCTTCACGACCTTTTACGGTTTGTACGACCGGGCCTTCTCCTTCGGCGACCGCGGTGACTTCGCGCTCACGGACCGGCAGAGGGAGCGGCGGGCTTCGGTGCGTCTCGAGACTCCCCTCAACTTTGTCTGCACGGCCGACATCACCGGAGGAAATTCGGGCAGCCCCGTCGTGGCGAGGGATGGCAGCCTCGTGGGCCTGGTCTTCGACGGCAACGACCAGAGCCACCCAAACTCCTTCGTGTACGACGAGCGTCAGGCTCGCTGCGTGGCCGTGGATGTCCGCGGGATTCTCGAAGCCCTGGACAAGTACTACGACGCCGGCGCCCTTGTCCGAGAGATGCTCGAGGCGTCGAAAAAGCCGTGAGCCCGTAAGGTCGCCTTCGGGCTCAAGCCCCTCGAGCGAGACCGTCCAGGAGGGTTGCCGCCGTCTGGGCGGCCCTTTGGGGGAGGGGTCGGGGGCCCGGTCCTGCGGCCAAAGCCGCTTCCAGGTGGTCGGGAACCTTGCCCACGTCCCGGCACACGGCAATCCACCGGCGAGTTTCCATGAAGGCGATGTTGGCCTTTTCCTGCCCCGGGAGGCTGGGCAGGACCACCGCCCGCTTTCCGGAGGCGAGGGCCTCCGTGAGCGTGAGGCCGCCTCCCTTGGTGACCAGGGCGTCGGCGGCGGCGAGGATCCTCGGAAGGTCCGTCCGGTAGCCGAGCACCCTCAGGCGTTCGGGGTTGCGCTGGGCCTCCGGGATCATGGCCCGGCGCAGCCTGTCGTTCAGGCCACAGATGAGTACCACATTCCACCTGGGCAGCCGCAAGGCCGACGCGACGGCCTCTCGAAGGGGGCCGGCCCCCACCCCTCCCCCGATCACGAGCGCGGTCGGACGCTCGCGGTCCAGCCCCAGCGCCGACAGGGCCGATCGGTCCTCCACCATGTCCTCGAAGCCGGATCCGAGCGGGATTCCCGTGACCGCTAGCCGGTCCCTTTCGACACCGCGCGCCTGGAACGGCTCGACCAGGTCCTCATGCGGAAGCAGATAGAGGTCCACCTCGGGTCGGACCCAAATGGGGTAACAGTCGTAGTCCGTGAGAACCACGGCCAGCCGGAACCGGCCTTTTCCCGAGGCCTTGAGGTCCGCCGCAACTTCCATGGCGTTGATCTGTGTGGCGACGACCAGATCGGCTCCCTCCGACTCCTTTTCAAAGCGGCGCGCCGCCCGGCCCGAGAGCGGTGGAACGGCGAGGCGTCCCCGCGCGGCGAAATACGGAGACCCGTACAGGAAGTCCCAGCCTCTTGGGAACTTCATCACGAGAGTCAGGTATCCCCTTCGAAAGAGCCAGTCGTATTCGCGCGGGACCCAGTCCTCGAGGCGCGAGACCCCGGCTCGATGCCCGAGGCCCTCCAGTTTCCCGCGCAGGGTCTCGGCGACCCGGTGGTGGCCCGTTCCCAGGCCAAAGGAGGCCACGACGCTGCGCGGGTTCATTTTCGGCTGCGCAGAAACGCCAGTTCGAGCGGGAAGTTCTCCACCGCATAGGTGGCCAGAAGGGTGCAGGCGGCGGCGAAAAGGACCCCCGCAAAGGAGTCCAACACCCAGTGGAATCCCAGGTAGAGCGTGGAGTAGACCACCAGGGCCGCGAGGACGAGCATGGTCCTCCTCAGGCGCCGGTCGGCGCTCTCGGTGATCAGGAGCGCGTAGGTGACGGCGAGGGAGGTGTGGAAGGAGGGGAAGCAGTTGTTCAGGCCGCTCAGGGGCCTCAGCCCCTCGATGAGCACCGGCGAGATCGTGTTCATGAGCAAGGTCACGGACCCGTCTCCCGAGGCCCAGCGTTCGGAAACCGGAACCAGGATGTAGAAGGGAAGGATCAGGAGGTAGTTGAAGATCGTCCCCCAGAAAATCTTCCTGCCCAGGGTCCTCTCGCCGCCGGCATAAGCCGAGAGGACGGCCACCACGCCCATCACCGGGAACACGTAGAGGTAGACCACAGAGAGTGCGAAGGTGAGCGCGGGGAACTGCACCAACTGGAAGAGCGCCGCCGTTGATCCCTCGATCCGAAGGAAAAGGGAGGTGAAATCCCACCCGAGGTGGCTCGTGATCTGCGGGTCGAACCGGGTCTCGAGAATGTCCAGGAGGATGATCCCCGCGACGGTCAGCAGGTAAAAGAGCGCATGGGTGGAAAAGGCGTGCTCGCGCAAGAACGGCCACACGACGCCGATGGGCCCTTTTCGAGGTTGAAGCCAGAGCAGGAGGGCGATGAGCGAGAGTCCCGTCAGGCAGAACCCAAGAATCAGGATTTCATCCACGGCCCTTCACCCAGCCAACATGCCCTTCATGCTGAATATATTAGACCATCTTGGCCCCACCCGCAAGAGGCCGAAGTGACCCCTTTCACGAAGGGCGCTTATACTGTCTCCAGGAGGCGCGCATGAAGCCGGCCCCTCGATGCGTTCCCTGGTATTGCCTGGTTTTGGCTCTGACCCTCCTGGCCTCCCTTGAAGCGGGAGCCGTCACGTACCACGGCGGCCGTTCCGGTGGGGGCGGAGTCCTGTACGGAGGCGACTCCGTAGTATTTGAGGCCGGCGCGAACCCGGCGCCTGACGGCCTTTGGATCAAAGTGGTGGGGGGCCAGGGCGCGGCCATCATGACGGACGGCGCCGGCCACGTCTCCGGCGCCGATTTTTATCTGGCCGCAGGCGACCTTTTCGTCTTCACGACCGCGCCGCCCTTTACCCTCTATTTCCAGGGCGCCGCCCTCCAGGTTGTCTTCGGCGGAACGGTCCTCAACCGCCCACCCTCCGCCGTGTGCGGGACCGGCGGCAACGGGCCCGTCATGCTGCGCGCCAGCAAGCTCCTCAACATCCACGCCGAAACTCGCGGGGGGCCGGATCCCACAGTTGAAGTGGCGGCCTTCCTTTCGACCACGCCCGTCCGCAGCGGAGACCTTGACTTTTTCGCGGCATCCAACCCGCAGGCCCTCGGGAACGCGCCCGTGGACACCTGCGCCGACCCGAACTGTTGCAGCCCCGTGGATCCCTCCTTTCCCATCAAAAACCTGTCCCAGGGGGCGTTCACGCTCTTCCAAGTATCCACGGGCGGGGCCTTTGCCTTGGATTGGGACGCCCAGGTCCCTCCGGCCTTGACCTGCACGGCCACAGCCTCCCACACAAGCGGAACGGCGCCCCTCGCGGTCGCTTTCACCGCGGAGGCCTCGGGCGGATCGCCGGGATATGGCTGGAGCTGGGCCTTCGGGGACGGGGGGCGGTCGACCCTCAGGAATCCCACCCACACGTACAAGAGCGGGGGGAACTTCACGTGGAAGCTGACCGTCACGGACGCGGCCGGGATCGCATGCACCAAGACCGGACAGGTGAAGGTGACTGCCGCCCTGACGGTGACCGCCTCTCCCAATCCCCGCCAGGGCCCCGAGCCCCTGACGGTCCAGTTTGCCGCAACGCCCAAGGGGGGGACGGCCCCCTACGGCTTCTCCTGGGACTTCGGGGACGGGACCACCTCCACCCTCGAGGACCCCGTCCACACCTTCGTCCAATCCGGCGCCTTCGACTGCCGGGTGACCGTGACCGACGCCCTGGCCCGCACGGCGATCGCCTCCGCCCCCGTGTACGTCGGCGTCCCGATCCCTCCGGCCATTGAATCCGCCAAGGTCCTCACGAACCCGTTCCGGCTCCGCCTCGGGGGCCGCGATTTCCAATCGGGCGCTTCGGTCTACATCGACGGAGCACCCCCGCCGGGGACCAACTTCAAGAGCGCCGAGAAGCTGATTCTGACGGGAGGAAAGGACCTCAAGGCCCTCCTGCCCAAGGGGCAGGCCGTTTCTCTTCTGGTCGTAAACCCGGACGGGGGGACCTCGGAAAGCTTCAGTTTCACGCGGTAAGGCGCCGCTCAGCGTGCGGGAGGCGCTAGCAGGCGGCTGAGAAACCCCTTGTGGGTCGCGCGCAAGGGTTTTTCAGCAGCCTGCTAGGGACTTGATCTTTTCGAGGGCCTCACAGGCTGCCTCCCGGACCTCCTCGTCTCCATCACGAAGCGCTCCTTCGAGCGCGGGCGATGCGCTGGCATCGCCCACCTCTCCAAGAGCAAAGGCCGCGTCGCCTCGGATCCTCGCCTCCTCCGAACCAAGGCCCTCCACGAGCGCAGGAACGGCCCCCCTTGCGAGGGCTCGGTCACGGCGCGCCAGTTCCGAGAGGAAGAGGGTGGCGGCCAGCCGAATGCCCAGATCGGGAGCGCGGGACGCGAGCCACCCGGCATCCCCGGGAGAGAGGACCCCGGCCCCCAGGAGAAGTCCCGCCTCCTCCTTCCTCTTCATCCCGAGCAGGTGCGCAAGGGTGTGGCGTCCCCCCGTACCCTCCGCGGCGGCCCGGAGGGCCGCGACGGCCTCATCTTCCTTCAAGGTTCCGAAGAGGCGTGCCTCACCGGTACCGAAGATCGTCCACGGGACCGAGGTCACGGCGGGGGGCAGGGCGTCCTCCGGCACCGCCTCCGCGTCCACGACGTGGAGGGAGAGACGCGGGTCCGCGACGGCCAGGGAGCAGGCCAGCGCCAGCGTGCCCGCGCTCGCTCCGCACCAGCGGGCCCCGTAGACGGTCACCGGGGGTAGATGGGCCAGGGATTCGAGTGCGGACTTCGTTTCCGCCCGAACCGGGCACGATCCCTGCGCCAGACCTTCGAGGAGTCCCAGGAACGGAGCTTCGGCGTTCTGGTCCGGCAGCATGTCCCACCGGATCGCACCCCCGGAAGGCCTTTGGAGACTCACCGCGAAACGGCTGGGGGAGTCGCAGAGCTCCTCCTGGATGCAGAGCCCGCGGATTCCCCATTCGGCCCGGCGCCGCACCACGGACCACGCGGCGCCGTCGGGCCCCTCCCGAGGGATCTGAACGACGAGCCGGATGAGCGGTACAGACCCCGGAGGGCTCGATCCGCCCTCCATCAGGCCCCCGCGGAGGCGACTTCGCCGTTTCCGCGCAGGGTCCGAAACCGCTCCATCCCTTCCACGAGAATCCGGGCCGCCCGCTCCAGCTTGCCCGCTTCGAGCACGTAGGCCACCCGGATTTCGTTCTGCCCGAGCCCGGGAGTGGCGTAGAACCCGTCCCCGGGCGCCACCATCACGGTCTCACCTTCCACCTGCCAGTCGGAAAGCAGCCAGCGGGCGAAGTGATCCGAATCGTTCAGGGGCAGTTTCACGATCATGTAGAAGGCCCCCGGGGGCTTGCGGAGGATGACCTCCGGGTGGGCCGTGAGGCCCCGGAGAAGCACGTCCCTTCGGGCCTGGTACTCGGCCCGGATGGGGTCGAAGTAGGAGGGGTCCATGCGATAGGCGGCGATGGAGCCCACCTGCTCGATGGTGGGCGGGCAGAGCCGAGCCTGGCCGAACTTGAGGGCCGACTCCATGACCTTCCGGTTCCGGCTGATGAGGGCCCCCACCCGCGCCCCGCAGGCGGAAAAGCGCTTGGACACCGAATCGATCACGATGACGCGCTCCCTCACGGAGGCCAGCTCCAACAGGCTGTGATGGACGGCGCCCTCGTATGTGAACTCTTTGTACACTTCGTCGCCGATGAGGAAGAGGTCGTGGTGGATGGCGATCTCGGCCAGGGTTTCCAGCTCCTCGCGCGTGAGGATCGTCCCCGTCGGATTGTTGGGCGAACAGACGAGGATGGCCCTTGTCCTAGGGGTGATGGCGCGTTCGATGGTATCGCGCGGCGGAAGTCGGAAACCGTCCTCGGCGCGGGCCGTGACAGGAACGAGCCGGATCCCGGCCATGGCGGCGAAGCCGTTGTAGTTGGTGTAGAAGGGCTGGGGAAGGATGACTTCGTCGCCGTAGTCCCCCACAAGGTTCAGAGCAAAGAGGGCCGCCTCGCTCCCCCCGGTGGTGATCATGACGTCCCTGGCGTCCAGGGCGACGGAAAATCGGCCGAAGTAGTCGGCGATGGCCTGCCTCAGCTCGGGGATCCCGTCGCTGGGCCCGTAGCTCAGCACCTTTTCGTGCCGGCGGAAATCCGCCACGGCCTCGAGGTAGGCCTCGGGTGTGGCGATGTCCGGCTGTCCGATGTTGAGGTGATGG
>JBFLVU010000021.1:0-20397 GCA_040758175.1 Acidobacteriota bacterium | reverse complement strand
GTCCTCGAGGCCGTTCGCCGAATCGTACGCACGGACCACGTAATAATAGGTCGTGCCGCTCGTGAGCCCGACGGAGTCGGTGTAGGAAGTCCCGGACCACCCCGCGTAAACTCGGTTGGAGAGGCTCGGAGTGAATCCGCTCGTCTCCGAGCGATACACGTTGTAGGTGATGGTCCCTCCGCACCCGGAGGATCCGGCCGACCAGGAGAGCTCCAGGGTGCAGGTCGCGCTCTGGGGGTTTGTGACGGAGGCGAGGCCCCCGAAGGCGGGAGGCAGCGTACACGCCCCCGTGGCCGTGGCTTGGGCGCAGGAGGATTGCAGGGACTCGCATCCACCCGTGGAGTCGACGGCGGACACGCGGTAGGAGTAGGTCGTTCCGCCGCTCACCGTGGAGTCTAGGTATGGGGAGGTCGTGAGTCCCGAAGCGACGACCGAGAAGGCCCCCGGGGCGGCGCACGTCCCCACGGCGCGGTACACCTTGTACGTGGCGCCCGCCGGGCTCCCGGCGCTCCAGGGGATGCTCAACTGGTTGTCGCCCGGAACCGTGACCGTGCCGATGGTCGGCGTCCCCGGCGTGGTGCAGGGAGCCGGCGTCACCGTCACACAGTTGCTCATGGGGCTCACGCAGGCGTCGCTGGAGCCGATGGCTTGCACGCGGTAGTAGTAGGTCACGCCGTTGGACAAGGGTGTGTCGGTGTAGGAGGTGGAGGGAGCCGTGACGGTCCCCACCTTTGTGTAACCCGCGTCGCACCCCGTCTCGTTGCGGTAGACGTAGTACCTGACGGCGCCGGAGACCGTGCCCCAGCTGAGGGAGGCCTGGGTGTTGCCGGCCGTCCCCGACAGCACCGGTGCATCCAGGTCGGGGCAGCAGTTGGTCTGGTCCGTGTTGACCACCGTGGTGCACGCGATCTTGTGGCGGTTGAAGGCGCTGTAGATGGCGCTGGCGTGGGGCGTCCCGTTGCTGAGGTCTCCGTCGCAATCGTCCACCACGCGGAAGGTCGTGAAGTAGTTGCTGGACGTGCACCCGTTGGAGGTCGTCAGGGAGGGGCATGCGTAGGCCGAACCGGAGGTGGACCGGCTGGCGTACCAAAGGCGGTCCATCAACTGCCAAGCCGTGGCCGCATCGAGGCCCCACGCCGTCAGGTCCCGCACGGGCAGGTCCCACATGGCCTGGGAAGAGATCAGGGACTCGCAATGGCCCTCGTATCCGCAGGGCCCGTCGTAGGAGGGGTCCGTGTCGCAATTGAAGCCGCTGGAATTGTCCAGGAAGGTCGGGTCGTAGGGGGTGTTGGACGTGTGCTTGGCGTAGTCGATCTCCCGGATGCCGGAGCAGCTCAGGCAACAATCCCCGTACCCGGAGCAGTTGTACCCCACCGTGGTCGTCCCACACCCTCGGTTCATCGTATAGAAGAAGCCGCCGCCGGCGCAGGAGCCATGGGTTTGCAGAACCCCCGAGAAGTCTCCGTAGGTTTCCCCGGTGCCGTTGTCCCCCGCCGGGGAGCCGTCGTTGGAGTCCAATCCGTGGGCCCATTCGTGGAGCGACACGCCGGGCAATTCCCCCGTATTCCAGCACCCGCCGCCCGACCGGAAGAAGTTGATGGACGATCCATTCCAATACGCATTGCACGTATCCGCGATGTTGACGTTGTCGGTGATCCTCCCTTGGAGCCACGTATTTCCGGGGAGGTACGTGTACGCTTTGATCTTGATCATGGTCACGTTGTAATACTGGGTCCGGGAGGCCCGCGTGTTGCCCGCCCCGCCGCCCGGACTGCTGCAGTCGGTGGCGGCGCTGGTGCCAAAGTTGATCAGGCCCGAGCCGTCCGAGGCCAGCGAGATGGTCCCACAGTTGTCCACGATGTCCACGCCGCCCACGTTGCCGGAGCTTCCCGTCCGTCCCGTCATGGTGCTTGTCCCGCTCGTTCCGGGAAAGCTTCCCACGATGTCGGCCCAGGCGGACCCGCTGTAGTCTGCGTAGGGGAAAGGCACTACGACTTCGGTGGCGGGCTGGTCGGTCTTGTAGACCCCGCCCTGAATGCTTCCGTATCGGTTCGCGTCCACAAACTCGAGGAGTTCGCCGTTGTGGGCGTCTACTCTGGCCTGCCACGTGCCCATGACACCGGGACGATGAAAGGACATCTCATAAACGAGACGGTAGCGTAGGCCCTGACCCGCCTCCACCAAGACCCGCGAGAGCGCCTCCGGCGCGGAGACGGGAACGACCAGAAGCCGCCCGGGTTGCACGATCCGATCTTGGGGTGCGGGCCCGCCGATGAACCCGTACAGGATCTGCCAGGCGGTTTCGGCGGTGATGGCGGGGGCGGGGTCCAGTCCGCGGATGGCCTCGGGATTCACGAACTCCTGCCCCGCCTGAACCAGGTTGCCGTGGTTGAGACGAAAGATGAGGTGGGCCTTTTCCACGGGGATCCCGTGGTAAGTCCACTGAAAATTCAAAAAATAGAGGTAGTCGAGGACAGGGCCCGAGCCCTCCGCCACCAATGCAAGATCGTCGGGCTTCACACCGAAGAGGTCCGGATAGGCCGCGAGGAAATCCAGGGCACGGCCCGCCACCACCGCCACAGGGACATCCCGTCCCTCCATGTACGCCGCCAGCCCTACGTCGTCACCGCGAAGGCCGTTGGCCGTACCTGGAATCCACGGGATTCCCCGCCCTTCCATGTGCGCGGGCCGTCCCGTCACCCGGTCGAAGAGCATGATCCAGCGACCGCCGCGGTCGGTGAGGAAGCGGTCCCAATCCCCCAGGACCGGCGCGAGGGCCTCGATCTCCGCACGGGAGGCTCCGGCTCGGTATTCGTCCACAGAAACCGTTTGGGAGGTGATCCAGGTCTCGGGCTTCGCGAAGGACAGGGAATCCAGGACATCCTTGTCCTCCTTTACCGCCTGCGCCGTCGCGGCCAGGGGCAGGAGAGTCGCCATTCCGAGACCCAGAAGAAACCGCACCCCCCGCCGCGCCACCGAGCTTCTGACCATAAGATCCTCCCGCGCCTGAAGAAAACCACCCTCGGCCACACCCACCGGCCGCCCAACCAGGTACTACGTTCACACACAACCGTATTAACTCCCACCCCCGCAGGAGGTAATTCAAGGAAGAATCTATTCATCTCGGAGGTTCTTGTCAAGCAAAAGGCGTCTGAGTGTATACTCGGTTATCGGTGTCTTGGGGGGTGTGCCCCGCCAGCTTCTCTGCCCTCGTGGTTCGAAAGGCTCCCGGAGGAGATCTCGTTACCGGAGGCACGCCCAACCCGGCCCCCTCCCCGACTCCCAACGAGATCGGGGCGGGCCGAAGCCCGCCCCGATGGCTGGAACCGTTGGGCCCTGACGGGACCCCTGGGGCCGCCTTCCTAGGGCTGGGGGAATCCCCCCGGCCCGGGAAGGAGGATGGCGTAGGTGCCACGGCCGTACGTGAAGGCGGTGAGGGTGGTGCTGGCGTAGGGGGCGGAGACCGGCCCGCGGTCCACGGTCAGGTACTGGATGACCGTGTTCGGCAGCCCCTCCTGGAAGCGGTACCAGACCGGAGAGGCCGCGGAGATGTCGTTGGTGAAGTAGAAACCCATTTCGGTGCCGACGAAGGCCTGGACCGGGTTGTTGGGGTTGACCACGATGGAGTTGGCGGGCACGTCGGGGAGGTTCCCCGTCTTGTCGGTCCAGGTCCAGGCTCCGCTCGAGTTGGTGCAGAGGAAGACGTGGCCCGGCGTCGTGGGGGTGTTGGGATTGAAGCCGCCCACGGCGGCGTACACCTTGTATTCCGTCGTGGGGTCGAAGGCCACGCCCATGACGGCCCGGTTGGGAAGGACCGCGTTGCCGCCCGTCAGGTCGGTCCACTTGGACTTGCTGTTGGCCTTGCAGGCGAAGGAGGAGGTGTTGGCCGTCGCCAGGGTGCAGTTGGCCCCCTTGAAGGCCGTGTCGCTCCACCGCACGCTCCCGTCGTCGGAGCCGACCACCACGGCCTTGGGGTTGGGCAGGGCGATGTCCAGGCTGATGAGGCTTCCCTGGCCCTTGGTGAGGTCCTTCTTCGTCAGCCGCGTCCAGACTCCGCCCCCGTCCACGCTGGCGTAAGGCCGGTGGGAGCCGTAGACGAGGTTTTTGCAGGCCGTCGTGTTCCCGTGGAAAACGTCCATCTTGAAGGGCGCGCTCCATCCGTTCCGGTCCGCCGACCACTTTGTGGCCAGCCGGTTGTAGTATCCCGAGGCCCCGGCGGTGCTCCGGTACATGCCCCCGTAATAGACCTCGTAGAGCCAGTTCCCCGCCGTGAGGGTCCCGCCGATGGGGTCGAAGGCCGTGAAGAAGCCATCTCCGCCGGCGCCGCGCGCCTGCCACGTGAGGTCGGAATTGGAGCTGTCCCAGCTCGCCGTGCCGTTGTCCTGGGACCCGGCGAAGAAGTACTGGACGGCCCCGCCCGCCAGGTCGGCGCCGGTCTGCCCCGCGTACCACTGGATCGCGCCCACGTCTTCGTTGAGGTCGGTGAAGCCCCCCGCCGTTCCATCGGCGGCGTACATCCCGCCGTCGCTCCCGAAGAGGAAAAGGGAGGAAGGTCCCGTGCCGGAGACCCACTCGGCCCCGTGCTGATCCGGGTGGAGGGAGCCGTAGCTCGGGCAGCCCGGGCTGTACACGTTGCTGAGATTCGTCAGGGCCATGGAGGTGTACGTCGTATCCACGGAGGCCTTGTAGAGGTCCACGCGGCCGATGTACAGGGTCTTGTCGTCGCCGGGGTCCGCCAGGAGGAAGAGGTTGTACCAGTCCTGCCCCTCCCCGCGCGGGACGTTGAAGCAGTCCCGGTAGTTCGTGTCGGCGCTCCCCGCGAGCATGCGCCAGGTCTGGCCCTGGTCCGTCGTCACCCAGGTGCCTAGGGCGTTGGTCTGGGAGGCGCTCTGGACCTGGGCGTAGAGGACGAGGTCGCCCGAGGCGTTCCCCCTCGAGGAGGCCAGGCGGATGCGCCCCAGGTCCGTGGCGCCGTTGGTTCCGTTTCCGGTCCCCGCGGGCCACCCGTTGGCCGAGAGGGTGAGGGTCGGGCACCCCGAATCGGGGACCGCGCCCTTGTAGACCCCGTTGTTTCCGTTGTAGGCAGAGGAGGTGAAGCCCACGGCCACGTACGCCGTGGTGGGGACGGTGGAGGGGTCGAGGACGACGCCGCTGATGCGGTTGAGGGCGCCGATGGGCTGGTCCAGGTTCAGGGGATCCGTGGGATTGGCGCCGAAGGGGCAGCGGGCCCAGGTGAGCCCGGCGTCGTGGCTGATGAAGAGGTCGAAGCGCGTCCCCACGAGGACGTTGTCGCTGTTGTTCGGGTCCACCTGGATGACGCCGATGTTCTGGTTGGCGAAGCGCGGCGTCAGGGCGGCGAAGGGCGTGAAGACGTCGGCGCCCAGTTGGGTCCAGGTGAGCCCGCCGTCGGTCGTTTTCATGACGCCCTGGCCGAACTGGTCGTAGGCGTCGAAATCCCCGGTGCCCACGTAGACCGTGTCCGGATCGTTGGGGTCGATTTCGATGGCGCCCACCGCCTGGGTCACGAAGTCGAAGCCCTCCCAAAGCGGCGTCCAGTTCGTGTCGGGACCACAGCAGTTTTGGGTCTTCCAGAGCCCGCCCGTGGCCGCTCCGGCGTAGGCCGCGATGGCGCCCGGGGCGTTCGCCGTGCGGGGGTCCACGGCGATGGCGTTGAAGCGCCCCGTGACCCGGCCGTAGGTGTATCCGTCGGTCTGGGTCGACATGTCCATGGGGGAGGGGCCCACCGGCGTCCAGGCGTCGGAGCCGATGGTCACGCCCTGGGTCCGGGCGGGCCGGTTCGCCCCCGCCGCGGGCCACCGGGCCTCGGGGACCTTCTCCTTCACCCAGCGCGACGCCGACTCCATGGCGCCGGTGGGGATGGTGGTGCCGGGGTAGGTCATGAGGTGCCAGCGCCAGGCGCCGTGGCTCTTGACCGCGGAGCCTTCCACCTCGAGGGCCGAGCCCGCGGGCGGAAGGTACTTGGGCTTGGGCGACGGCTTGGACGCCGCCCGGGGCGCTTTCTTCCCGGCGGCGGGCGCCGCCGCCGGAAGAGCCAGGGCGCCGAGGAGGCAGGCGGCGGTCAGAAGCGCCGTGAGGAGGCGCGTAGGGTTCCGACGCTCAGAACGTTCCGACATGGCTTCTCTCCCGCCGGCGAGCCGGCTCTGCAACGTTGCGATGCCCCGCGGCATCGGATTCCTTACCCGGAGGAGCGACGGGGGCCGGCGGAAGCAGCGGCTCCTCAGCCGCCCTCGGGCCGGTAGGTCAGTACGGGGCTCCGGGCCGCCGCCACCTCGTCGAGGCGCCTGCGGAAGGCCTCGTGGGGCGCCCGTTTGACGAACTCCGCGTCCCTTCGCGCCTCGTCCAGGATCGCCTTCACGGCCTCCACGAAGCGGTCCATCTCCTCCACCGGCTCGGTCTCCGTGGGCTCCACCATGAGGGCCCCGTGGACGATGAGCGGGAAGTACACGGTGGGGGGGTGGAAGCCGTAGTCGATGAGGCGCTTGGCCAGGTCCATGGTGGTGATGCCCCCGGGGAGGCCCTTGTCGCAAAAGACCACCTCGTGGAGCGTGGGGCCGTCGAAGCCCAGGGGGAGGTGCTCCCCGAGGCGGGCCCGAAGGTAGTTGGCGTTGAGCACGGCCATCTGGGAGGCCCGCTTCAGGCCCTCCCCGCCCATGGTCTCGATGTAGCAAAGCGCCCGGACGAGGATCAGGAAGTTGCCGTAGAAGGCGTGGACCTTTCCGATGCTCTTGGGCCGGTCCCAGTCCCAACGGAAGCCGTCCTTCGCCCGGACCAAGACCGGTTTGGGTAGGAAGGGCTCCAGGTGGGCCTTGCAGGCCACGGGCCCCGCGCCCGGACCCCCGCCGCCGTGGGGCGTGGAGAAGGTCTTGTGGAGGTTGATGTGCATGACGTCGGCGCCCCAGTCCCCGGGGCGCGTGATGCCCATGAGGGCGTTGAGGTTGGCCCCGTCCACGTAAACCTGGCCGCCCTTTTCGTGGAGGATGCGGCAGATCTCGTCGATCTGCTTCTCGAAGATGCCCAGCGTGTTGGGCACGGTGAGCATGATGGCCGCCACGTCGGGGGCCATGCGCGCCTTGAGGGACGAGAGGTCCACACAGCCGTCCGGCCCGCTCCTGATCTCTTCCACACGGTAGCCCGCCATGTGGGACGTGGCGGGGTTCGTGCCGTGGGCCGAATCGGGGATCAGGACCACCTGCCGGGCGTCCCCACGGTCCTCGTGGTAGGCCCGGATCAACTGCATGCCCGTGAATTCGCCCTGGGCCCCCGCCGAGGGCTGGAGGGTGCAGACGTCCATGCCCGACACGGCGCAGAGGGCCCTCTCCAGCGTGTGGAGGATCTCCAGCGCCCCCTGGGCCGAGGCGTCGTCCTGCATGGGATGGAGGCCCGCCAGGCCTTCGAAGCGCGAGACGTCCTCGTTGAGTTTGGGGTTGTACTTCATGGTGCAGGAGCCCAGCGGGTACAGGCCGTAGTCCACCGCGTAGTTCATCAGGGACAGCCGGGTGAAGTGCCGGACCACGTCCACCTCGCTCAGTTCCGGCAGGCGGGCGGGAGGCTCGGGGCGAAGAAGGTCCCCGAGGAGCGCCTCGGCGTCGGCCGTGGGGACCTCTTTGGTGCACAGGCAGACCCCTAGGCGGCCGGGTCTGTCCTTTTCGAAGAGGAGGGGTTCCTCGATGAAGCGGCTCATGAGAGGCCTCCCAGGACGTCGACGAGCTTCTCGGAGGCCTCCTTCGGCGTCTGCTCGGTGGCGCAGAGGAGGTAGCCGTTGGACAGGTCCGGGTAGTGGACCGAAAGGTCGAGACCGCCCACGATGTGGACCTTGAGGGCCTCGGCGTTGGCCCGCGACGGAGCGACCTTCAGCCCCACCGCGAACTCGTTGAAGGTGGGGCCCGAGAAAAGGGGCCGGATTCCCCGCTCCGCGAGGCGCGCCTTGAGGTGCTCGGCCTTGCTCAGGTTCCTCAGGGCGAGTTCGCGGAGGTTCCTCCGCCCCATGAGGGAGAGGTAGATGACCGCCGCGAGCATGCAGAGCCCCTGGTTGGTGCAGATGTTGGAGGTGGCCTTCTCGCGGCGGATGTGCTGCTCCCGCGTCGTCAGCGTGAGGACGAAGCCCCGGCGCCCGTCGGCGTCCCGGGTCTCTCCCACCAAGCGGCCGGGCATCTGCCGCATGTGGGCCTTGCGGGCGGCGAGGAAGCCGAGGTTCGGGCCTCCGTACCCGAGGGGGAGGCCGAAGGAGCGGGCCTCGCCGCACACCACGTCGGCCCCCGCGGCGCCGGGGGGCCGGATCAGCGCGAGGGCCAGGGCCTCGCAGACCACACCCACGAGCAACGGGCGCTTGGGGCCCGCCGGGAGGGACGCGGAGACGGTCTCGAAATCCTCCACCACGCCGAAGAAATTGGGCTGGCCCACGAGGAGACAGCACGCCTCCTCCACGCCCGCCCCGGCGAGGGACGAGAGGTCGATCCGGCCGTCGGGCCCGTAAGGCACCTCGCCCACGTCGAGGTCCAGGTGCTTGAGGTAGGTCCGGATCACCTCGCGGTAGGCGGGGTGCAGGGACCTCGCCACCAGGACCTTGCGCCCCTTGTGGACCCTGGCGGCCAGGAGGGCCGCCTCGGCGGCGGCGGAGGCGCCGTCGTACAGGGAGGCGTTGCAGACGTCGGTCCCGCAGAGGTCCGCCATCATGGTCTGGAACTCGAAGATGGCCTGGAGGGTTCCCTGGGCCAGCTCGGGCTGGTAGGGCGTGTAGGCCGTGTAGAACTCGCTCCTCGAAAGGAGGTGGCCCACCGGCGAGGGGACGAAATGGTTGTAGGCGCCCGCGCCCAAGAAGCCCGGACGGCACGTGAGGGAGTGGTTCCGGGACGACCGGGTGACAAAGCGCTCCCTCAGGTCGCATTCGGGCAGGGCCGTGGGCATGTCCAGGGGGGCCTTCAGCCTCAGGGGCTCCGGAATGGAGGCGAAGAGGTCCTCCACCTGGGACACGCCGGCGGCGGAGAGCATGAGCCGGAGGTCCTCCGGGCTCTGCGGAAGGTAACGCATGGGGACTCCTCAGTGGGACGCTTCGGCGACGTACTTCCCGTAGGCCTCGGCGTCCATCAGGCCGCCGATCTCGGCGGCGTCGGAAAGGGCGATTTTGACGATCCACCCCTCCCCGTACGGGTCCTGGTTCAGGAGTTCGGGGTGGTCCTTCAGCGCGTCGTTGGCCGCCGAGACCGTTCCGGATACCGGCGCGTTGAGCTCCGAGACGGCTTTCACGCTCTCCACGCTACCCATGGGGCTCCCCGCCGTGACGGCCGCTCCGGCTTCGGGCGCCTCGACGAAGACGATGTCTCCGAGTTCGTGCTGGGCGAAGTCCGTCACGCCCACCACGGCTTCCCCGCCGCTCGCGCGAACCCACTCGTGGGTCTTGGTGTACTTCAGGTCTCCAGGCACGTTCATTGGCACCTCCGGAGCCCGGGCGCCTTTCTCCGAAGGACCCGGGCCTCACCTCGCCGTCAATCCGCTTTCAGATCCTCGCCAGCCCGAGCTAGCGGCTTCTCTTGTAGAAGGGCTTTGGAATGACGCGGGCGGCCAGCCGCTTTCCCCGCACGTCCACCTCGAAGGACGTCTCCGGGGAGGTGAGCTCTGCTGGCAGGTACGCCATTCCGATGGACTTCTTCAGGAAGGGAGCCTGGGTCCCGCTCGTCACGCGGCCCACCTTCTCCCCGCCCCGGTAGCAGTCGTACCCGTGCCGGGGGATCCCCCGGTCCAGGAGTTCGAACCCGACGAGCTTCCTCCGGACCCCCTCGGCCTTCTGGCGCTCGAGGACCTCCCGGCCGTTGAAGGCGGGCTTGCTCAGTTTGAGGATCCAGCCCAGGTCCGCCTCCAGGACCGTCGTCGTGGCGTCGATGTCGTTTCCGTACAGGGCCATGGCGGCCTCCAGGCGAAGGGTGTCCCTCGCCCCCAGGCCCGCCGGCTGGAGCCCTTCTTCACGGCCTTCCTTCAGGAGGGCGCGCCACAGCTCCGGGGCCCTGGCCGGAGACAGGTAGACCTCGAAGCCGTCCTCCCCCGTGTAGCCCGTTCGCGCCAGGAGGCAGCGCTCGCCGAGCACCGTCCCGAAGGTAAACCAGTAGTACTTCACCGCCGAGAGGTCGGCGTCGGGCACGAGCCTTTGGAGGATGGCCACGGCCCGCGGACCCTGGATGGCGATCTGGGCGGTCTGCGGGCTCCGGTTGGTGACGACGGCGTCGAAGCCGGAAGCCTCCTTGAGGATCCAGGCGTGGTCCTTGGGCTCGTTGGCCGCGTTGACCACCAGCAGGTAGCGGTCCTCGGCGGCCTTGTGGACCAGCAGGTCGTCCACGAAGGTGCCTTCCTTCGTGAGCAGGCCGCTGTACTGGATCTGGTTCAACCCCAGCTTGGAGGCGTCGTTGCTGCATAGGTGCTGGATGAGGTCCAGGGCCTGCCTCCCCTCGATCCAGATCTCGCCCATGTGGCTCACGTCGAAGAGGCCCGCCCGGGTCCGGACGGCCTCGTGCTCCTCGAGGATCGACGTGTACTGAACAGGCATGTCCCAGCCCCCGAAGTCCACCATCCGGGCGCCCAGGGCGCGGTGCTCCTCGTTCAGGGGGGTGCGCTTCACGTTGTCCATGGGTCCCCTCCGTAAGCCGCTTATTCTAGGCCCCGTTCGGCACAGCGTCAAACGGAATCCGGCGCCCGCCCGCGCCCCTGGGTGAGGCCCCGTGGCGGCTGGAATTCCGCCGGCCGAAGGCCCTACTCAGCGGGTTCGTACAGGGTCCTTCGCTTGCGTGGGGTGAATCCCGCGTCGGTGATGAGCCGGCGCAGTTCCTCCTCGTTGGTCCGGTTCCGGCACCCCGCCGACGCCACCACGTTCTCCTCGATCATGATGGAGCCCATGTCGTTGGCCCCGAACCGGAGGGCCACCTGCCCCATCTTCAGCCCCTGCGTGACCCAGGAGGCCTGGACGTTGTCGAAGTTGTCGAGAAAGAGACGGGAGAGAGCCACCACTCGCAGGTAGTCCACGCCCGTGGCGGGGGACTCCTGGAGCGGCGTGTCGGGCCCGGGCTGGAAGGTCCAGGGGATGAAGGCCGTGAAGCCGCCGGTATGGTCCTGGAGGTCGCGCAGGTGGGACAGGTGGACCAGGATGTCCCGCGGCGATTCGATGGACCCGAACATCATGGTGGCCGTCGTGCGCATACCCTGGCGGTGGGCTTCCCGCATGACCTCGAGCCATTCGTCCACCGAGGCCTTCCCCCCCGCCATGTCCTCCCGCACGGCGTCCGAGAGGATTTCGGCCCCGCCGCCGGGGATGCTCATGAGCCCCGCCGCCTTGAGTCGCGCCACCACCTCCCTGAGAGGCAGGCCGAAGCGCTTGGCGAAGAAAGTGAGTTCGGGAGGTGAAAAGGCGTGGATGTGGATGGCCGGGAACGCGCGCCGGATGGCCCCCAGCATTTCCTCGTAATAGGAGAAGGGCAGGGTCGGGTGGTGCCCTCCCTGGAGGAGGATCCCCGTGCCGCCCAGCTCCTCCGTTTCACGGATCTTCTGAAGGACGGCCTCGATGGGCAGGACGTACCCCTCCGGGTCTCCCGGCCTCCGGTAGAAGGCGCAGAAGGCGCACCGTGCCACGCAGACGTTCGTGTAGTTGATGTTTCGATCCACGATGTAGGTGGCGATCCCGTCCGGATGGCGACGCTCCCGGGCCCCGTCGGCCGCGGCTCCCAGGTCGAGCAGGGGCGCTTTTTCCAGCAGGGCCAGTCCCTCGTCCAGGGACAGCCGCTCCCCGGCAAAGGCCTTTTCCAGCGCCCGGTTCGGGTCACGCATGGCCATGCGGCTCTCCCCACTTGGAGGGCGGGGGCTCCTCGCCCAGCACCTCGCGGGAGAAACGGGCCAGGGCCGCCCTCTCCTCCCGGCCGACGGCAAAGGCCAGTTGCCGGGTCAGGTAGTGGCGGATGCGCGCCGGCGGGAGGTCCAGGGCGACGGCGTGGCGGTCCACGATGTCGTCCAAACAGGCCAGGCCCAGAGCGCAGGAGGACGCCAGGACCTCGCGGACCTCGGCCGTGCAGACCTCCCTTCGCCCCGCCCAGACGGCAAACACGAAGGGCAGCCCGGTGCGCGCTTTCCACAAGGAGGCGAGGTCGAGGGCCGGAAGCCGCCCGAGGGCGCCGGGGAGGCGGAGGGCGCGGTCCCCGATCACGAGCGCGGCTTCGGTGGGGCCGAGGCGCTCCGGGGCGATTCCCTCCTCGAACGAGACATTCCCCGGAAGGGCTTCCTGGAGTAGGAGGCGGGCGAGGGCCTGGGAGGTCCGGCTCGCCGGATCGAGAAGAACTCTCCGAATGGAGGCGAGTTCGCCGCCCAGAACGAGAAGGACCGATCCCGACTCGGCGGGCGCCACGACGCCCAGGGGGGCGGCGAGGGTCAGCCAGGGCTCCCGGAGGAACACGACGGAGGGAACGAGGCCCAGGTCCGCCTCTCCCTTGAGGAGGCGCTCGGCGCAGCGCGAGGGCACGTCGAAGGCCACGTCCCATCCTTCGGGGGCCCGGCCCTCCGAGAGGCCCCAGGTGAGGGGGGCCGAGTTGAGGAACCCCACCGCCGAAACCTTCATGGGGCCGCGGCGTCCCGAACCCGCCGCCAGAGGTGATAGAGGGCCATGTGGGCGGAGAACTCCATGACCGAAAGCCGGTCCAGGGGGAGATAGACCTTGTGCGCCCACTCCCCCACGGGCGTGCCCACCGCGATCCAGACGGTTCCGGCGGGCTTCTCCGGGCTCCCCCCGCCGGGCCCCGCCACGCCGGTGGTCGCCGCCGCGCAGGAGGCTCCGAAGCGCGCCCGGGCCCCCCGCACCATGGAACGGGCCGTTTCCTCGCTCACGGCCCCGAATCGCCGGAGCGACTCCGGCGCCACGCCCAGGAGCGCGGACTTGGCCCCGTCGTCGTACGCCGTGACCGAGCCGAGGAAGTACCTCGATGCCCCGGGGACGGAAACGACCTTGTGGGCCAGGAGGCCCCCGGTGCAGGACTCGGCCGCCGCCAGGGTCCAGCCCCGTCGGAGCAGGGCCTCCCCGAGGGCCGCCTCCAGGGAGGTTCCGTCCAGGCTCACGAGGTGGCCCTTCCATCCCTCGGCGAAGGCGCGCCTGGCCTCGGCCTCCAGGTCCGCCACCGATTCGGCGGGAGGGGAGGTGATCGTCAGGGCCACCCGGAGGATTCCCAAGTGGGGGAGGATGGACGCGGAGACGCCCCGCCTTCCGTACCACGGTGCGAGGACCGGCTCCGCCGCCGCCTCGGGAAGGCCCGCCAGGACGGCCCGCACGGTGCGCACCCGAGGCCGCTCCGGAAAGGCCTCCTTCAGCCCTGGAAGGACGCGGCCTTCCAGCATCTCCCGAAACTCGGCCGGCACGCCGGGAAGGAGGATGAGGTGCTTCTTCCCGCGCTTCAAACGGCAACCGCAGGCCAGCCCCCGGAGGTTGGGGATCGCTTCGCTACCCTCCACGACGAGGGCCTGGCGGCGGTTCACAGGATCCAGGGCCCGGCCGCGGGCGGCGAGCCGCCGGGTCAGTTCCTCCGCCCAGGCCGGGTCCTCCATGATCCCGACGCCGAGGGCCCGGGCGGCCCCCTCCCTCGTGAGGTCGTCCCCAGTGGGTCCGAGGCCCCCGGAGGCGAGGACCACGTCGCAGGTTTCCAGGGCCCCGGCGAGGGCCGCCGCGATGGCCTCCACGTGGTCCTCCACGCGCGAGACGAGGCCGAGGGTGAATCCCGCCTCCCTGAGGCGCTCGGCGGCGAAAATCCCGTTGGAATCCCCCCGGGCGGGATCCGTCATCTCCGATCCGATGGCGAAAAAGGCGGCCGTGGGCATGGGGGTCTCCCGGCGGCTCCGGCCTCAGCCGCCCGCCGGCGCGGCGTCCAGGTAGTCCGCGTGGCCGTTGGACTCGAGGAGTTCCGCCAGGGCGTCCATGACCCGCTCCGACAGTTCCTCGGGCCTCAGACGAGTGAGACCGGTCAAAGGTTTGCCCACGTAGAGGGTCACCCGGCCGGGTTTGGGGATCGTCTGACCCACGGGATAGGCCTCCCGGGTTCCCGCGATGGCCACGGGGAGGATGGGAACCTGGGCGCGGACCGCGAGCAAACCGAGGCCCGGCTGTCCAGGAAGCAGTTTCCCGGTGCCCGATCGCCGGCCTTCGGGGAAGATGGCCACGACGCTCCCCCCCTTGAGGAGGGAAAGGGCCTTCTTGATGGGCGCGAGCTGGAAGGCCGCCCCGGTCTGCACCGGGATCACGTCCATGAGCCGGGAGAAAAGGTGGACAACGGGCTTTCGGAACTGCTCCTCGGCCATGATGAACCAGAGGCGCCGCCGCAGGAACGCTCCCAGAACCAGGGGGTCCGCGAAGGAAGCGTGGTTGGCGGCGACGAGAACGCCGCCGCGGGCCGGGAAGTTTTCTCCGCCGATGACCCGGACCCGGAAGTAGGGACGGAGAAGGGCGCCGAAGGCTCCTTTGGCGGTGGCGTAGGCGGCGGCTTTCAGGGCTTGCTTCAGGCTCATGATCGGCGGTCGCTCCGGGCCTCGTAGCCTATCCCAGGCCCGGCCCGATGGCAACCCCGTCCCGCCGCGGTCCCAAATCGGCCCACCGCCGTGTAGAATGCCGGTGGCGGCATACCGTGTGCGGCATCTGCGGAGAGGTGGCCTTCGGCGGCGGCGCGGACCCCGAGCGGGTCCGGACCATGGCGCGCGCCCTCGGGCACCGGGGACCCGACGGCGAGGGGCTCTGGTCCTCCCCGGACGCGGCCCTGGGCCACCGGCGCCTGGCCATCATCGACCTGTCCGACGCCGCCTCGCAGCCCATGGCGAGTCCCGACGGCCGGTACCGCATCGTCTTCAACGGGGAGATTTACAACTTCCAGGACGTGAGGGCCGAACTCGAATCGCTGGGAGAGCGCTTCTCCACCCGGTCGGACACGGAGGTCCTCCTTCGGGCCCTCACCGTGTGGGGCCTGCCGGGGCTCCAGAAGATCAACGGCATGTGGGGCTTCGCCCTCTGGGACGAGCGGGAGCGAACGCTCCTCTTGAGCAGGGACCGCGTGGGCGTGAAGCCGCTCTACTGGGTCCGCACGCCCCGGGGCATCGCCTTCGCCTCCGAGATCCCCCCCCTGCTTCTCCATCCGGCCGTGGGCCGCGAGATCCATCCGGCGGCCTTCGCGGAGCAGGTGGCCTGCCGCTACGTCCTCGCCCCCCGGACCCTCCTGAGGGACGTGAAAAAGCTCCCCCCCGGCCACATCCTTTCGATCTCCGAGGGGGGCGTCCGGCTCTTCCCCTACTGGCGTCTGCCCCTCGGTGAGGCCGGAGAGGGAGCGTCCGGGGACGGCGCCTCGGCCCTGGCGCGGTTCGGGGAATGCTTTGAGGCCTCGGTCCGGCGGCAGCTCATCGCCGACGTTCCCGTGGGCGTTCTGCTCTCCGGGGGTGTGGATTCGTCCGCCCTGGCCGCCGCCGTGAGGCGGTGCGGCCAGGAGAAGCTGTCCACCTTCACGGTGGCCTTCGCCGGCAAGGGCGCGTACGACGAGCGGCAGTGGGCCCGCGCCGTCGCCTCCACCCTCCACGCCGACCACCACGAACTCGTCATCACTCCCGAGGCCTTCGCCGAGAGCCTGGAAGGGGTGCTCGCGCGGCTCGACGATCCCGTGGCCGACTCGGCCGTACTGCCCCTGTACCACGTGTGCGCCCTCGCGGCCCGCCACGTGAAGGTCCTCCTGTCGGGCCAGGGCGCCGACGAGATCCTCGGCGGATACCACCTGGAGCGGGTCCTCAAGCAGATCCGGGCCATCGTCCTCCTGAGGGGGATCCCCGGCGCCCGCCTCGCCGCGCGGGCCATCGCCCGGCGCGACCCAAAGCGAGGATACCTCCTCCGATGGGAGGAACTGCGGAACGCCGCCCCCGGGCAGATCCCCGGCCGAATCCGTTACGACCTCACCCTGCCCCTGGAGGAGGCGCGGGTACGAAGCCTTCTGATCGACCCGCCCCCGCCGCCCTATGACCGGACCCTCGACGCCTTCTACATGGAGGTCCCCCCTCATAGGGGGCCGCTGGACGCCATGCTCTCGGTCCTCGTGAAGGGGTGGCTCGCCGACAACCTCCTCAACCACTCGGACCGCATGTCCATGGCCCATTCCCTGGAGATGCGCGTCCCCTTCCTGGACGGGCCCCTGGTGGATTTCGCCTTCGCCCTCCCCGAGTCCATGAAGGTCCGCGGCTCGGTCACCAAACACATCCTCAAGCGCTACGCCGTGGAGGCGGGGGTCCCGCGCCACGTGGCCTACCGGAGAAAGAAGGGCTTTCCCGTCCCTTGGGGGGCCTGGGTGAGAGGCCCCCTGCGAGAACGCGTGCGGGGCATCCTGGAGAACTCGACCTGGATGCGGACCCACTTCCGCCCCGAAGGGATCCGCGCCGCCTTCGAAGAGCACCAGCGAGGCGCAGAGCACGATCTTCTTCTTTGGAACCTCGTGGTCCTCGCCCACTGGGGCGAGCGGATGGGCCTGGGATAGGGCGGAATCGGGGGACCAGCGCCTCGCGAAAAGGGTACATCGGCGCCCCGGCCGGCAAGGCGGCGCCGCGGCGGTCGCCCCTCGGCGCCGGGGGCAGAAACCTTCGACGCGGGCCTGCGTATGAGCCCGCAGAGGAGGTGCAAGATGAACCCGGCGACCCTTCGTAA
Organism: Acidobacteriota bacterium; assembly: GCA_040758175.1. Classification (GTDB taxonomy): domain Bacteria; phylum Acidobacteriota; class UBA4820; order UBA4820; family DSQY01; genus JBFLVU01. The sequence continues at coordinate 3,698 of JBFLVU010000021.1, read as the reverse complement.
AGCCATCCTGACGGTACTCCTTGCGGCCCTTGTTCTGGCCACGGCCGCCCCCGCCATGGCGGGCGGAGACCCGCTGGTCCAGATCCGCGTCCAGGGCGACGGGGAGCAGGCCCTCATCGAGGTCCCCATGAAGGTCCTGGAATTCCTGGACAAGAACCAGGTGGGGAAGGAGTTCCACGCCTGCCGCATGCACGGCCAGGACGTCACCCTGTCCCTCGGGGACATGATGAAGGCCCTGAAGCAGGCCGGGGCCGGCGGCGAGACCGTCCTCATGACCATCGAGGAAGAGGGGAAGAAGCGCAGCGTGACCGTGGGCTTCGCCGACGAAAAGTCCCTTCGCCCCGGCAAGGCGCCCACCCAGGTGGTCCTCTCGGTCCGCGGCGAGAAGGGCGGCGGCGAGCCCAAGGACGTCAAGATCAGCGTCCCCCTCGCCACCGTGGAGGCCATCTTCCAGGGCGTCAAGATCGAGAAGGAGGGAGACGACCAGGCCGGGCTCATGATCCGCCAGCTCGTCCCCTTCGCGCGGGACCTGGGTACGGGCCTTCTGGCCCGCGTCGTGTCCGACGACGGCGAAGTCTCCATCGTCCTCGAATAGGATTCTCGTTTCGAAGGAAAAGGGGCGGCCGGCGGCCGCCCCTTTAATTTGCTATTGTTTCTGATGTAATTGGGGGGGGGGGCGCCGGCCCCTTTTCCGTTTCCGCGAGCCTCCCGGTTTCAGGCCTTGGTCTTGAAGTCCTTTCCGACCCAGCCCTTGGCCAGCAGGAGGAGAAGGGTCGAGCAGATGGCGATGCAGCCGAAAATGAGCCACATCTTCTGGGGCCCGGCGGTGCCCTGGGCCGGATCGAATCCGGCCGGGCAGTACTTCTCGATCATCCATCCCGAGTAGATGGCCGGCACGAGCACCTTGGTGAGGAACCAGGGAAGCTGGGCCACGCCCATGTATTCGCCCGTTCTGCCCTCCGGGGCGATCTCGGCGGCGTACTGGAGGAACCGCGGCTGCCACATGGCCTCACCGATGGTCATCACCACGAGGTATCCAAAGAGGGTCCAGAAGTTCGTTCCGAAGGCCAGGAAGAAGGCCGGCACCGCCATGACGAAGGTCCCGATGATCATCATGGTGTAGACCTTGCGCCGGTAGGTGAGGGCGGTGATGATCGGGACCGCAAGGAAGATCAGAAGCGGGTTGAAGTTGGACGCGATCTCGAACTTCTCCCCGATCCAGCCCGTGTAGCAGCGCGAGACGTACTGGGGAAGGATGAGCCAGTTGTAGGTGAAGAGCGTCTGCACGGGGATGAGGGCAAAGATGAAGAAGGCGAACTTCAGGTCCGTCAAGGGGTGCGTCTTCAGCCAGTTCACGAAGGAAAAGGGCGGCTTCGGCGCCGTTTCGTCGGCCGGCGCCTCCCCCCGGTCCACCCGGGCCTTCGCCGCGGCCTCCTTCACGACGGTCCGGGACAGGATGAAGAAGGTCAGCAGGAGGGAGACGAGGGTGAACCCCGCGTAGACCCAGAAGGCTCCGTTGATGCCCCAGCCGAGGTACTTCTCGTCCCGGATGAGGAAGGCGAAGGTGGGCAGGTAGCCCCCCAGGTTCATGAGGGCGTAGAGCATGGCAAAGCCCATGGCGGCGGTCTTCTCGTTCGTGAACTTGCGCACCGCCGCGTAGGCCGCCGGCTGGTACATGCCGTAGCCCACCACCACGAGGAGGATCCCTCCCAGCGTGGCCAGGTGGATGCCCCCCCAGAGGCCGGGCTGGAGGCCCAGGAGGGGCGCTCCGGCAATGACGAGCCGGCCGCACAACATCACCACGAAGGCGAGCACGAGGGCGAGCCTCACGCCGTAGCGGTCCGCTACGAAGCCCAGGAAGAACATGGCGATGGTGATGCCAGCCGTCTGGACCATCACCATCCGGTGGGACCAGACGTCCGCGTGGGGAACGCCGGCGAAGACGAAGTCCGAAAAGTAGATGGCGAGGTAGCCGAGGATCCCGAAATACACCATGCCCTCGAGGAGGTAGGGCAGGTTCACTCCCCAGAGCGCCCTCGGGGCGTGGACGAGGTCCACGAAGGGCTGGGTGATCTCCTTCAGCGGCGACGGCTTCGCATCGGTCTGGTTCTCCACGGCGGACCCTCCTCCCACGGTTGGGTTACTGTACCATGAGGGGGCCAAACCGGACGTCCCTCCCCCCACGCGGCAGACCTCGCGCGGAATCTTCGAAGGGAGCGCGGCGTTGGTGCCGGGTGGGGTGAAGGCCGGCTCCAAGGAGGCATGAGCGATGTTGATCAAAGCGCTGGTCGGAATTCTGGCTCTGGTTCTCGTGGGGGGCGCCCTCCTCTATTCGCGCCTGGACGTCCGCGCCTCGGACAAGGCCGCCGTGGGCCCCCGGACCGAAGCCACCGTCTACGGGTTCACCCTCCCCTTGAACGACGGGACGCCGAAGGCCCTCAAGGACTACGAGGGCAGGGTCCTGCTCATCGTGAACACGGCCTCCAAGTGCGGCTTCACGCCCCAGTACGAGGGCCTGGAGAAGCTCTACGAGACTTACAAGGACAAGGGCTTCGTGGTCCTCGGCTTCCCCTCCAACGACTTCCTCGGCCAGGAGCCGGGGAGCGACGCCGAGATCGCCCAGTTCTGCCGACTGAACTACGGCGTCACCTTTCCCGTCTTCACGAAGTCCCGGGTGAAGGGGAAGGACATGAACCCCCTCTACCGCTTTCTTACGGAGCAGTCCGGCTTCGACGGGGACATTTCCTGGAACTTCAACAAGTTCCTCGTGGACCGGAAGGGCAGGGTCGTGGCCCGCTTCGGCTCCCGCACCGCCCCCCAGGACGAGGAACTCGTCAAAGCCGTCGAGGGTGCCCTGGCATCGGCTTCCTAAAGTGAGGAAGTGAGACGGGAGACGGGAGACGGCAAACGGGAGACGGGAGACGGAAAACGTTAGACGGGAGACGTGAAAAAGGTCCCGAGTTCCTATCTTTTGCGCCGGAGTTCGAAGGTGAGCCTCTCGGGCCGAAAGGCCCACACCGCCCCCTGGTCGTCGGTGAGGAGAGCCTCCTCGTTGACGAAGGCGAAATCCTGAACCGCCCCCCGAAACTCCACCCAGGCTTCCCGCTCCCCCGAATAGGCGAAGGCCCGGGTCCCCCGCGAGAGGGCCAGGGCCGTGCCGCCTTCGATCTTCACCTCCTGGAGGGGCTCCCTCAAGTGGACGAAGCGGCCGGCGCGAGAGTCGTACAGGAGGGCATTCGTTCCCGGCGGTCCGTAGAAGACCGCCAGGCGCTCGCCCAGGGCGCACTGCGTGAAGTCCGAGGGGTCGCTCGTCCATACCCCCCGCGACGCGTCGTAGACCGTCGTCTTCACATGCTCGCCGAAAAAGGCCGCCAGCCGCCCCGAAAGGGCCACCTGACACGCCTCCAGAACGGGCGTTTGCCAGCGCCCCGACAGGGCATCGTAGATCCCCGGGCGCCCCGGCCCACCGTAGCCCACGGCCAGGTTCTCGCTGACCGCGCCCCGGAGATACCGGTCGAACTGGGGCACCCAGGCGTGGCGGCCCAAGTCGTACACCGCGCTCCCCGGGGAATTAGCAGGCTGCTGAAAAACCCTTGCGGGCCGCGCGCAAGAGGCTTGGGGGCCAGATGCGAGGCGCGGCGAGGAGGAACATGCAGGGAGCATCGCCGACGAGTCGCAACAAAGCAGATGGCCCCCAA
>JBFLVU010000020.1:0-21253 GCA_040758175.1 Acidobacteriota bacterium | reverse complement strand
ATCGGTGGGCCTCGGCCTCTTCGGTGAGGGGGAGGTCCCCGTCCAGGAGGTCGAGGAACTCTTCGCACGTCATGGCCAGATGCCCTCCATGGCCTCGCGCAGGGCGCGTCGCGCCCTCGCCAGACGGGACTTCACGGTTCCTTCCGGGACCCCCAGCAGGGAGGAGAGATCGGCGTAATCGAGTTGTTCCACCTCCCTCAGGAGGAGGATCTCCCGGTGTTCGGCCGAGACCTTCGACAGGGCCGCCCGCAGGGCCGAGAACAGTTCGCCCCCCAAGACCTGCTCCGCTGGGTCGGGAGAAGGGTCTTTGACGATCCGAAGGGGCCGTCCCTCGCGCTCTTCGTCCGTTCGGTCGAGGCTTTCCGCTGCGTATTCCCGCCTGGCCGTCGCCGAACCGCGGGTCCTGCAAACGTTGAGGGCGATTCCGTACAGCCAAGTCCGGAAGGCGGCCTCCCCCCGGAAGGAGGGGAGCCCCCTGAAGGTCCGGAGGAAGATCTCCTGGGTAGCGTCCATGGCGTCCTCGGGATGGCGGAGCATGCGGAGGGAGAGGCGATAGACCGCGCGCTCGTGCCGCCGCACCAGGGACTCGAAGGCCGATTGTTCACCGGCCTGAAACCGGGCCACGTCGCACTCGTCCTCGCTTGTCCCGCAGGCAGCGCCCGCCAGGGAGGTATCCAATCCGTCCATGGGAAGAGGATAAACCCATTCGATGGACACGCGCACCCTCCAGGGAGATGAGACCCCGGAGGCGGAGATTGGTTCCCGCGCAAGGGAGGGGTTTTCCCGAGCGGGGTGAATGGGCGAGACGAGCAGTCAAACTGCCGGAAAGCCTAGATCAGGGCCATGGAAACCCCGGTGCGCAGGGCGGTTGCGGGGCCCACGCCGAGACCGTCCAAATGCCGGGCCAGGGCCGCCTGGGCCGAGGGCTCGCCGTGGACCAGAAAAACCCCTTTCAGGCGGCCCCGGTCCTGGGCCAGGATCCACTCTCCGATTTCGCGGTAGTCCGCGTGGGCGGAGAAGGCGTTGAGAATCTTCACGCGGGCGCGAACGGGATGCCGCTCGCCGAAGATCCTTACCTCCGGCCTCTTGTCGGCGAGGGCGCGTCCCAGCGTGTTTTGCGCCATGAACCCCACGATGAGAACCGTATTCCTCGGCTCCGACAGCCCGTGAAGGAGGTGGTGAAGGATCCGCCCTGCCTCGCACATGCCCGAGGTGGCGATGATGACGCACGGTCCCTTGCGGGAATTGAGCGCCTTGGAGGCCTCCGCGTCCGCAATGTAGCTCAGGGCGCCGAAGGAGAAGGGGCTCTCGTTCCGGGCCAGGAACGCCTCCACGGTTTCCCGGTCGTAGCACTCCGGATGGGCCCGAAAGATGGCCGTGGCCGAAACGGCCATGGGGCTGTCCACATATACCGGCACCGGCGGGATGCGTCCCGCGTCGTGAAGCCTGTGGAGGCAGTAAATGAGTTCCTGCGTGCGCTCGACGGCGAAGGCCGGGATCAGGACGCGCCCCCCGGCCTCCACCGTGTTTCGGACCACCTGGGCCAATTCTTCCTCGGCGAACTTGATCTCGTCGTGCAGCCGGTCGCCGTAGGTGCTCTCGCACACGAGGTAGTCGAGGGGGGGCAAGCTGTCCGGGTCCCTCAGAATGGGAAGGCCCTTGCGACCCAGGTCGCCGGTGAATCCGACCGAGAGGACCTTCCCCTCCGAGTGGACCTCCGCGTGCACCAGGGAGGATCCCAGGATGTGGCCGGCGTCGTAGAGGGTCACGACGATTCCGGGAGCGACGGGATAGGGCCTGCCGTAGGCCACCGTAACGTATTGGCGGAGGGCCGCCTTTACGTCCTCTTCGCCGTAGAGGGGTGGGAACACCTTGCGCCAGGGCTTGGGGTCGCGGCTCTGCTGTTTGTCCAGGAATCGGGCGTCGTAGGCCTGGATTCGGGCGGAGTCCATCATGACCAGACTCGCGATGTCCCGGGTGGCCGGCGTTGAGAGGATGTCCCCCGAAAACCCCTCCTTCACGAGGAGGGGATAGGTCCCGCAGTGGTCCAGGTGTCCATGGGTGTTCACGGATGCGAACAGGGAGGAGGGATGGAAGGGGAACCTTCGGTTCTTCTCGTGCGCCTCCTCCCGCCGTCCCTGAAAGAGGCCGCAATCCACGAGAACCTTCACTTGCTCGGTCTCCAGGACGTGGCGGCTCCCCGTGACCTCTTCGGCGGCTCCGAACGAAGTGAGCGTGACCATGGGACCTCCCTGGACAGGGTAGACCATGGGGGCGGCTCGCACAAACCGCGCCATGGAGGAGGCGCGGCGCCACCCGGACCGTGCCGAGACGGGGCCGGTGGTACCATGGGTTCAAGGGGGAACGGAAATGCGCTTTCTCAAGACCGGCATCGCCTTCATCTGGGTCCTTCTCCTCTGCACCGCCTTGGCCAGCCTCGAAACCCGTGAGCGGCCCGCTCGGTTCCGCATTCTCCACTTCAACGACTTCCACGGGCAGGTGGAACCCTCTGTCGGCAAGACGGGTGAGGAGTCCGGGGGACTTGCCCGGCTCATCGGGATGGCGGACAGCCGCAGAGAGGCGGCTCGAGCGGAGAGAGTCGAAACCCGCATCGTTTGCGCCGGCGATGTCTTTACGGGAACGGCCTTTTCGACGCTCTTCCAAGGGGATCCCGAATTCCAGGTCCTGAAAAAGGCAGGCCTCTTTGCCATGACTGCCGGGAACCACGAGTGGGATTTCGGGGCGGGCACTCTGATGCGGCGCATCTCGGACTCGGGCATCCCCCTCCTTTTGTGCAACGTCTCCGCGGCTGAACCCTCGCACGCCTTTTGGAGACCGTGGACGGCGGTGCGGACGGGCGGCATCGTCGTGGGCTTTACGGGCGTGACGACGCCCGAGACGCCGACGACGACGGCTCCCGGCAACACCGAGGGCTTCGCGTTCTCCGATCCCGTTTCGGCCCTTTCGGCCCTGTGCCGCGAGAATCCCGGGGGCTGGGATTTCCTGGTTGTTCTCTCGCACTGCGGGTTCGAGCAGGATCGGCGGATCGCAAGAGAAGTAGGAGGCGTGGGCCTGATCGTAGGGGGACACGACCACAAGGTCATGGAGACCCCTCATTTGGAAAACGGCGTGCCCATCGTGCAGGCGGGCGACCGGGGCCGCTTTCTAGGGGAGGTGGAAATCGCCCTTTCTCGCTCGTCCCCGCCCGCCGTCACGGGGCGCCTGCTTTCGGTGTCACCCTCCACGGGGGAGAACGGGGAGGTCGCCGCCCTCCTCCGGCCGTACCTCGAGAAGGAGGAGGCGGCCCTCGGCGCGGTCCTCGGACGTCTGCCTGCGGCCCTCTCCGGCGACAGGGTTCTCCTGCGAACGGGTGAAGCGCCCCTCGGGGATTTTGTGGCGGACGCGCTGAGGGAGGCGTCGGGAGCCGAGGCGGCCTTCATCAACGGCGGCGCCCTGCGGGCGGGGCTGCCTTCTGGCGACGTAACCGGGCGAGACCTCTATGCGTGCCTGCCCTTCTTCGATTCGCTGACCACCGTCCTGCTCACGGGAGAACAGGTGCAGGCGCTTCTCGACCGGTGCGCCTCCATGCCGCGGGAGGATCCACCGGGCGGATTTCTGCAGGTCTCGGGCGTCGAGGCCGTCTATGACGGCGGGCGGGCCGTTTCGGTCCGCATCGGAAACGCGCCCCTGGATCGGGCCAGATCGTACCGGGTGGCCTGCACCCAGTTCCTGCTCTCCGGAGGAGACGGCCTGGCGGAGTTCAAGGCTGGCCGTGACGCGCGGGATTGGGGCCTCAGCCTCCAGGAGATCCTTCGCCGGGAGCTGGCCCGCCCGGACCTCCGAATCCCGGAGTCGGGAGGTCGGATCGTCCGTCGTTAAGGGGCGGCCAACGGCTCCGAGAGGTGCATCTCGAGGAATCGGCGAAGGACTTCCTGCGCCTCGGGGGAGGCGAGGAGTCCGCCGTCGTTGTGGCCTCCCTTCAACACCTGAAAAACCTTCGGCCCCGGGGCCCTTTCGTAGAGGCGCCGCCCCATCTCGAAGGGCACGATCTCGTCCTCCCGGGAATGGAGAACCATCACGGGGCAGGAAAGGCCGCCCATACGGTCCAGCGAATCATAGCGGATCTTCAGGAGGCGGGAGACTGGGAGCCAGGGGTAGAGCGTCTTTGCCATGTCGGGGATGGAGGTAAAGGCCGATTCAAGAACCAGCGCGCCGGGATGGATCCGTCTCGCCGCCTCCACCCCTACGGCGCCCCCCAAGGATTCACCGAAAAAAACCAGGCGTTGCCTGTCACCCTGTCGACGCATGGCTTCGGCGACGGCGGCGGCCCCGTCGGCGTAGGTTCCCTCTTCGGAGGCGATCCCCCCGCTCTCCCCGTACCCTCGATAGTCCACCGCCAAAACGTTCAGACCCATGTCGTGGAAGAGGCGGACCTTACCTACACGGTCCGACAGGTTTCCCGCGTTTCCGTGGAAGAAAACGAGCGTTCCACGGGCTCCCTCCCGGTGGACGTACCAGCCGTGGATCGCGACGCCGTCATGGGTGCAGAGTCTCACGTCCTCGAAGGCCATCCCAAGGGTCCGAGGCGTGGCTGTAAGCGTCCGCTCAGGAAAGAAGACGTAGGATTCCTGCCGGAAGAACATGTAGGCGCACAAGCCTCCGTAGAAAAGGACCAGGACCGCCGCAAGCAGGAGGGCGATCCGGGCGGCCGGCCTGTGCGGTCCCTTCACCCCCTTCTCCTTCGGCGGGACTTCCATGAGGAAAGGGTGCCACGAAGAGGCCTTTCGGGGAAGGGAAAAAAGGCGCGGGGGGTGCCCCCCCGCGCCGCTGGTGCTCGCTCGGTGGCTTGGTCCATGTCACGCGGGAGCCTTGGCCCCCTTGGCGTGCTCCTTCCGGAGGGCGGCGGCCTCCGCCTTGATTTCGGCGAGGTCGCGCTTCATCTCGGCCCAGCCGTACCAGTGCTGGTAGTCTGGGTTCATGTGGAAGGCGCCCTGGAATGTCCGCATGCGGTGCTCCATGAGCATCACATACAGCTTCTGCTCGATGGGGTTGTCGACCTCGTAGAAACGAAGGACGTCCACGCTGAAGGGGCGGTCCTGGGGCTCGGGCAGGATCCCGTCCCGGTATAGACCGTACACCTCTTGGATGGCCTGGGCCATGAGCCGGTCCGCGGCCCTGATGATCTCGTCCCCCTTCTGCAGTTCCTCCTTGGCGAAGCTGGGCCCGTGACACTTGGAGCACTGTCCGATCATCTGGTCCCTTCGAGCCTGCCACTCCTCCTTGGTCAGCCTCGCCACGTCGCCTGCCTTCACGAGCTCGAGGCGGGCCGTAGGCTTGCCCTCCTTGTCAAGAACGCCCAGGGCCTGCAAGATCACCGCGCGGTCGGCCATCCATTCGGGGTCATCCTCGGGCAGGCGGAGGGCCAGAAAACCCCAGGATGTCTTCACCCCGTGGTCGCCGCCGGGCATGTGGCAGAAGGCGCACGTGGGTGTCCGCGGCGAATCGGGATAGGCCGTTGCGGCCTCCTTGAACCAGTCCTTCAGGGGAACGTCCCAGTTGGTCTTGTGGGCCGTCTGCATGTAGAGGGCGCCGTGCTTGCTCGTGGAGTACATCTCCCACTGGGGGTGGTCGAAGCCCATGTGGCAGGTGGCGCAGGCTTCGGGGCGGCGGGCCTCGGCCGCGGAGAAGAGGTGGCGAGTGTGGCAGGAGTCGCACTTGCCTCCATCCAGTCCGACCCGGTGACAGCCCCCGCAGCCCTTCATGCCGTCCATGAGGGCGTGGGGCTGATCCTTGGTGGTCGGCATGGCGGTCATGGCTACCCAAGCCGCCGCGTGCTTGCTCTTTGCGAACTGTCCCGCCTGGTCGGGGTGGCACTGGGCGCAGGCCTTGGCGGAGACCGCGCGGACCACGCCGTTCGTCTCGCAGGCGCTCGTCTTGACGGTGGCGTCTCCCGTCAGGTGACACTGGGCACACGTAACGCCTCCGGCCGCGTGCTTGGAAAGCTTCCAATCTCGCAGGGCACTGCCCGTGATGCCTTGGGCGGTATGACACCCCACGCAGTCGGGCTCTTGCGCGGCGGCCGTAACGGTCACCGCCAGAAGGCCGAACAGGACCATGAGACAGAGCCATCGTCTTTTCATCGAAGCCTCCCTCGAAAACCGGACACATCCTTCCAGGGCCCGCATACTCACGGTTTTGTCGCGGCCAGCATCACGGCCTTCGCCTGTCCCTGGCGCGCGAAATCGATGGCCTCGCCCAGGATTCTGGCGGCCTCCTGGGGGGCGTGAAACCCCATGGAGTTCTCGGAAGAGACGAAGTCGATCCGCCACTGGGCTTTGCGTTGCAGTTCCAGGACGGGTGCGAGGTCCGCAGGGGTGGCGCCCCCGGCCTTGGCGGAACGTACGGCATCCATCTGGTCCATCAGGGCGGAAGCGGCCCGCTGGAGAAGGGCGTGGTTTCGCTCCTGGATCAGGTCCACGCGCGTACGGATCTCCGCCTCCGGGTAACGGTGGCACGGCTGGCAGGCGCGCGAGATGGACTCGTCGTTCACAAGGGGGCTGCGGATCCAGTGGTCCGAGATCTTGAGGGCCCCCTGGCGGACGTACGGCATGTGGCAGTCGGCGCAGGCCACGCCGGACCGGGAGTGGATCCCCTGGTTCCACATCTCGAACTCGGGGTGCTGGGCCTTGAGGGCGGGAGCGCCCGTCTCCGCGTGAGTCCAGTCCTTGTAGCCAGCTTCGTCGTAGTAGGCCTCGATTTCCTCGACCTTGAGTCCCTTATGCCACGGGTAGGTGAGCGTTTTCCTGTCGCCCTTGAAGTAGTACTCCACGTGGCATTGCCCGCAGACGTAGGAACGCATTTCCTGTCGGGTGGCGTCGCGGTTGGGATCGAAGTCCTCGATGCCCTGGGAGGCCTTCAGGGCCCGGATTCCGTTCAAGAACCCCGGACGGGTTACGCGAAGTTCCATGTTCTTGGGGTCGTGACAGTCCACGCAAGAGACCGGGTGGCGGACGAGGGGTTTGCCCGAGTCGTCCTTGAGATCGTGGGCCTGCTGATAAGGCATGGCGCAGACCTCCTCGAATCCCTTCATGACGTCTCCGCTCCCCACGTGGCGGTAGAGAGGAAGGATCGAGGCGTGGCAGTGGAGACATGCCCCCGGCTGGGGCTTCTTGGTCACCCTCTCCGTGTGCTCCTGGTCGAAGAGCATGTAGGCGTGGCCTCTCCGGTCGCGGTAGTCGATGGAGAAGGCATACCCGTCGTACATGCGCTTGAGCCAGGGGTCGCGCTCCAGCTTTTGCGCCGGCATGGCCTCGCTCCCGCCGAACTTGGTCCTCGTGGCGTCCGCCGTGCGCTTGTACGCGTCAAACTGGCGGGGCCAGTTCATCCCCCAGGTCTCCGGGTCGGTCGTCTCTTCCGAAACCTGGACGAGTTTGAGATAGGGGTCCTTCGCCTCCTGCTTCCGCTCGAAAATGTTCACGAGCAGGGCCGTGATCCCCGCGCTCGCCACCGCCGCCGTCACGGCAACCATTGCGAAAAGGGTCAGCTTCCCCCTGGATTCCTTCCACCAGCCCGTCAAGCCCGCCGCCATCCTCTGCCTCCTTGCCCCGCCCCGCGTCTCCCCGGGGGCTGTGAGCCCTTGCGACTCATCGAAAGACCCCTATCTCTCTCGTCCCGCATCGCTCCCTAACGCACCGGCCCGTGGCCCACGTCGGCGTGGCAGTGGACACAGCGCACGCCCCCCGTGCGGGTGGAGGCGCTCGCCACGAGGTCGTGGACGAGCTCTCCATGGCACCGCACGCAATTCTCTTGCAAGATGCCGGCGTTCTTTTCTTTGATGCGGATGGGTTCGTGAAAATCCTGGAAGGTGAAGCCCCGGGAATGGTGATACCCGTTTTCCGCCTTGGCGAGGTATTTTTCCACAAAGCCGTGGGGAAGGTGACAATCCACGCAGGCCGCGGCCCCGTGGTGGCCCGACTTCTGCCAGGAGTCGAAGGACTCGTTCATGATGTGGCAATTTCTGCAGGCGGCCGGGTCCTTGCTGAAGTAAGAAAGGCCCTCGGCGTAGCCGAAGGTGAAGAAGCCGACGCCCGCGGCGATACCCACGAGCAGGGCCGCGACCCAAAGAGAGGACGGCAGGCGCGGATAACTTCGGCGCATGGGGCCTCCCTCCGCTAGTATGCGAGAGCCACCTGCAGGTACGCCAGGCGGCTTGGATCGGGTCCGCGGACGGCCTTCGCGAAAGCCCCTGGGTCGTAGTGGGAAACTCCCGCGAGCCACTTCACCGAGGGCCGCGTTTTGAAACCCCCTGAAATCGAGAGGTCCACTTCGCGGCCCACGCGCGCACCGGAGGCGCCCGTGAGATCCCGCCCCATCAGCGCCCCGCCCGCGGCGGTCCAGGGGGCCGTGGGGGAGTCGAGACGGAAGTCGTGGACCTCCGCCTCCAGCCGGAGCCCCTCCCGGACCTGGATCGAACCGAAGAGCTTGACTTCCCTCAGGTTGCTCCAGTTGTGGTAGTCCATCAGGCCGTACTTGTTGTGGTTTGTGGGAAAGAGGTTGTCAAAGGAGCCGGAGCGGCCGTCGGTGGGGTCCTCGTCGCCGGAGGCTCGGTTCCATTCGGCCCCAAGGGAGATGCCGGCCTCCGAGGGAAGGATCCACGTCACGCGGAGGGACTGGGCATCCGCGCGGTGCCGATCCGGCCCCCTTTCTCCCGTCTGCCAGGCTGCTTCAAGGGCCATCCGCAGGCCCGCTCCGGGCGCCCAGAGCAGGCGGCCCCCGTACGTCGGGATGCGGCTCCGCGAAAGCCCCCCGAGTTCGCCGGCGGCGAGGCCGCCATCCCGTTTGAGGAGCGCGTAGGCCTCCACCTTCAGGTCCTCTCGGTCCTGGAGGAACCCCGCGTAGAGCCCGGACAGCGTTTGTTCGGAGGTGTCCGGGAGAAGGGGCCGTCGCCTGGCTCGGGCCAGAAAGGCATCCACGAACAGCCTTTCCGACTCGTATCGGGCCTTGGCCGCGTCGAAGGAGCGCCCCACGTTCGACCATCCGAAGGCGCCCACCAGGCGCTCCTCTCCGTACGCGAGTTCCTGACGGCCCAGGCGGGTGGAAAGACCTCCGACGCCTCCGAGTCCCCGGACCTCCACGTAAGCCTGGCGGAGATCGGAGTAGCGGCCCGATATCTTGGCGGCGGCCGCGTCGGCGCCCCAGTGGCGGCTGTCCTGGCCCTCGGCAAAGGCCCGGAAGGCCGTGCCGAGCTGAAGATCAAGCCCGGCCCGAAGGCGGTTTCCAACGAAAGCGTTGCTGTCCTCGATGTCCTCTTTGAAATCCGCGTCCCGCCGGATCTCCCACCGGGCCCTCTCCTCCAACAGGAACTTCAGGGACCCCTCGCCGTCCTCCCACATGAGAAGGCCCTGCGCTCCCGCGGCGGACCCGACCAGCAACATGAGTCCTCCGAAGAAGACGCGCTTCACGCATTCCATGGGTTCCCTCCCTCGATACGGGGGCGCCCGGCCGGTTGCGGGCGCTGCTCCTGCTAGGATCTCAGGGCGGTCAGGGGCCTTTCCTTGACCAAAGTCAAGAGAAAAACGAACCGTCCGCTCGCCTTCACGGCGTGGACGAGTCCCTTGGGCATCACGTAGAGCGCCCCGGGGGACGCCTCGTGGTCCTCGTCCCCGAGTCGAACGGTGGCCTTCCCCTCCACGACGTGGATCACCGCTTCGAAGGGGGCCGTGTGCTCCGAAAGGGTCTGGCCCTCTTCAAAACAGAAAAGCACGAGCTTCAGCGCGGGCGAGTCGTATAGGGTCTTGCTGACGATGCCGCGCTCGGCGAACTGAATCTGCCGGCTCAAATCGTGCGCGAGGGGGTTCATCGAGTCCGTCATTGGATTCTCCCTTTGGGGGAAGCGGGCCGGGGCCCGAAAAGGCTGCTCCGGCCCGCTTCGGGTTTCAGTGGGTGTGGACGGTCTGTCGGGCGTCCTCGGGGCGTTCCCTCAGAATCCCGAACACGGCGAGGGTCGCGCCGATGGCGAAGGGGACGGCGCCCGCGAAGAGCAGGGTCATGTCTCCCGCGAGGCGCACCCATTCGGTCGTGTGGAAGAGCCCGGTCATCGTGAACTCGACGCTCCGGGCATGGGCGTAGCCGTTCAGCACCACGTCGTACAGCTGGAGCACTCCCGCGGGGAAGAGGTTCAGCACGATCATGAGGCCCAGTCCCGCGTTGAGCCCCCAGAACCCGGCCCGGATGAACTTCTCCGCTCGCCCCCAGGCTCCGTCCGATGCGAGGGCCCTGAGGCAGTAGACGAGGACCGCGAGGGCGAGCATTCCAAAGACTCCGAACATGGCGGCGTGTCCGTGGTTCGGGGTAAGGGTGGTTCCCATCTCAAAGTAGGAGACGATGGGCAGGTTGATCAGAAAGCCGAAGACGCCGGCGCCGAGGAAATTCCAGAACCCCACGGCGATGAGGAACATGACCGCCCACTTCTGCTTCAGCGCCAGGGGCTTCCCACAATCCGCGCAGGGCTCCTTCTGGAGTTTGATGAAATCCCAAGCATCCAGGGTGAGAAGCGTGAGGGGAACGACCTCCAGGGCGGAGAAGCAGGCCCCGATGGCCATGGACACGGCCTCCTGCCCCGTGAAGTACCAGTGGTGGGCCGTGCCCGCGATTCCCCCGGCGAGGTAGAGGATGGCATCCAAGTAAATGACCCGGCCGGCCGTGACCGTTCGCACGAGTCCCATGTGGACGAACATGAGGGCGACGAGGACCGTGGCGAAGAGTTCGAAAAAGCCCTCCACCCAGAGATGGATGATCCAGAATCGCCAGTTGTCGATCACCGCGAAGTTGGTCCGCGCGCCCCAGAGGAAGGCGGGGAGGTAGAAGATCACCACGGCGACGGAGGCGAAAAGGAAGAGGCCCGCCAGCTCCCTCTTGTCCGCGTCGCGGAAGGCCGGCGCCAGGGCGCGCACCATGAGAAGCAGCCAGAAGACGAGGCCCGCGGCGAGGAGAACCTGCCAGAAGCGTCCCAGATCCACGTACTCCGAGCCCTGGTGCCCGAACCAGAACCACAAGTCGCCCAGGCGGTCGTTGATGCCCAGGTACTCCCCGAACAGGCTACCGAAAACGACCACCGCCAGCGCGCCCAGGAGGGCGAGCCCTCCCCATTTCTGCCCCTTGGGCTCGCGGCCGCCGAGCAGTGGAGCCAGGAAGAGGCCGCCGCCCACCCAGGCCGTGGCGATCCAGAAGATGGCGAGCTGTAAGTGCCACGTCCGGGCGAGGTTGTAGGGAAGGAGATCGGCAAGGCTGTACCCGTAGAAGCCCTCGGGCTCCACGCGGTAGTGGGCAAGCGCTCCCCCGAGAAAGACTTGGAGGAGGAAGAGGAGGACGACGACGAGGAAGAAAAGGGCCGTGATCCGTTGGCTCGGCGTGAGGGCCGCCGCCTTTGGAAGGCTCAGGTGAGCGGGCCGCTCCCCCCGATCTCCCTTCCACCCCAGGAAGTCGAATTTCCCGAAGAAGAAGAGAATGGCTCCCAATCCGCCCAGCAGGAAGACGAGGCTCACGGCGCTCCACAGGATGGCCTGGGCGGTGGGCGTGTTCCCTGCCAGAGGATCGTAGGGCCAGTTGCTCGTGTAGGAATAGGTCCGCCCCGGGCGGTTGGCGCGCGCGGCCCAGGAAGACCAGGCGAGAAAGGCAGTAAGAACCCTGGCTTCCCCTTCGCCCTTGAGGTAGGACGCCGGCAGGCCCGGAGCGCCCTCGGCGAGGTAGGCCGCCCACTCGGCCTGCTGGACGGCGAAGCTATGCGCCTCGCCTGCCGTGTACAGGAGCACGCCCGTGGTGGTGTCGTAGCGGTTGGTCTTGAGAACTTCCTTGACTTCGGCGAGCACGGAGGCTCTCTGGTGTTCGTCCAGGGCGTTCGCCTCCTTCCCGAAGCGGGAGGCCGCCAACGCGTCGCGGGTGATTTCCGCCTCCCGGCGAAGGTAGGCCGCCGAGTAATCGGGGCCGAGGTACGCCCCGTGACCCCAGAGGGATCCGTGTTCCATGAGGCCGTACTTGAAAAAGACCTCCTGGCCCTTTCCCACGTCCTCGGCGGTGTACAGGACAGCGCCCCCTTCGTCCACCACCTGGGAGGGGATAGGGGGAGCCTTCCGATACGTTTGAAAGGTCAGAAAGATGAGGATCGAGAAACCGAAGATCATGACGCCGAGGGCGGATCTTCGCCACCACGGGGACAGCCGCGCCTGGGTTTCGGGTCCGGACATGGTCACCTCCCAACTGTATGGCTTGGCAAGAGTGTTGGCCTTTTCTTGTGTGAATTCAACCCCGCGGGCCTCAGGCGTGGCTCGAACAGCCGAAGCAGAAGGAGGCCTCCGAACCGCGGGTCGGATCGGGGGGATAGGAGGCGCAAAGACGCTCGGCCAGCGCGTGGAGACGCCCGTGCTCGCCTTCTCCCATGGCGTCGCGCTCGAAGGCGCCGTACGAGTCGGCGAGTTCGTCCTGCTCGGCGAGGGTCAGGGTTTGGAGGGCCATGGGGTAGAGGATGTTGTCCTCCTTGAGGATATGCGCGCGGAGAAGGGGAACGTAACGGCGCGCGGCCTCCACGACCTCGATCCTCTCCGGCTCGCTCAGCGGCCCCACACCCTCGCCGGCGCGAACGAGCGTCGCGACGCATGCGCGGCCTTCCACGTGTTCGGCAAGCATCACCGCGATGGGTCCGTATTCCGTTGGGAACCCGCGTTGCGCCATCTTGGCAAAGAGACGGTCTTCCTCCTTGCCGTGGTGGCAGCGGTCCGCGAAGAGGCGAAAGAAATCTCCGTAGCCGCGAAGGGTTTCGCGATCTGGGGCCGGTCCGGACTCGAGGGCCAGGGCACACGTTTCAAGGGAACCCAGGACGCGCTCGATGATTCGGTGTTCGTCCATCAGGACGGCGATGGCGGCATGCATGGGAAGCCTCCTAAAAATAGTAACGGGACCAGTGGATGCGCGTATGTGGTGAAAGGAGCAAAAAAAATGAGTCTCGGCTGGGGGATCCCTTCAGGCCGAGGGACCAAAGGCGCCATCCGCCGAGAGCGGACGGCGGCTTTGGGGCGCCTTCTGCTCGGGCGTGGCGCCGCGCGCGCTTGGGCGGCATGTCCCCGCGTCGGTGGGAACTCACCCGCAACGGAGGCCTGAATCAACGAGTCCACAGGATGCAATCTCATCCTCCCTTCGCCCCAGAGGCTCCGCCTCGCCCAGCCGAGGCCGGCCCGTGGAGGTCCGCGATGGTGATGGCCTGCATCATGTTGGTATAGGTGGCTTGGATGCTCTCCCAGTAGGCGTGCAGGGGACACGGGTTGTCCTTGTCGCAGCGGGCCAGGCCGAAAAGGCATTGACCCTCGGCGCGGGGCCCGTCAAAGACCTCGAGGACCTGCAGGATGGGCTGCCGCTCCGCCCCGGGGGCGAGACGGAATCCACCTCCCCATCCCTTTTGGGAGAGCACGAAGCCGCGCTTTCGCAACTGGTTGAGAATCTTGGAGAGGTAGTTGGCTGGAATCCCCGTATCCTGGGCGATCTGCACACCTTGCACCCAATCCCCGGGGCGCGAGGCCAGGTGGCCGAGGATGCGCAGAGCGTACCGGGACGTCTGAGAAAGCATCTCATCACCTCACAGCATGAGTATATGCTATGAGAGCGAGAAAGTCAAGCCGTGCCTCCTCTCCTGCGTTCCTGCATGGATGGGCCAAGGTCCCAATTTCAGGGCGCTCTTGCTTACCAGGGCTTCATGCCGGGGGGCGGGTCCTCGGGTGGACGGATCTGGTCTTGCATGTCCTTTGGGGGAGGCATGGGGAGCTGCTCGAGGAGGTCCGGAGGCTTGGCGTGGGGAGGGGGAGGTTCGGGAGGCTCGTCGGGTGGGGGGGGCTCCTCGGGGCGGTTTCTCAGGATCCACTCGTAGAGAAGCTTGGCCGCCTGGTGGCCCGGCTCGAGGGTCAGGAGGCCTCGCAGGGAGGCCAGGGCGCGGTCAGGGGAGCCCGAATCGTACAGGGCGAGGGCGAGGTTGTAGAGGGTCGGGATCTTCACCTCCGGCTCGTCGGTCACGAGGGCCAGGGTCAGCGCGTCGACGGCACGATGGGGGTCCTTCTTGGCCAGCAGGCAGGTTCCCAGGTTGAAGTTCAGGAGCGCCTTCTCCGCCGGGTCGTCGGAAGCGGCGAGAGCCTGGCGATAGAGCACGAGGGCGCGGTCAGCCGAGCCCGCGCGGTAGGCGGCGAGGGCCTCGGCCGCGCTGGATCTGGGCGACCGGGCCCAAACCTGTCCGGCGCAGGCCAGAAGGGCCGCCCCGAGGACCAGCCCCGCGCCCGGGGCGAGGGGTGCGTGCGACCTCCTTGCGGGCGCGGCGCCCTCACGCGGAAGGCGCCTTCTCCCGGGCAGGAGGAGGGCCGCAAAAAGGAAGAGGAGGGCAGGCGCGGCGAACCACCGGAACTGCTCCTGGCGGGTGGCCCGGCTCTTGGAGGCGTACTCCCGGCGTTTGAGGCGGCCGAGTTCCTCGAGGAGAGAAGGCACGGCGCTCCCTCCGCTTCCGAGGGACCAATAGCGTCCATCGGCCAGCGCCGCCATCTGGCGGAGTTCCGCTTCGTTCAGACGGGACAGCGCGGCCCGGCCCGTGGCCGGGTCCATCAAGGGCTCTCCGCGAGGCCCCGGCACAGGACCTCCTGAAGGAGTTCCCACGCCGATGCAAAAAAGTCGGATGCCGCTCCGCGCCAGGCTCCGCGCCGCGTCGGCGGCGTCGGCGCCCATGTCCTCGCCGTCCGATAGAAGGAGCACCACCGCGTCGCGGTCTCGCTGGGCTGGAAAGAGCTTCTGAGCCGCCAGAAGGGCGCGTCCCACGTCGGTTCCCTGGGGGGGGATGAGTTGGGTATCCGCGATGTCGAGCAGAAGCGCGACGGCGGCCGCGTCCTCGGTGATGGGGGAGAGGGCGAGGGGCACGCCCCCGAAGGCCACGAGTCCCATCCGGTCCCCTTCGTTGGAGGAAAGGAAGGAGCGGACCTCCATGCGGGCCCGCTCTAGGCGGTTGGGCGCCACGTCCGGCACGGCCATGCTTCGGCTCACGTCCAGAACGATGGCCACGTCCAGGCCGACCTTTCGAACGTTTTCCGCCACCTCGCCCCACTGGGGACGGGCGAAGGTGAGGAAGGTGAGGCCGAGGGCCAGCCAGAGGACGGAACTCCGGACCGTGTCCCATTCGCCGGGCGGCAGGAGGGAAAGTCGGCGGAGGTTCGCCAGGCCTCCCCAGGGGGCGGTGCGGGAGGCCCTCCTCCACCGCGCAAGCGCGGCCCCAAGGACCAGGAGGGGAAAGGCGGCGAGGAGGACAGCGCCCGCTGGATGAGCGAAGGGTGTCACGGCAAGCACCTCCCCAGGGTCATCTCCCAGAGGGCGCAGGCTACGAGGCAAAGAAGTGCGGCTCCCGAGGGGTACAGAAAGAGGTCTTGGTAGGCGACGTATCCGGAGGACTGGGTCTTGGTTCGCTCGAGCCGGTCGATGGCCTCGAAGACCCTCTCCAGGGCCCGGCCGTCGGAGGCGTTGAAGTAGACGCCCTCGGTGGAATCGGCCAGGGCCTTCAGGACCTCCTCGTTGAATCCGATCCGGACGTACTGGTAGGACTTCTTTCCGCTTTCGCCCATCACGGGATACGGGACGACTCCCGAACTCCCGATGCCCACGGCGTATACCCGGATGCGGTGGGCAGCGAGCATCTGAGCCGCTTGGAGGGGGTCAAACTGCCCGCGGTTGTTCTCGCCGTCGGTCAGGAGGATCACGACGCGGCTCTTCTCGGGAGCGCCCAGCAGCCTCTTCCCTGACGCCACGAGGGCGTCCCCGATGGCCGTCCCGTCAATCTCGGTGCGCGACACGGCGCGCAGGTCCTGAACGAGCGCGAGGAGGGTCTTGTGGTCGAGGGTGAGGGGGCATCGGAGGAAGGGCATGGCGGCGAAGGAAACCAGGCCCATGCGGTCCTCCCCCCGCCGCCGGACGAAATCCGCAACAACCGTTCGGGCCACGTCGATGCGGTTGTTGGGCTGAAAGTCCTCCGCGATCATGCTGCCCGACACGTCGATGCAGAGCAGGATGGCGACCCCCTCCGTGGATACCGTCGTTCGGCTGGACTTGAGAGAGGGCCTGGAGAGCGCCAACGCCAGGAAGGCGAAGCCCGCCAGGAGCAGGCCCGTGGAGACCCAGGGGAAGGCGCGACCCCTTCCCGCCAGGGCCTCGACCTGGAGGGCCGGCGGAAACGGGAGGGCCCTGCGGAAGCGGCGGAGGAGATGGGCCCGGTAAGCCGCCAGCGCCGGCACGAGGAGAAGGGCCCAAAGCCACGCGGGGTCGCGGAAAACGAATTGGCTCATGCGGCCTCCCGCGTCCCCTCGGGGGCCTTGGGGGGAGTGAGGGACAGCGCCCGAAGGGCTGCGCTCCTCGCGGCCTCGTCCTCCCGGGGGTCGGGAAGGTGGCGCGCGTAGAGGACCTGGTCGCAGAGCTCAAGAACGGCGGCATAGGCCCGTCCCGCCTCAGAAGGGAGGTCTGGAAGGGTAAGGAGGCCGGCCCGAACCTCGTGGCCGGTCCATTCGAGGAAGGGCAGCCCGTAGCGCCACTCCAGAAGCGTTCTCAAAACCATCGAGAGGGTTTCGTACCGGGCGCCGGGCTCCATGTGGGCGCCGAAGACCCGCTCCACCTCACGGCGCGCCCAGAGCGGGGGGTCCATTTCGCGCAGCGTCGGTTTCGGCGGCGGGGAGGCGGCTCGGGCCCGCGCCTTTTTCAAGCCCGCCGCCATAGCAGCGGCTCCCAGGGCGAGGGCCGCGGCGCCCAGGAGAATCCACATCCAAGGAGTCGCCCGGGGCAGGGGGAGGGGGCCCGCCTGAGGCGGGCGCGGGGCGGCTCCCGCGGGAAGAAGGGGTTCCAGGCGAAGGGGAGGGGGGGAGAGGACCCGATCGTGGAGCCCCGATCGGTCCCGGATGGCGATCCGGGCGGCGGGAAACTCCACCGTGCCGGTGGCGAAGACCTGCACCGTCACCGCGAGCCGCAGGTCTCCCGGAAACGAGGGAGGCGGCGTCTTGGTCAGGGAAACCACCCTTCCGGGCCCCCAGTCGGCCCCTGGGACGAGGTCGCCCTCGAGGAAGAACTCCGGCGAGGACACGGGAAGGGACGACTCCAGCACCACGGGGTCGCCCAGATGCACCGGTCCCTGAAGGACCCATCTTCCCCGAACGCCGGGATCCGTAGAGGAGGTCCCAAGAGCGGCCAGCGACAGAGAAAGAAGGAGTGCCGGAGGGACGACGGGCCATTTCACGCGGCGCGCCTCCTCGCCCTCTGCCTGAGGAGGGCGACGAGGGGCGGGACGACGTCGGAGGCCGTGCTGAAGGTGACGGCGTCCACCCCCGCTCGGAAGAAGGCCTCCGCGAGCTGGTGCCGCTGTCTGAGCCGGGCCGAGTGAAAGCGCTTCCGAAGGGTGGGGGAGTCCGTACGGACCCACCCGTGGCGCTCCGATTCCGGGTCCGCCCATTCCATCCATCCCGAAGCGGGCAATTGGATCTCGGCCGGATCCTCCGCGCACAGCGCGATGAGGTCGTGGCGCCGCGCCATGACCGGAAGGCCCCTGCCCAGCGGGCCCAAGAAGTCCGAACAAAGAAAGACCGTTGCCCGTCGGGGCAGGAGCCGGTTGAGGGCGGAAAGGGCCTCCCCGAAGTCGGTCCCCCGTCCGACGGGATCGAAGTACATGATTTCGCGGACGATGCGGAGCACGTGCTCGACGCCTTTCCGGGGGGGCAGAAAAAGCTCCACCCGGTCCGAAAAGAGGAGGAGCCCCACCCGGTCCTGACTGCGGATGGCAGAAAACGCAAGCAGGGCGCACACCTCAGCCAGCACCTCGCTCTTGAGTCGGCCCGCCGTGCCGAATCGAAGGCTCGGGCTCACGTCCACCGCGAACACCAGGGTCCGCTGTCGCTCTTCGTGGAATTCCTTTACGTGGAGCTCGCCGGTTCGCGAGGTCACGTTCCAGTCGATGGTGCGGAAATCGTCGCCGGGTTGGTAGAGGCGCACGTCGCTGAACTCCACCCCCTGGCCCTTGAACAGGGAGTGGTACTCGCCCGCCAGGACTTCGTTGACCGCCTTGCGCGTCCGGATCTCGATGAGGCGGACCTTTTTGAGAATCTCCTGGATGTCTAACATGGCAAGAGACCGCAGGGGGCCCTCATGGCACCTCCACGCCCTCGAAGATGCGGGCCAGGAGGCTCTCCGGCGTGACGGACTCGGCCTCGGCCTCGTAGGTGAGGATGAGCCGGTGCCTAAGGACGTCCAACCCGACGGCCTTGACGTCCTCCGGCGTCACGTAGGCGCGGCCCCTCAAGAAGGCGTGGGCCTTGGCGGCGAGCGTCAGAAAAAGCGCCGCCCGCGGGGATGCCCCGTACCGTACGTACCCCTCGGCGGAGATGCGGAGGCGCCCGGGATTCCGGGTGGCCTGGACGAGGCGCACCACGTAGTCCTTGATCCGGGCGTCCACGTACAGGGAATCCGCCACCTTCCGGGCGCGCAGGACATCCTCCACGGAAAGGACGGGCTTGACGGCGGGAGGCTCGGCGGTGGCCATCCGGTCGATGATCTGGCGCTCCTCCTCGGGCGTCGGATACGTGAGGACCACCTTCATGAGGAAACGGTCCACCTGGGCTTCGGGAAGGGGGTAGGTCCCCTCCTGCTCGATGGGGTTCTGGGTGGCCATGACGAAGAACGGCTCGGGGAGGAGGTGCGTCGTCCCGCCGAGGGTGACCTGCCGTTCCTGCATGCACTCGAGCAGGGCCGACTGCACCTTGGCGGGAGCGCGGTTGATTTCGTCGGCGAGAAGGATCTGCGTGAAAATCGGTCCCTTCTTGGGCTCAAAGACGCCCTCCTTCGGATTGTAGACGAGGGTGCCGACGAGGTCGGCGGGAAGGAGGTCGGGCGTGAATTGAACGCGCTGGAAGGTGGCGGACACGGCGCCGGCAAGGCTCTTGACGGCGAGGGTCTTGGCGAGGCCGGGAACCCCTTCCACGAGTACGTGGCCCCGGGCCAGAAGGGCGATCACAAGGCGATCCAGAAGGGCCTGCTGACCCACGATGACCGTCCGGACCTCGCCGATGAGGCGCGCCACGGTGGGCGCTTCGCTGTCGACCCTCCTCTGCACCTCCTTGACCTGAGCGTCCATTCTCACCTCCCCGGGGATTGTAGGCGGGACGCACGGGGTGAAGCAAGGCGACGGTGAGGATCAAGGAAGAAGCACCTGCAGTGGGTCCGCGCGTCTCACAGGCGTGGCGGGCCGCCCAAGCACTGGATGCGCCTGGCTTCGGGCGGGAGGCACCGATCCGAAAGGCGACCGCCGCTTGTCCTCAAGCCGTGAGTTCCTTCAGGAGGCTCTCCGGCGCGTTCCCCAACGCCATGGCTTCGGCGGCGGTCGGGGACAAGCGAGAACGCCGTTCTCATGCCTTGCCTGTGAGGTGAGTCACTGGCAGGAACGGCGTTCATGAATTACATTTGTGTGCAGTTTTCCGCGCAGGATAAGCCCATTTGTTTTAAAGGGCTTGCTTGAAGGACGCGGGAGGGGTAGGAAACATGAACACGGTTGCCGATTTTCGCCGGATTATGGCCATGGTGGCTGTTTCCGTTGCCCTGTGCGCGGCCTCCAGGGCCCAGGTGCCCGGGGAGGCCTGGGAGCGCATCGCCGTCCTGGGCCACGATGTCAAGTGTCTGGCCTTCAGCCCCGATTACGCCAACGATCAGACGATCTTCGCCGGAACGGGCGGCATGGGGGTCTGGCGATCCACAAATGGTGGGAACACGTGGGAGCAGGACGACAGCCCCGGCCTTCAAACGGCGTTGGTTGCGGATTTGGCCGTATCTCCCGATTATCCAAGCGATCCCACGGTCTTTGCCATCACCGCCGCCGGGAACGTTTACCGGAGCACCAACGCCGATTCCGACTTTTGGTCCTTTGCGATTTCCCTCTTTGCTCCTGATTTGGATTCGGTGGGAACCTGCCTCGGCATCAGTCCCTCCTTCGCAACGGACCACACGGTGTTCGCCGGGTACGACGGGGACGGGCTCTACATTTCGACGAACCGGGGCGCATCATGGGTCCTGGACTCACCCAGCCTGTCTAGTCTGGCGCGGATTCTGGACCTTTCGGTGGATCCGGGCGCCTCGATCGAGACGATCCTAGGCGGAGTGGGCCAGGATGGTTGTCTTTACCGCAGGAACACCTCCGGGGTTTGGACCAAGATCAACGGAACCCTCGGAGACGGAGACGGGGACACCATCACCTCCGTCCGCTACGAGGGCAACGGAAGGATTTGGGTCGGCACGAAGAACAACGGGGCGTGGCATCGGCTGGGCTGGAGTTCGGGGTGGGCCGCCTGTTGGGACGGGGTCAGTTCGAACGACAAGCCCACGGTCCTCAGCCTGGACCGGGTCGGTGGCTCGGCCCCGAAGTTCATGGAGGGGAGGGGGGACTCCCTCTTCCAATCCTCGGACACCAGCGGGTACGGGACCTCGTGCACCCTATACGACGCGGCCCATCCGGTCCAGGTGTGCCGCTTCGAGCCCGGCTGGAACGGGACCACCTCCTGCACCGTCTTCATCGGCACGCCCCACGGACTCCTGCGCAAGTCCTGCGCATCGAGCCCCGTCAAGACCACCACGGACCGGATCGATGCCTGGGCCGTGGCGAGGGCCCCGGGGGGCACGGCCCACTTCATGGGCTCCAAAGGCCAGGGGCTCTTCAAGCACGTGGCCGGGACCAACATGGTCCGCTACAACAACTTCCCCAACAAACAGATCCCCGAGGTCGCCGCCATTTGCCTCGACCCCCTGTACGACGAGGTGGAAGGGTACTCGGCCGGCGACTGCGTGCAAGACCGCTCGGTCCTCTTCGCGGCGGTCAATTTCCCGACCTCGACGGGGGAAAACGGCGTCTACAAATCGAGCGACTTCGGCAACTCGTGGTCGAAATTGGCGACGGGCTGGCCCGCCTCGGCGGTCACCCTGTACGATCTGGCCATTTCCCCGAACTACCGTGACGGAGGGCCCGACACCACGCTTTACGCCGCCACCTCCCTCGGGATCTACCGGTGGAACGGGTCGAGCACGGGGTGGAGCTACCAGTGGCGTCCGCTGAGCGCCACGCCCGTGTACCGGGTGGCGGTGCCTCCCCTGTACAACCGCTACGGGGCCTCTGGATACGCCTACCACGGCGTCTTCGCGAGCACCGACGACGGAGCGGGCGACA
>JBFLVU010000019.1:0-22185 GCA_040758175.1 Acidobacteriota bacterium | reverse complement strand
GAACGCCCGCATGTCGTCCACGATCAAGAGCTTCATGGCTCCCTCCCAATCGGCCTCTTAATGTAGCACACGTGACCTCGGCGGCGGCGGCGGTTTGGCGCATCCGTCGAGGAGGCCGCATAGTAACCCCTGGCGTTTTGTGGCTGGTCCCGAGACGTTTCAGGGCCGGCGGGCAATCCCATACACGAAGAAGGCCGCCCGAGGGCGGCCTTCCTGTTGGGCAGACCTTGGACGAGGAGCTACTTGCCGCCCTTGGCGATGTGGTTGAGGAGGCCGCCGTCCTTGAGGATGGCGGCCTGTCGGGGCGTGACGTCGGCCTTGGCGCGGAAAGAGAATCCCTTGGTCGCGTCCTTCACGGTGAAGACCCGGTCGCCGTCGAGGGCGGCGTGGATGTCCTCGATCACGAAGCTGTCGCCCTGCTCGATGCGATCGTAGTCGGCGGAATCGAGGAACAGGAGGGGCAGGATCCCGAAGTTCACGAGGTTGGCGCGATGGATGCGCTCGATGGCCTTGGCGAACACGGCCTTGACGCCGAGGAAGGAGGGGCAGATGGCGGCGTGCTCGCGGGAGGACCCCTGACCGTAGGAGTCGCCGCCCACGACAAAGCCGCCGCCTTTCTCCTTGGCCCGCCCTGCGAAGGCCGGGTCCACGCCGATGAAGACCACTTCGGCGTACTTGGGGATGTTGGAGCGGTACTTGAGGTACTGGCCGGCGGGCATGATGTGGTCGGTGGTGATCTTGTCCCCCACCTTGAGCAGGACGCTTTTCTCCAGCCCGTCGGGCAAGGCGTCGGTCTTGGGCGGGGCGCCGATGTTGGGGCCGCGCACGACGTCAACACTTGAGCCGTCCGCGGGCGGGACGAGGACCATGGAATCGTCGATTACGAATTCGGCGGGCATGTCCACGTCCACCGGGGCGATGCCGAGGGCGCGCGGGTCGTTGAACTCGCCCGTCAGGGCGCAGGCCGCGCAGGTCTCGGGGCTGGCGAGGAAGATCATGGCGTCGGCGGTTCCCGACCGGCCCTTGAAGTTTCGGTTGTTGGACCGGACCGAGACCTCGCCCGAGCCGGGGGCGTGCCCCGAGCCGATGCAGAAGCCGCAGGCGCTCTCGGCCACGCGGGCGCCGGCCTGGAGAAAGGCCGTGAGGTAGCCGCGGTTGGCGGCCTCCATTTCCACTTGGCGGGATCCCGGAGCCACCACGAGCTCCACATCGGGGTGGACCTTCCGGCCCTTGAGCATGTGGGCGAGGACCGCGAGGTCTCGCAGGGAGGAGTTGGTGCAGGAGCCCACGCAGACCTGGTGGACCTTTTGGCCCTTGAGGGAGGCTACGGTGGCCACGTTGTCGGGGCTGTGGGGCTGGGCCACCATGGGTTCGAGGGAGGAAAGGTCGATCTCGATGACCTGGTCGTACGCGGCCTCCGGATCGGCCTCCAGACGCGTCCAGGCGCCTTCGCGCTTCTGGGCCTTGAGGAAGGCAAGGGTCTGGTCGTCGCTGGGGAAGACCGACGTGGTGACGCCCAGTTCGGCGCCCATGTTGGTGATGGTGGCGCGCTCGGGCACGGTGAGATGTTTCAGCGCCGGACCGGCGTACTCCACGATCTTCCCCACGTTGCCCTTGGTGGTCATGATCGAAAGGAGCTTGAGGATCACGTCCTTGGCGGAGACGAAGGGCTGAAAGCGGCCCGTGAGGTTCACCTTCACCACCCTGGGCCGGGGCATGTAGAAGGCGCCCCCCCCCATGGCGACGGCCACGTCCAGCCCGCCCACCCCGATGGCGATCATGCCGATGCCGCCCCCCGTGGGGGTGTGGCTGTCGGAGCCGAGGAGGGTCTTGCCCGGCACGCCGAAGCGCTCCACGTGGACCTGGTGGCAGATGCCGTTCCCCGCCTTGCTGTAGTGGATGCCGTACCGGGCCGCCACGGTCTGCAGGTACCGGTGGTCATCGGCGTTCTCGAAGCCCACCTGCAGGGTGTTGTGGTCCACGTAGGAGACCGAGAGCTCGGTCTTCACGCGAGGGATCCCCATGGTCTCGAACTGCAGGTAAGCCATGGTGCCCGTCGCGTCCTGCGTGAGCGTCTGATCCACCCGGATGGCGATCTCGTCGCCCGAATAGAGGTCTCCTTCCACCAAATGGGCCTTGAGGATCTTCTGGACCAGGTTCTCGGCCATGCGCGCCTCCACGGTTGTGTGCGTTTCCCCCCGGAAAAAGAGGGGCCATTCTAGGGGCCGCCCCGAGAGGTGTCAAGGCGAATGCGCCCAATCCGAGGCTCTCCGCTTCGCCACGCGGGCCTGTCCCCAGCCGGCCGTGCTACATTGGGTCCTTTGGCGAGGGACCCATGACAATGGAATCGGTGGAATACGGAATCATCGGCGGAACGGGGCTCTACGAGATGCCGGGATTCGAGGAGTCCGCGAGGATTCGCCTGAGGACCCCCTTCGGCGAACCCTCGGACGCCTATGTGATGGGACGTCTCTCGGGCCGGCGCGTGGCCTTTCTCGCGCGCCACGGGGAGGGACACCGGATCCTCCCCTCGGAGATCAATTACCGTGCCAACGTCTACGGCTTCAAGATCCTCGGCGCCTCGGCCGTCCTCTCGGCCTCGGCCGTTGGCAGCCTGAAGGAGAAGTATGTTCCTGGGCATGCGGTGGTTCCCGACCAGCTCGTGGACCGCACGCGCCATCGCGCGGACACCTTCTTCGGTGAGGGCATCGTGGCCCACGCGAGCCTCGCGGAGCCCTTCTGCCCCTCCCTGCGGGCCCGGCTTCTCGAATCCTGCCGCAACCTCGGGGTTCAGGCCCACGACGGCGGCACCTACCTCTGCATGGAGGGCCCGCTCTTTTCCACCCGAGCCGAGAGCCTCCTCTACCGGGCCTGGGGCATGGACGTCATCGGCATGACCAACGCGCAAGAGGCCAAGCTCTGCCGGGAGGCCGAAATGTGCTACGCCTCCCTCGCCCTGGTAACGGACTTCGACTGCTGGCACCCGGATCACGCCTCCGTCAAGATCGAGGACGTACTGCGCATCCTCGGTCAAAACAGCGAGCGGGCCCGCGCCGTCCTCGCGGCCGCCGTTGCCTCCCCTCCCCCGTCGTCGGAGTGCTTCTGCCGCACCGCCCTCACGAACGCCGTCGTGACCCGGCGGGAGGCCTGGCCAGAGGCCACGACCCAGCGCCTTCGCCCCCTTCTCCAACGCCTTCTCGGGGAAGGAGACACGCCATGAACCTCCTCATCGTGGGGACGGTGGCCTACGACAGCGTGAGGACCCCCTTCGGGGCGCGCGAGCGGATCCTCGGCGGTTCCGCCGCCTACTGCGCCACGGCGGCCTCCTATTTTACGGACGCCGGAATCCTGGCCGTGGTGGGAGAGGATTTCGAGGCGTCGGACCGGCGGCTCTTGCAGGAGAGGGGCGTGGACCTGGAGGGGCTCACCACCCTTCCCGGCCAGAAGTGCTTCCACTGGAAGGGCGAATACGGCTTCGACCTGAACGAGGCCCGCACCCTCCGCACGGACCTCAACGTCCTGACCGCCTTCGACCCCGTCGTCCCCGCGTCCTGGCGCCGGGTCCCCTACGTCTTCCTGGCCAACATGGACCCACGGGCCCAAGCGAAGGTCCTCGACCAGGTGGAGGCGCCCCGTCTCGTGGCCGCCGACACCATGAACTACTGGATCGAAAGCGCCCGCGAGGACCTCCTCTCCCTCCTGCCCAGGGTGGACATCCTCGTCATCAACGAAGCCGAGTCCCGGCAGCTCTCCGGGGAGGCCAACCTCCTTAAGGCCGCCCGCAGAATCCTTGCCTGGGGCCCCAAGGGCCTCATCGTAAAGCGGGGGGAATATGGAGTTCTGGCGGTTTCGGCCGAGGCCCTCTTCGCCGCGCCCGGCTTCCCGCTGGAGACCGTCTTTGATCCCACGGGGGCAGGCGACTCCTTCGCGGGCGGATTCATGGGGCGCCTGGCCTCCGGCGGGTCCGCCGACGCCGACGCAATCCGCCAGGCCATCGTCCTGGGCAGCGTGATGGCCTCCTTCAACGTGGAGGACTTCTCCATGACGCGGCTCGCGTCCCTCTCCTGGCAGGAGATCGCCGAGCGCTACCGAGCCTTTCGGAGGCTCACCCGGTTCGAAGACCTATGACCACGGAGCCAGACGGGAGGCGGGAGACGAGAGACGAAAAACGTTAGACGAGAGACGGGAGACGAGAGACGTTAGGTGAGAGACGATGGGTGCAGTCCCCTAGCCCCTCAGTCCCCTGGTCCCCTAGTCCCGTAGTATACTGTTTCTGGCGGGCGCAAAGGCCCGCGCAATGCGGAGGGAGGATCGCATGGTCAAGACCCTTGAAGGCGCCCTTTCCGCCAAGGGCTTCCGCTTCGGGATCGTGGTGAGCCGCTTCAACGAGTTTTTCTCGAACAAACTCCTGGACGGGGCCCTGGACTGCCTTTCCCGCCACGGAGCAGACGAAAAGGCGATCGCCGTGGCCTGGGTCCCGGGCGGGTTCGAGATCCCGCTCGTGGCCAAGAAGATGGCCGAGGGCAACAAGTACGATGCGGTTATCGCGCTGGGCGCCCTCATCCGGGGAAACACCCCCCACTTCGAGTACATCGCCGCCGAAGTGGCCAAGGGGTTGGCCGTGACGGCCCTGGAAACGGGCAAGCCCGTTCTGTTCGGCGTCATCACGACGGACACCCTGGAGCAAGCCATCGAGCGATCGGGCACCAAGGCCGGCAACAAGGGGTTCGACGCCGCCCTTGCGGCCATCGAGATGGTCAACCTGTACAAGGCCCTGTGATGGGCATCCGCCGCGAGGGGCGAGAACTGGCGCTGGACTACATCTACCAGCTCGACCTGGGCGTGGAGGACCTGGCGTCCGTGCTCCCCCTCCTGGACCGCGAACGTCGTGGTTCGAAGCGCGTGAGGGCCTTCGCCAGGGCCCTCGTCGAAGGGGTGTGGACCCACCGCGAGGAGATCGACGCCCTCCTCCGCCGGCATCTCCTCCACTGGAAGCTCGAGCGCCTCACCCGAACCGACCGCGGGCTCCTCCGCCTCGCCGCCTACGAGATGGTCTTCGACCCCGACGTGCCGTCCAAGGTGGCCATCAACGAAGCGGTGGACATCGGGAAGAAGTACGGCGGAGACGAGTCGGGCAAGTTTCTGAACGGCGTCCTGGATGCCATCTATCGCGCTTCCGTGTAGACTCCTCTCCCTCCTCCTCTTCGCCCTCGTCCCCGCGCCGTTGCGGGCGGAGGAGGGCGTGGGGTGGGTCTCGGGCGAGGCAAGTGCCGTGTACCGGATCGAAGCCCCCGGCGCCCCCGCCCCCCCTGCGGTCGAAGTGAACGGGTTCCGCCAAGAGGTTTTTCCCGTTCAAACGGGCTGGGAGGTCCGCGTCCAGGTTTCGGCCAAACCCCTCGGCGTCCGCGCCCCCTTCCGGGCGCGGCCCCTTCCCCCAGGCCTCCCGGAGGGCTTTTCCAGGGACCTTTCCAGGTCCTTGGCATCGTGCCGGAGGGCCGACGAGGCGCTCTCCGCCGTTTTCGAGGCCGTGCGCGCCCGGCTCGACTACACCGAAAGCGCCGGGTTCGAGGAAACGCCGGACCAGGTCCTTCAGCGGGGCCGCGCCTCCTGTCTGGGATTCTCCGCCGTCGCCCGCCTTCTCCTGCATTCTCAAGGCCTGGAAAGCCTGTACGTCGTGGGACTCCGCGCTCCGGTTTCCCAGGAGCCCCTGCTCCTTCAGGGGGGGCGCCTCCACGCGTGGCTTCAAGTCGCTTTGCCCGGCGCCGGGGAGGTCTTTTGCGATCCCCTCCTTTCCGTGGCCTGGGTCCCCCACCGGTACGTGGTTCTCCGGATCGGCCCGGATTTGGAGGCCGCGGCCCTTCGCTCCCTCACCGGAAGTCGCCTCGTCACGGTTTCCGCCGCGGACCGCGTCGCTTTCGAGCCTCCCCGGGGGCGCCCCTGCCGCCTGTGGTCGCGCCCGAACGTGTCGGCTTCAACGGGAGGACTGATCCACGGCAAATTCCTGGGCGAGGGCGACCGCCCCCTCGAGGGGAAGGCCCGCCTGGAGGGGGACGGCGTGGCCGTTTCCATGGACCTGTGGGAGGGAAACTTCTTCTTCCGAGACCTGACTCCGGGCCGATACGGACTCCTGATCGAGTCGCCGGGGGCGCTCCCCGCAGAGGCCTCCATCGTGCTGAGGCCAATGGACAAAAGGTTTCTGGTCTTCTATAGTCGAAACCGGGGGGAACCGGGGAGGCGGAGCGCGCCATGAGCTTGGGCGGAAGTCTGGAAGATCTCTCCCTCCTGGACATCCTCCAGATCGTCAACGTGTCCCGCCGCACCGGCGTCCTTCGGCTGACGGTTCCGAAGTCCGGGGACACCTACGTATACTTCCACCAGGGGAACCTGGCCGACATCGTGGGAGGTTTCGAGGAGCGGGAGTTCATCGCCTATTTCGAAGCCACGGGTCTTGTGGAGGCGGGCGAGATCGCCGATGCCCGCCGGCGCGCCTCCGGTAACCCTTCGGGCGTCCTCCAGCGCCTCCTCGACACGGGCGCCCTGAACCCCCAGCTCGTGGAGCAGGCACGGAGGCTGGAACTGGCCCGCCGGCTCAAGTCCCTCACCCAGGAGACCCGGGGGGAATTCGCCTTCTTTCTGACCGAAAGCGAGGATCTCGTGGGGGACGAGGCCTTCCCGCCCTTCTGCCCGTTGGCCAAGGCCCTCTCTCCCCAAGTGCTCCTGACCCAGACTCTGGCCGACACGGCCCTGGCCGACATGGCGTCTTCCCCCCGTCCGGCTCCCCCTCCTCAACCCGAGGAGGTTTCCGTTCCCGAGGTCCTGCCGCCCGCCCCCCCGCGCGCCAAGGCCCAGCCGCCTGCGCCCCCCCGCAAGGAGCCCGATATCCCGGCAACCCAGGCGGGCCCGGACGCGCCCGCACCGCCGCGGACCCTTCGGGTTTCCCCGCCTCGAAACCGCCTCACGATCCTTTTGTGCGCGGACGAGTCCACCTTCCGCCACCTCCTCAAGAAGCGCCTCATCGAGCACTTCGAGGACGCGGTGACCGTGGCGAACTTCGACGACTATGTGGCGGCGTGCAAGCGGCTCCTTGCGGACCGGCGCCCCTTCCTGTCCCTGGTGGACCTGCTCATGTCCACGCGGAGCCGCGAAGGCTACCTGGGTGGCCTCGAAGTCCTTCAGGAATCGGTCCAGAGCTTCCCCCAAGTGAAGGTCCTCTTGATGACCGACCTGAGCGACGACGCGCTCCTGGGGATGGCCCGGCGTCAAGGGGCCGCCGCCATCCTCGAAAAGCCGGGGCTCGCGCGCCTGCGCGTGGACGAGTTCGAGAAGTCCATCGAGGCCTTCGCCAGAACGTTTTGCGAGGAGGTGGACCGGCTCGTCCCCCCCGTGGAGGAGGAGGTGGTTTCCTTCCTCCACGACCTGGGCGCCGAGTCGCCAGCCCCCGGGGACCGCATCCGGGACCAGCTCTCCCTCCTCAAGGGCCTCATGGGCGAACTGGCCAGCCCCAAGGAGTCCAGCGAGATCTCGCTCCTGGTCCTACGTCTCGCGGCGGAGTACTTCGACCGCGCCATCCTCTTCCTGGTCCGCCGGGAGGCCTATATCGGCCTCGGAGGCTTCGGCGAGACGGGAGACCCCGAACTTATGATGGCCAAGGTGCGCCGCCTGAAGATCCCCTCCGGAGCCGGCTCCTTCCTGGACGGCGCCGTCGCGGACCGCCTCACGGTCCTGAAAGCCCGGGAGGACCTGTCGGCCGTGGATCGGGATTTCACGGCCGCCATCGGCGCCATCGAGCCGCACCGGCTGGCGGCCATCCCCATGGTGAGCCGGGGCCGCGTCATCGCCCTTCTTTACGGCGACAGCGGACGGGGAAGCGAGGAACTCCCCGACCTGACGGGCATGGAGATCTTCATGGCCCAGGCCGGTTTGGCCATGGAGAAGGCCCTCCTCGAAATGCAGATCATGAACCTCAAGCGAAGCATCCCCCGAGAAATCGGCGACTGAGGCATTTCCCCGATTTCCAACCAAACCGCTTGAATGACCCCGGGGGGATGTCCTAGACTGGCCGGGACATAGCGGTGCTTTGCCTGACCTGAACGTGAGGAGGGGGTATCCCATGCCGGAACGGCGCGCGTCCGCCCCCGGGCGGAGTCGGTGGTCCTTCCCTTGTGGAATCGTCGCGCTTTCTGCGGCGCTCTGGCTGGTAAGCGCGGTTTCCCTTGAAGCCGCAGACCCGCCGCCCGCGCCCGCGGGCTGGTTCGAAGCGGTTCAGCGCCAGCTCGAGGCGTCCGAGTACGAGATCACGTGGCAGGCCAGGACCTTTCTGACGGACCACCCCGAGGCCTACCAGGCACCGAACCGGGCGCAAGGTGTCCGGACTTACTTCGTCCCCGAGGGGATCTGGATCGTCCCCCGCGACTCCGCCGACCCGCGGTGGCGGTTGGGCCTGCGCCTCCCCGCGCAGGGCGTCGCGGGAACATCCCTTCCCCGCGTGGACGGGGCGGCTGCGCGGTTTGAGCGGCCAGGGGTGGGTCTGAGCGTCGAGAACTCGCCCCGCGGGCTCCTTTTCCGGTGGACGCTCGATGAGCCCGAGGGCCCCCCTCCCCAGGCGGCCCACCGAATCTTCGGTCCCGTGGAGGGCCTCCTCCCCTCCCTCGCTTCCGACGGCCGGGCCGTGGATTTCCGTGCCTCGGGGGGCGGCCCGGTGCTCCTGCGCCTGGGTGACCTGAGGGCCTCCGATGCGGCGGGCCGGAGCCTCCTTTTCCGGCTGGTGGGAGCGCAGGGCTCCGGCGCAGGGCTCTCCCTGACCTTCGACGAATCCCCCGCTTGGCCCGTGACGGTGGAGGGGCTCCTCACAACCGCCTCCTGGACCGCCGAGGGAGACCAGGCCGACGCGAACTTCGGGTACGGCGCGGGGACAGCCGGGGACGTGAACGGCGACGGCTATTCGGACGTCATCGTAGGGGCTCCGGGGTACGACAACGGCGAATCCGGCGAAGGGCGCGCCTACGTGTTCTACGGAAGCGCCTCGGGACTCGCCACGTCGCCGGCGTGGACGGCGGAGCCCAACGTCGTCAATGCCTCCTTCGCGCGAGTCGTGGGAACGGCAGGGGACGTGAACGGCGACGGCTACTCGGACGTGGTCATTGGAGCCTCCGGGTATACGAACGGAGAATCCTTGGAGGGCGCGGCCTTCGTATTCCACGGCGGCCCGGGCGGATTGTCCGCCGCACCCGACTGGACGGCAGAGGGCGGCCAAGCGGGCGCCCAGTTGGGCATGTCCGCGGCGACCGCCGGGGATGTCAACGGGGACGGATATTCGGACGTTTTGGCCGGCGCCTACTACTTCGACGACGGAGAGACCGACGAAGGCGTGGTCTTCGTGTATCACGGCTCCGCGACGGGATTGAGTCCGGGGCCCGCCAGCGCCCTTCAGGCCAATCAGGCGTACGCCCGATTCGGCACCAGCGCGGGGACGGCCGGGGACGTGAACGGCGACGGCTACGCCGACGTGGTCGTCGGGGCGGACGGGTATGACAACGGGCAATCCGACGAAGGAGCTGCTTTTGTATTCCTCGGGTCCGGCTCGGGACTGGGGACCTCTCCCACGTGGAGCGACGAGGCCGATCAGGCTTCGAGCGCATTCGGGCTATCCGTCTCCACCGCAGGGGATGTAAACGGTGACGGGTACGCCGATGTGGCCGTCGGCGCACCCTATTATGACCAGGGACAGCTGAACGAAGGGACCGCCTTCGTGTACCTGGGCGGATCTTGGGGACTCTCTGCCGCGCCTGCATGGATCGGTCAGGCCGATCAGGCGGATGCCCGGTACGGCTTCTCCGTCTCCTCCGCGGGCGACGTGGACGGCGACGGCTACGCCGACCTCCTGATCGGATCCATGTATTACTCGAATGGACAGAGTCGTGAGGGGCGGCTCTTCGTTTACATGGGCGGCACCGGCGGTCCCGCGACAGCGGCGGCCTGGACCGCCGAGAGCGACCAGAACACGGCCTGCCTGGGCTTCCCCGTTTCCACCGCGGGCGACGTGAACGGCGACGGCTACGCGGATATCATCGCCGGCGCCATTCTCTATGACAACGGCCAGGCCGACGAAGGGCGCGCCTACGTCTTCCACGGAGGCCCCGACGGCCTCGGCGCCGCCTCCTCTTGGAGTTCGGAGGGCAATCAGGTCAACGCCTACTGGGGCTCCGCCCTCGCCTCCGCCGGCGACGTGAACGGCGACGGCTTCGACGACTTTCTTTTGGGCTCCAACGGCTTCGATACCGCGGGAGGCGCCAACGCGGGAAAGGTCGAGCTCTTTTTCGGCTCCGCCGGTGGCGCCGACACCACGCCCGATTGGACCCTCGAGGGCACCCAGCCGGATGGCTGGCTCGGCGTCTCCGTTGCGGGCGCCGGGGACGTGAACGGCGACGGCTACGCCGACGTCCTCATCGGGGAGGCGGGGTACGGCAACGGTCAAACACGCGAGGGCCGGGCCCTTCTCTTCCTGGGCTCCGTCACGGGCCTGGGCGGATCTCCCGACTGGGCCTTCGAATCCAATCTCGCTTACCGGACCATGGGCAATCCCGTGGCTTCTGCGGGTGACGTGAACGGCGACGGCTACGCCGACGTCCTCTTGGGCGCGCCCACCCTCTGGGACTGCCATTGCCCGGGACGCGCCTACCTGTTCCACGGGTCGCCCGCCGGCTTGGCTGGCTCTCCCGATTGGACGGCGGCCAGCGACCAGGCCGAAGCGTGGTTCGGGAATTCCGTCGGCTCCGCCGGGGACGTGAACGCCGATGGATACTCGGACGTGTTTGTCGCCGAGTACGCGTACAACGGGAGCCAGGGGCGCGTGTTCGTCTGGCACGGCTCCGCCACGGGCCTGGGGGATTCCGGCACGCCCGCGAACTTCGACTGGTCCGCCACGAGCGACGGCGAATCCGAACGATTCGGATGGCGTGCGGCGGGCGCGGGAGACGTGAACGGCGACGGCTATTCGGACCTCCTCGTGGGCGCCACGGAGCATTCTTCCGGGCAGTACCATGAGGGACGGGTGTGCCTCTTCCAGGGCTCGGCTTCGGGTCTGGCCGCCGCTCCGTACTGGGCCGCCGAATCCGACCAAGCCAACGCGCAGTTCGGGTACGGCCTTTCGGGTGGTGGCGATTGGAACGGGGACGGATATTCCGACTTTGCCGCCGGGGCCCTCGCCTTCGACGGCTCCGCCGGGTCCGACTGCGGCAAGGCGTGGGCCTTCTACGGCTCCGCCTCGGGTCCGTCCGCACCCGCGGCCACCACGTGGGAGGGCATCCAGGCCGGCGAGTACTTCGGCCTCGGGACCTCCTCGGCGGGGGACGTGGATGGGGACGGCAGGGCGGACCTCCTGATCTGCGCCCAGGGGTATGACAACGGACAATCCGACGAAGGCCGCGTGGCCCTCTTCTACGGCGGGGGCGGGGGCCTTGCCCTGACCCCTCAACAGCGGCGCCTCGACGATTCGGCGCCCATCGCTCCCCTGGGCCTCTCCGACGACCGGGACGGCTTCCGGATCGAGGCCCTGGGCCGCTCCCCCTTCGGGCGCGGCAGCCTCCGCCTCCAGACGGAGGTCAAGCCCTTCGGCGCCGCCTTCGACGGCACGGGGCTCCAGGTCTCTTCCTGGACCGATTCGACCCTCTCGGGCGCGGCCCTCCAAAACCAGGTCACCGGTTTGGACACAGCCGGAGGGTACCACTGGCGGGCTCGGCTCCTCTTCGATCCGGTGAGCCTCCCCTTTCAGGGCTCCGGGCGCTGGTTCACCCCTCCTGTCAACGGGTGGCCGGAAACGGACCTCCGCCTCCTCGCCGAGGCGGACCTTCGGATCCTCTCTTTCACCGATGCCCCGGATCCCGTGAACAACCTGCAAGAGCTTACGTACGGCCTGAACATCGAAAACGCCGGACCCGATGGGGCGGACGGGGCCGTCGCCTCCCTCGTCCTGACCCCCGCCGGGGTCTCCGTCGCCTTCGTCCCCGGCTCGAGCGACCCCCGGTGGGTATGGGATTCGGGGACCTTTACCCTCACCGCCGACCTGGGGAGCCTGGCCGACGGGGCCTCTACCTCCCTCGACGCCGTCTTCGCCCTTTCGGGGACCGGCTCCCTTAGGGCCGACGCCTCCGTCTCCTCCTCTACCTCCGATCCCGATTCGGGAAACGACTCGGCCTCTGTCTCCACAACCGTCGCGCCGAGCGCGGATCTGGCCATTACGGATTTCATCGAGGCTCCAGACCCCGTTCCCGAGACCACCACTCTGACCTACACCCTCTCCCTGTCCAACGGAGGCCCGGACGCCACTGCCCCGACCGTCACCGAGACCTTCTCGCCTTCTGGGACGACCCTGGCCTTCCTCCCTGGATCCAGCGACCCGCGCTGGTCGTGGGACGCCGGGACCTGGACCTTGACGGCGTCCGTGGGCGCCATGGCCTCGGGCGCCACGGATTCTCTATCCGCGGCCTTCACCGTGGGGCCTCCGGGGACGGTGGCCGCCCACGCGGAGGTGTCGGGCTCGGTGTTCGACCCGTCCGCGGCCAACAACTCCGCCGACGCTTCCACCACGATCTGCGATCCCACTCCGGGCGCTTTCACCGTCCTCCACCCGCCGGACGCCTCCGCTAGCCTCTCCACGGGCGCGGCCTTCTACTGGACTCCAAGCGACGGCGCCACGTCCTACGATCTCCGCCTGGGCACGACCAGCCCGCCTCCCCTTCACACCTCTGGGCTGACCGCGACGGAAACCTCGGTCGAGGGGCTGACGCCGGGAGCCACCTACTACTGGGACGTTGAGGCCCGAACGCCCTGCGGCGCGGTCCTTTCCTCGGACGGCCCTTGGAGCT
This sequence comes from Acidobacteriota bacterium, assembly GCA_040758175.1. Lineage (GTDB taxonomy): Bacteria > Acidobacteriota > UBA4820 > UBA4820 > DSQY01 > JBFLVU01. Next base: position 9,322 of record JBFLVU010000019.1, on the reverse strand, counting down.
TCACCACGGGGTGCTCGACCCGGGTGGGGCGCTGGCCCGAGAAGCCGTATGGTATGGTCCGTTCCTCGGTGGTCCACGGTGCGTACGCCTATTATGGGAACGGCCTTTACTTGACGGTGCTGGAGGTTTCCGATCCCGCCCATCCTTCCGTCGTCCGGGAACTCCCCCTTCCCGCGCCAGTGGACGAGGGAGAGTTGCTCGTGGCGGAAGGGTATCTCTTCGCTCCCCTGACCAACGGAACGCTCAAGATCTACGACCTTGCCGACCCGGAGACTCCCTCCGAGGTCTCCACCCTGGGCGGCTTCGCGGGCCTTCGAGGCGGGATGGAGTTCTACGGGGGCCTGCTCTACGCGGCAGACCAGACCTCGGGCCTGCGGGTCGTCAGCCTCTCCCCCCTCACCTCGCCTTCTATCATCGGCACACTCGCCACCTCGCACGCCAGGGACCTCACTTTGTATGAGAAGGCCTTCACCAAGTACGCCTATGTGGTGGACGCCTACGACGGGCTGGTCGTGATGAACGTGACGAATCCCGCCGCCCCCGTGCTCCTCACCGCCGTGGATCTCGGGGATTGGCCCGAAAGCGTCGCCCGATCGGGCGAATACCTCTACGTGGCCGATGCCACCAACGGGATGAGGGTCTTCAGCCTCTCCAATCCGGCCCTTCCCGTGGAAGTAGGCTCTTACGTGACGGCCAACTACACCGAATGGATCGTCCTCTCCGGAGCTACGGCCTTCCTGTGCGACGGTCCCGACGGCATCAAGGCCCTGGACGTCACCGCACCCTCGGCGCCCGCTCTCCTGGGGCAGATCGATACGCCCGGCGTCGCCATGCATGTCTGGCTCGATGGGAGCCGGGCCTTCGTGGGCGACGATTTCGGGGGGCTCCGGATTCTCGACGTGTCCGCTCCCGCCGCCATGGGAGAACTGGCTTATCGGGACGATTCAGAGGAGTCCACGCTCTCTCTGCACACCAACGGGAGCCTTGCCTACGTGGCCAGGTATTCTGAAGGCCTCGCGGTCATGGACGTTTCGGACCCCTCCGCGCCCGTCCAACTCGGACTCTGGTCAAGGCCCGGGGGGTCCCTCCGCTCGGTCACGGTCTCGGGGAACACGGCCTTCGTGTCCGAGCGATACGGGGGCCTCCACCTTGTGGACGTGAGCACTTCCGCGACGCCCGTCCTCCTCGGGTCGTACACGGACCGTTTCGGGTTCTCCTGCGCCGTGTCCGGCACCCTCGCCTACTTCTGCGCCAACACCTACGGCCTCGTGGTCCTGGACGTCTCCGACCCAGCCGACCCGCACGAGGTCTTCCGCCTGGACACGCCCGGAGGCGCGCGCATGGTGGCGCTGGACGCCGGTCGCGCCTACCTCGCCGACGCGAATGGAGGGCTGCGCATCCTGGACCTGTCGGATCCCGTCCATCCGGCCCCTCTCGGATCCCTCTCCTTCCCCTCGGACGCGGTCGCCGTGGCGGTGTCGGGGAGCTATGCCTACGTCGCCGCGGGCGCCGCAGGACTTCGCGTCGTGGATGTGAGCGATCCGGCGACACCCATCGAGGTGGGAGCCTACGATACGCCCGGGAATGCGATGAACGTGGAGGTCTCCGGTTCCACAGCCTTCGTTTCCGACTACGGCACGGGCGTCCTCCTCCTCGACGTGACCAATCCCGCCGCCCCGACGCTGTCCGGAACCCTGAACACCCCCGGCAACGCATGGCAGGCCCGCCTGGTGGTAAGCTCCCTCTACGTTGCCGACGATTTCGGGTTCGTCATCGAGGACCTGTCCTCCTGCTGCGCGGGCCCGCCCGGGGCCTTCGATCTGGAATTCCCCGCCCCCGGATCCGCTTACGCGCCGTGTTCCGCCACCTTCGAATGGGAAAACGCCTCCGGGGCCCTGAGCTACGACGTGTATGTGGACACGGTGGATCCCCCGCAGAATCTGGTGGAGGCCGGCCTCACCTCCTCCTGGTGGCAGGCCGAGGGCCTCCCCCCGGCGACGACCTTCTACTGGCGCGTGGAGGCCAACAACGACTGCGGGACGACCTCCGCCAGCGGGTCTTTCACCACCGCGCCGATCCCCGGGGCCTTCGACCTCGCCACTCCGAGTGACGGGGCCTCGATGCTTCCCACTTCCCTTTCACTCCGGTGGGTCGCGAGTGCGGGCGCCAACTCCTACCGGCTTTACCTCGGCACCTCTGATCCTCCCCCTCTTTTCGCGCAAGGGCTCGGAGGAACCGATACCATCGTGTCGGGGCTCACTCCGGGAGCCACTTACTATTGGAACGTGACCGCCGACAGTCCCTGCGGTGAGACCCCAGCCACGGGGGTTCGGAGATCCTTCACCACGACCTGCATGAGCCAGTCCGGGAGGTGGCCGGAGCAGACCCAAGGCCCGTTGCGATCTCTCGTCCTAAACGGGAACTACGCCTATTTTACGAATGGGCTTTACCTGACGGTCCTCGATGTCTCTGTCCCCTCCGCCCCAGTCCTCGTCCGAGAGATTCTATTGCCCGCCTTTACGGACGAGGGCGAGCCGGTGGTCAGCGGAGGCTACCTCTACCTCCCCCTCAACATGACCCAGCTCAAGGTGTTCAGCCTCGCCGACCCCGCCTATCCTCTTGAAGTGGCCTCTCTGTCGGGCTTCTCCGGATTCCGGGGCGGGATGGAGATTCACGAGGGGAAGCTGTACGCCGCAGACCAAGGCGCGGGCCTGCGCATCGTGGACGTGTCGGACCCCGCCCATCCGGCCCTCCTGGGCACCTTTTCCATGACCAACATCCGTGACGTTGCCGTCCATGCCGTGGGCCCGACGGTCTATGTCTACGTCGGCGGGTTCAACAATCCACTGGTGGTCCTGGATGCGACCAATCCAGCCGTCCCGGCGCTGGTGAATTCGGTTCCCATGGATTCTCCACAACTGGTGGAGTGCCTGACGAGGGTCGCAGATGTCCTTTACGTAGCCGACGGGGAATGGGGGTTGCGGACCTTCTCCCTGGCGGATCCTGCCAACCCGGCCCAAACTTCGCTGGTCCCGCCCGGTGCCCTCTTCGAGTGGATCGCCGTGGAAGGCCCGACGGCCTATGTGTGCGATTCGACGGCCGGATTGAAGGTCATGGACCTTTCCGACCCCCTTCACCCCCTGGAAATCGGCACTTGGGATGACCCCGGCAACGCATTCCACGTGGTTCTCTCGGGGTCCACGGCCTACGTGGCCGACGACTTCGCGGGCCTGCGCATCCTGGATGTGAGCCAGTCTTCCGCCATTGCGGAGGTTGGATACTTCGACGAGTCCTTCGGGGGTGGGACGGGGATTGCCACCGACGGCCAGACGGCATTCATAACGGCTGACCAGGAGGGAATGCTGGCCCTGGACGTCTCTTCCCTGCCGACCGTTTCTCATCTTTCGACCACCCCTGGACCCTCGCGCAGTCTTTCCGTGACACTCCACGGGAGCACGGCATTCCTCTCCGAGTACGACCATGGCCTTCGCTTGTTCGACGTGACGGCGCCTTCGGCACCCGTCGAACTGGGAGCCTATTCCGGGTCCAATCCGGTCCATTGCGCCGTCCACGGTAACTACGCGTTTGTGGCGGCGGGAAGCGTGGGCCTTGATGTGGTGGACGTCTCCAATCCTGCGGCGCCGGGCAGAGCGGGCCTTTACAACACTCCTGGGAGCGCCCGGTGGGTGGCCTTCGAATGGCCCTTTGCCTACGTGGCGGACTACGGGCAGGGACTGCGCATCATCAACGTCTCCAATCCCTCCGCTCCCGTAGAAGAGGGCAGTGCTCCGACCGGCGGACCCGCCACGGGTGTAGCCCTCATGGACGGCTACGCCCTCGTGGCGGCGGGAAGTTCGGATGTGCAGATCTTCGATGTCGACGATCCGGGCTCGCCCACCCTGGCCGGATCCTTCACGCTCCGCGGGAACAGCCTGAGGATCCACGTCTCGGGCAGCATGGCGGCGGTGGCCGACGTATACGGGGTAACCCTTCTCGACGTGTCCAATCCTACCTCACCCACCCAGGCCGGCACCCTCCTAGGTCTTCCCGACCAGACGTACGAGGCGGTCTTTCAAGGCGACAGGCTCTATGTGGCTGGGCTGTACGGTCTCCACGTGGAGGACCTCTCCTCGTGCTGCACGGCGGGTCCCGGGACCTTCTCCCTGGAATCCCCTGGCGACGCCGCCACGGACGCCGCGACCTCCATGCGCTTTGATTGGACCGACGCCTCCTGGGCCCTGCGCTACGACCTCTACCTCGACACGGTGAACCCGCCAGCTTCCCTCGTGAGCGAGGGACTCACGAAGTCCTTCACCACAAGGTCCCTCCTTCCCGGCACGACCTATTACTGGAAGGTCGTGGCCCACAACCCTTGCGGGACTTCCGAATCGTCCGTGTTCTCCTTCACCACGGCGCTCCCCGATCTCTCCCTTCAGCTCACCGACTCCCCCGAGCCGGTGCTCACCAGCCGGCCCGTGACCTACACCTGTACGCTGACGAACGAAACGACCGGCGGGGCTTCCGCCGTGAGCCTCGACACGACGCTGGCCACAACCGGATCCGCAACCCTGACCTTCGACGCGGGCGCCAGCGATCCCCGGTGGACCGAGGGGGCGCCGGGCGAACTCCACGCCTCTCTGGGGGATTTCGGGGGAGGCGCCACCACGACCCTGACGGCCGTCTTTCAGACCTCGGGGGTGGGGACGGCCACGGTGTCCGCCGCGGTGAGCCTCGCCGAGGGCGACCCGGACCCTTCGGACAACACCGCGACGCAGGTGACGGCGGTGGAGCCCATCGCCATCGGCAACCTAGTCTGGCGCGACGACGACGGCGACGGTGTGCAGGACGCCGGCGAACCGGGAATCTCGGGGGCCGTCGTAAAGCTCTACAACGACTCGTACCAGTGGCTTCAGGAGGTGGTTACGGATCCCGCCGGGGGCTACCGCTTCAACGGACTCACCTACGGGTCCACCTACTTCGTCAAGTTCTTCCTCCCCTCCTCCGAGTACGCGTTCAGCCCCAAGGACCAGGGCGGCAACGACGGCTACGACAGCGACGCGGACACGACGACGGGCCAGACGGACTTCATCACTTTGACCAGCGGGGAGGACTGTACGCGGTGGGACTGCGGGATGGTCTACGGCGCTCTCTGCGTCCCGCCCGACGAGCCCGTCTACATCTACAGCGTCACGCTCACCACCGACGGGAACGACTATCCGATCCTGAACTTCATGGACTCGAACCAGGCCGACCAGGTCACGGGCTACAACGTCTACCGGACCCACGATCCGGGCCTTCCCCACGGTTCCTGGAGCCCCGTGGCCACGAACGCCAGAGACATGGACGAGGCGACGGCCAACAAGCAGTGGATCGACACCTCCGGTGAGGACCCGCCGCCGGGATACACGGTCTGGTACTACGAGGTGGCCGCGTACAATGGCCTTTGCCCCGCCGAGGGTCCGTGGTAGCGGCGAAACGTCACCCTCTCGATGGAGGGGAGAACAAGCGCGGAGGGCCCCTGGGGGGCCTCCGCGCTTCGTTTCAAGGGCCTTCCGTTGGGTTTCAGCCGCTCCGGCGGAACATGCGGGGAAAGATCCTCAGCGCCTTGAACCAACCTCCCAGGCGTGTGCCGAGGGAGCGGGCGTAGAGGCCCAGGACGAGGCCCTTGAGCCCCTCGTAGACCTCCCGGCCGTGGGGGTGCCACCAGAGGTCGCGGGCGGCGAAGCCGAGGAGGTCGTCCACCACGACTCGGGGCTGAGTCATCTCGTCGAAACCGATTTGGCCGTGGGTCCGGCCCAGACTCGACTGCTTGAAGCCTCCCCAGGGCGTTTCCGGCAGGCCGTGGCTCATGAGATGGTCGTTGATCGTCACGGCGCCCGCCTGCAGGCGCGACGCGAGCGCTTTGGCTTTCTTGCGGTTCCGGCTCCAAACCGAAGCCGTGAGACCCAAGGTGGAGTCGTTGGCGAAGGCCACGGCCTCCTCCATGTCCTTCACCTTCATGACGCCCACCACCGGTCCGAAGGTCTCCTCCCGCATGGTGACCATGTCGTGATTGACCTCGGCGAGGACGACGGCGTCGTGGAACAGACCGGGGCCGCCTTCGGGGGCGCTGGCTCGAGCATGCAGTAGGCCTCCCTTGGCCAGGGCATCCCGAACGTGCTCTCGGACGGTCTCCAGCTGTTTGGCCGTCGTCATGGCGCCCATGTCGTTCTCGAAGCCGTCTCCCGGACCCACGCGGAGCGCCTCCACGCGCTCCTTGAGGGCCGCCAGGAAGCGTTCATGCACCCTCTCGTGAACGTAGATCCTCTCCACGCCCCCGCACGACTGCCCGGCGTTCTGGAATCCCGCCCAGAGGGCTCCGGCGGCTGCCCGCTCCACGTCCGCATCCTCGCAGACGAGCATGGGGTCGTTGCCGCCCAATTCCAGGGACAGGGGCGTCAGGGTTTCCGCGGCCTTGGCCATGAGGGCCTTTCCCACGGGGACACTGCCGGTGAAGAAGAGCTTGTCCACGCCCGCCTCCAGGAAGGCGGGGCCTGCCACGCGGCCGGGCAGGTTGAGGAAGGAAAAGAGGCCGTCCGGGAGATCCGCGGACCGGATGACGTCCGCCAGCGCCAGACCCACCGCCTGGGTTTCGGAGGCCGTCTTCAACAGGACGGCGTTCCCCGCCAGGAGGGCCATGACCACCTCATGGAAGGGAATGCCGAAGGGGTAGTTCCACGGAGAGATGATGCCCACCACGCCCCAGGGCACCCTCTGGACGACGGAACGCTTGTTGGCCAGGAGCCACGTGGCCGCGCCGGCCTTCCGCGGCCGAAGGAATCGCGGCGCCCTTCGGGCGTAGTAGGTCACCGAGATGGCGGCGGGCAGGATCTCCGTGGCCAGGGCGTCGGTGAGGGTTTTGCCATTGTCGCGCGAGAGGACGAGGGCTAGGTCGTCGGCGCGGGAAACGAGGCGATCCCGGAGGGGAAGGATCCGCCGCGCCCTCTCCTTGGGCGAAAGAGCCGCCCAGCCGGGTTGGGCGCGGCGGGCCGCCCCCATGGCGAACTGCAAATCCTCAAGGGAGTGCAGGGGGGATCGCGCGAAGACTTCACCCGTGGCCGGATTCACGCACGGTGTGGCGTTCGGTTCGTGCTCGCCCATCCCCGCCCCCCTCTCGCACCCGCGTCCATGATAGCGGAGACCCCTTCAAGCGAGAATCCCCCCTTTCGGGGGGATTTTGGCGAACCAGATACGTTGGAGCGTATTGAAAAGCGGGTACCCGCCACCCCGGCCCTTCGGCTATTCCTTGAGCGCTGCCTGGGCGGCCGCAAGGCGCGCCACGGGGACGCGGAAGGGCGAGCAGGATACGTAATTGAGGCCGATGGCGTGGCAGAACTCGACGGAGTTCGGCTCCCCCCCGTGCTCGCCGCAGATTCCGATCTGCAGTTTGCGCCGGCTCCGGCGCCCTCTCTTCACGGCGATCTTCATGAGTTCGCCCACTCCCTCCCGGTCGATGCGCTGGAAGGGGTCCACGGGGTAGATCTCCTGCTCCACGTACTCACCGAGGAACCCCCGCACGTCGTCCCGGGAAATCCCGCATGCCGTCTGTGTCAGGTCGTTGGTTCCGAAGGAGAAAAACTCGGCGTGCTTGGCGATGGAACCGGCCGCCATGCAGGCCCGGGGAAGTTCGATCATGGTGCCCACGAGGTAAGCCACCTTGACGCCCGTCTTTTTAAAGACCTCTTTGGCGATCCGCCGGGTCATTCCCTCGAAGATCCGCATCTCCTCGGCCGTGGCCACAATGGGGATCATGACCTCGGGTCGGACGGGCAGGCCCTCCCGGGCGACCTCGCAGGCGGCCTCGAGGATGGCCCGGATCTGCATCTCGTAGATCTCGGGATAGGTCACTCCCAGCCGGCACCCACGGTGGCCGAGCATGGGGTTGTTTTCGTGCAGGCCCTCGATCCGATCTTCGATTTCCTCAGGGGAAACGCGCAATTCGTCAGCGACAGCCTTAACCTTATGCGCGAAGATTGCCGGCTTAAGCGCCTCTCTAGAAGGAAGGAATTCGTGCAGAGGAGGATCCAGGAGGCGCACCGTGACGGGCCGGCCGTTCATGGCCTTGAAAATCCCGACGAAGTCCTCCTTCTGCATGGGGAAGAGGTGGGCCAAGGCCTTCTCGCGGTCCTCCTTGGATTCCGAGAGGATCATCCTGCGCACGTAGTGGATCCGGTCCCCCTCGAAGAACATGTGTTCGGTCCGGCACAGCCCGATTCCCTGGGCCCCCAGCTTGACGGCCGTGGCGGCTTGGCCGGGCGTGTCGGCGTTGGTCCAGACCTCGAGGCGCCGGTACTTGTCCGCCCAGGACATGAGCTTGTCGAATTGCTGGAAGTTGCGGCTCTCCTCCGGCTTCAGCTCCCCGGAAACGACCTGGAGGACCTCGCTGGGGCGGGTGGGAAGCTGGCCGAGGATCACTTCGGCGGTGAATCCGTCGATGGATAGCCAGTCCCCCTCCCGGATGAGGCTATCCCCTACCTGCATTTCCCCCTTGGCATAGTCGATGTCGAGGGCGCCGCACCCGACGATGCAGACCTTCCCCATCTGGCGGGCCACCAGGGCCGCGTGAGAGGTCATTCCGCCCATGCCCGTGAGGATCCCCTGGGCGGCGTTCATGCCGCGGATGTCCTCTGGGCTCGTGAATTTGCGGACGAGGAGGACCTTTTCGCCCCGCTTGGCCCACGCCTCCGCGTCCACCGCGTTGAACACGACCCGGCCCGAGGCGCCACCCGGCCCCGCAGGGAGTCCCTTGGCCACGATGCGCTTCTCCCTTACGGCTTGGAGCTTCGCGCCCGCGTCAAAGATGGGCGACAGAAAGGCGGCGATGCCGTCGGCCTCGGGCCTGAGGACCGCTTCCTTCTCGGAGATGAGGCCCTCGGTCTCCATGTCCACCGCCATCCGGGCCGCCGCGAAGGGGTGGCGCTTTCCCGTGCGGGTCTGGAGCATCCAGAGCCGCCCCTCCTCGATGGTGAACTCGAAGTCCTGCATGTCCCGGAAGTGCCTTTCGATGGTGTTCCGGATGCCCACGAGCTGGTCGTAGGCCTGTGGGAGCACCTGTCCGAGCTCGGCGATGGGCCTGGGCGTGCGAATGCCCGCCACCACGTCCTCGCCCTGGGCGTTCATGAGGAATTCGCCGTACATCCGGTTCTCGCCCAAGGCCGGGTCCCGCGTGAAGCCCACCCCCGTTCCCGATGTCTCTCCGAGGTTCCCGAAGACCATGGTCTGGACGTTGACGGCCGTGCCCCAATCCCCGGGGATGTCGTACAGCTTGCGGTACGCGATGGCG
>JBFLVU010000018.1:0-22706 GCA_040758175.1 Acidobacteriota bacterium | reverse complement strand
GCCAGAGCGCGCGGCCCATCAGTAACTCTGCTCCCACAGGAGGTCGAGGCCCGATTTCCCGAGGGTGGAGGATTCGGACTGGACGCTGAGGTGCCGGTTGATCCGGTAGCGGAGATTGAGGCGGCCCTCGGGAAGGGCCCCGAAGGTCTGGCGGTACTCGAGGACGGTCCTGTCCCCGATGAACTTGCTGAATCCGACCTGGGCGGCTCCGGTGGAGTCGGATCCGAACTGGAAGGCGTCCAGATCCAGGCGCTCCTTGACCGAGTCCAGAAGGGGCCCCGCCTGATACTGCAGAGCCAGGGCGGCGGCGGCCGATCCCCACCGCTGGTTTTCGCCGGCCGTCAAATCGTCCGAGGCCCGCCCGAAGAGGAGCGTGGCGAGGATGTCGCCCTCTTCCATCGGCGGAGAGGAACTCAGCCCGAGTTCGGGACGAGCGGCCGGTCCGGTCACGCGGGCGGTCACGACGGCCCCCGCGGACTCCCTTTGGGCCTTGAGATCCAGGTAGGGAGTCCAGTCCGTCGTGCCCTTGAAGAAGATCCGGGAATCGCTCAGGTCGAACTTCAAACCCTGGAAAACGTACCGGCCCTGGAGAATGTCCAGGCTCCCCTCGAGGACCTCCCCGTCCTCCCGCAGGCGAAGCGTCAGCTCGCCCGCCAGCTCCGCCAGCAGACTGCGGTTGGTGGCCCAGAGCTTGCCCTCGCTCCGGATCCGCAAGGCGCCCCGCAGGGGGCCCACAATCTCTTCGGCCTTGGGGGCCTCGGCCAGGGGGGATCCGGGAGGTGCGTTGACGAACCGGATGGAGGAGGGGATCGGCTCCATTCGCGCGAGCTCGGGGAGTTGAATCCGGCCCCTTATAATCCGCGTCGTACCTTCCAAAAACGGCCGGGAGAGGGGGCCCCTGAGGGTCACGTCGAAATCGGCCGCTCCCGAGAAGTCCGTGCCGAATACAATCGGAAAATCGTCGCCCTTGGCGTTGAGGTTCATATCCCGGATGAGAAGTCCCCGGAATTCCAAGGTTCCTCCGAGGGTGGCCGAGCCTCCCTCCGTCGTGGTCAGCGAGGATTCGGAGATCCTCAGTCGCCGCCCCTCCGCGGCGAGCCGGGCCCCGCCCAGAACGAACAGGTCGCTGTCGGGGATTCGCAGGCGCAGGTCCAGAAGCGCGAGCTCTCCTTTGAGCTCGGGATCTTCCAAGGAACCCACCCAGGTGAGCTCGCCCGTTACAAATCCTGTCAGGGTGTTCGGTCCAGGCAGGAGGGGAAGAAACCGCAGGGGAAGGTGCTTCGCGGCGATCCGGGCCTCCAGCGAGGCGGGGAGGGCATCCTCGGCGAATCGGAACCGGCCCGCCGTGGCCACGCTGTTTTGGTTCCGCTTGAGCTCGATGCCTTCCCACCAGAAGGCCGTGGAATCCCAAGCCACGCGGCCCGGGGCCGTCAGGTCGAAGGGCCGCCCTTCCAACTCCATCCGAAGCTTCTCCAGCCGCAGGTCCCCGCGGGCTCCGGCCAAGACCCCGGCGGCGGAGGCGTACAGAACCCTCCCGGCTCCAAAGCCCGTGCGAAGATCCATCCGGGACTCGCCGCCCACTTCTCCGAAGGTGGCCGTCCCGTCACCCAATGGCGTTCCGCCCGTTTCGAGTTCCCTCCAGTCCGCGGAGACCCGTCTCTCCCGGGGGCCCCATTGTCCCTGGATCTCCACCTTCGAGGCCCCGAGACCCCATCCCGAGAAGCGGTGGACAAGGATTCTGCCGGCCACCGAAGGGGCGTTCGCCTCCCCCGAAAGCGCCCCCTCCGCTTCGGCCGTCCCGGAAAGCGGTACGGTCCACAGAGACCCCCACGTTTCCAGCGGCGCCTCGCGGACCCGGACCTCCAGGTCGAGGCGTCCCGCCGGTCCCACCGATCCCTTCACGGAGATCCTTCCGAGGGAGGTGAGGGATTCGGCGGGGGAGAGGCGGAAAACCTCCCAATCCGTGACCTCCACCTCGGTCCGGAAGGGACCCAGGTTCACGCCCGACCAGGAGGAGGGGGAGGTTTCGAGGAAGATGCGGCCCCGATCCAGGGAGGATCCTTCGAAGCGGGCGGAGAAGTTCCACGGGCCCTCTCCCGGAAGACCCCACGTGCCTGGGGACACCGATCGGCAGACCGCTCTCCACTCGACCGGACGTCCCGGGGTAAGGGACAGGGCGCCGGAATAGCCGCCGCCGGAGTCGTCGTCGGCCTCCGCCTCGAGGTGAAAGGCGTCCCCCTGCCAGGTCAGGTCCAGGCGACTTACTCGGACGGGGGCGACAGGAAGGCGCAAGGGCGCGGGCAACTCCGGGAGGAGGTCCAGGCGGTCGAGGATTTGCGGCAGGATGGCCGCATCGCCCGATAGACCCAGCCGGAGGAGGTCCTCCTTGCCGTCCCAGGAGACGTGAACGGAGCCCCGCCCCGAGAGGGGACTCGCCGCCGCACCCTCCAGGTCGGCTTCGCCGGAGCTTCCCCGGCCGTTCAGCTCCGCAAAGGACACGGGGAATCCCCAGACGGAGGAAGGTCCCAAGTTCGCCCGGGCAGTCCATGCCGGCCCTCCGCGTCTCGGGAGTCGGATCGTGAACCTCGCGGATCCGGAAAGGTTGGCGACGCGATCGGGGGGCGCGGCCCAAAAAGGGGCCAGGCTCAGGGACGGGCTCTCCGCCTCCCCCTCTAAGATCCATTCGCCTTCCAGAAACCTCGCGGTACCCTCCGAGCGAAGGACGCCCAGATTCGGGTCGCGCAGGTCGGACTTCCATCGCCAGCGGCCCTCCTTCAGGGAAAGGGCCAGGTTGCCCGTGAAATGGAAATCCGGCGCACCCTCGATCCCGAGGTCCCATTCGCGCAAGGCGAAAGGGGACACGGATGCGTTGAGATCCAGCACGGGCCGGAGTGTTCCGAGGGCCGAGGCGGAGCCCGTGATAAACGCGGAGGAGGCGGGAGTCCTGAGGCGAAGGGACCCCTTGAAACCGTCCGGTGGGATCCAAGTCAGGCGGCCCTGGGCGCTCAGGGGCCCGGGTAATCCGGGCGCCTCCCGGACGGCGAGGCGGAGACCGTCGACGGTCAGGCGTCCCGCCGCGATGGAGAGATCTCCGGACAACGAAATCCCGCGGACGGCCGCGGGGCGAGCCGGCGCCTCGCCCTCCCGGATCTCCAGGAGGGCTCCCTCCACCCGAAGCCCGGACACCGAGACCAGGAGCCAGGGTGGGATCGGGTTGGAGGAGGGGGAAGATCCCTCCAGAGGGGGGGCGGGATGGGCCCACACCACGATTTTGAGCCCTTCCACGGACGGGCTCTTGGCCGAGAAGACCCCGGCCAAGAGGGGAGTGGAATGGAGACGAACGCGAAGGCGCCGTGCGGTCACCTCGTAACGGCCCGGCACGGCCACCCTCACGCCGTCGAGCTGAAGACCCGAGAGCAATGTCCCCTGGCGTTTCTCCGCGGTGAAGGTCCCCCCGGTGCGGGCCAGGGCGCTCAGGAGAACGCGCTCGCAGTACCGGTCCACCAGTGGCGTCCGTCTCAGGACAATCCCCAGGACGAACAGGAGAAGCAGGAGGCCCACCGCCCCCCAGCCCACGATGCGAACCCACCGTCGCCGCATGGCTTCCCTTGTACCACAGGAACGGAAGGGCCGGGAGGTGGGGAGGGAGGCGGCGCAGGAGGTGTACCCGGAGGGCACCGGGAAAAAAGGCGGGGACGGGGCGCCGGAGGCCCCGTCCCCTGTGGAGAGAAGGAGGGGTAGGGATGGGTGAGCGTCAGCGTCCGGCGGAGGGGTCCGGGCACCAGGCCCCCTCGAATCCTGTGGCTCTCTCGCGTCGGTCCAGGGGGCGCAGCTTCGGAGGAGGAGGAGGGAGCACTCCCAGGGCGACCAGCTGGGGCCGGAACTCGTATCGGATGCGCACCGAGGCGGACGGGGTCTCCTCAAGATCCAGACTCACGCGGTTCACGCTGTGGCGCATGCGGCGCCCGATTCCCGTGGCCGCGTAGTCGTCCGAAAGATCCGATCCCTTCTCCATGGACTTGGAGTCCTGGTTCCTGGAGGAGGGCGCCGAGGCCTGGGGCGCCGGGCGCTCGCGTCTGGCCGCGCCCTCGTCGGCGGACGCCGCGCCGCCCAAGACTCCGCCTCGAACCTCCGGTTCGACGGGTCTGCAGACCTTCTCCGCAAAGAAGACGGCCTCGATGGCTCCGAGGTTCTCCATCTGACCCAGCCACGCGCCGTACGATTTCTTCTCGCCGGTGAAAAAGAACCGGCGCGCCTCCCCCCCATTCACCTGCCAGCCCGAGATCACGACCGTCTCGTAGGGATCCAGCACCCACTTCGTGGCCCGGGCGGGGTCCGTGCGCTGGGCGTTGACGGTGTTCAGCCCGTCCACGGACAGGGCAACGGCCACGCGCCGTCCCAGAGGGTTGGTGAGCCGGAGGGCGTACTCCCTGCCGCGCAGGGCCTCCACGTATACCTTGCCTCCCGCCGCGTACTCGGGGCGCGGGGCCCCGTCCACAAGGACTTCCACCGTGAATCCCGAGGGGCCCGCCGCCAGCAAGGGGAGTCCCAGGGCCATCGCGCCCGCCGCCATCAGGGTCTTCATCGTCCGTCTCATGGTCGCCTCCTGTCCGTTACAACCCATGAGACCGGGTGGGGGGCGGAAGGTTCCGCGAAGGATGGGAGGGACGGAGGCGGGGGGGGGCGGCAGGGCCCCTACCAGGTCCAGGCCGCGGGATCGAGGGCGAAGTATTCGGTGAGGAGGGCGTAGAGGTCAGGGTAGTGGCGCTTCAGGTCCGACGGCCTCTCGAAAAAGGCTTCCGTGGACACGGCGAAAAACTCGGCCTCGTCCTCGGCGCCGTAAGGGTCGAGCACACGGACTTTCTTGCCTCTGTCCACGGCATCCGCGAAGGTGTCGAACGCCCCCATGAAAGTCTCCCGCCAGCGGGCGAAGCGCTCCCGATCCTGGGGGGCGGGGCGGGCTCCGTCCAGGAAGTCAAGGAGGTCGATCTGGTGCGCGAATTCGTGGAGGACGAGGTTTCGGCCGTCGGCCCGCTTCGCGTCCGCGGAGACCTCGCTCCAGGAGAGGACGACCTGCCCCCGCTCCCAGGCCTCGCCTTCGCGGTCGTCCAGGTCCTCCGTCACGACTCCCAGTTCGTCTTCCACGGCTTCTCGGGCGACGTATCGGGCGGGGTAGAGGAGTATGGTCCGCACGTGATCGAAGGCGTCCACCGATCTTCCGAGGGTGAGGAGACAGGCCTGGGCCGCGATGAGAACCCGCATCTCCTCCCGTTCGCGCAGGCCCCCGCAGGGCTCCCAGTCCCGCTCGGCCATGAAGAGGCGGAGGTCGTCCTCCAATCGCTTCCAGTGGTCCTCCGGCAGGGCCCGCAGGACCGCCGCGTCGCGGCGGAGCATCCGACGCCATTCGGGAGGAAACGGCTCCGAAAGGATGCGCTCGCGGCGCCTTCTTCTGAAGAAACGGAACATGCGCCCCACCTCAAGCCGCGCCGGATGGCCGAATCGGGGGCTCCAGAACGCCCCGGGGGATGCGTCCCCAGGGGAAGGGACGGTTGACATCCAGGCCAGCCCATGATAAACTCCTTGGCGAACCCTCTTCAACAAACGGTTTGTTGAGATGGTGATTCAAAGAAACAGGAGTTAGCAGTGGTCAACGGAACAGTGAAGTGGTTCAACGAGAAGAAGGGCTACGGTTTCATCACTCTGGAGACGGGCGGGGACGCCTTCGTCCATTTCTCCGCCATCGAGGGCAACGGCTTCAAGACCCTCGCCGAGGGCCAGAAGGTCCAGCTCGAGGTGGTTCAGGGCCAGAAGGGCCCCCAGGCCGAGCACGTCCGCCCGGTCAACGGCTGAGTTTCCTGAACGGGAACGATGAAAGAGGGGCCCTCGGGCCCCTCTTTTCCTTTTTGTGCCGCCAGACTTGAAACGTGCGATCCTCGGTCGTGCAGGCGGCGGGGGAACGGGGAGGACCATGAGCCGCGCGGGAGTGGCCGTGATCTGGGCGGCCCTGACTTTGATCTGGGGGTCCACCTGGCTCTTCATCAAGCTGGGTGTGCAGGACATTCCGCCCCTGACCTTCTCGGGGGTCAGGTTCTTCCTCGCCATGGTTCCCCTCGGACTCTTTATCGTCGTCCGGGGCCTGCCCCTTCCCTCCGCCCGGTCCGATTGGCGGCTCCTGGCGGGAACGGGTTTGTTCTCCTTTTCCGTCAGCTACAGCCTCGTCTGCTGGGCGGAGATCCACATCGCCTCGGGCCTCACGGCGGTCCTTTTCACGACCTTTCCTCTGTTCGGTCAGGTGTTCGCGCACCTGTATCTGCCCTCCGAACCCTTCCGGGCCAGGAAGGTGTTGGGCGTGGTCCTGGGAATCGCCGGGGTGGGCATGATCTTCTGGGACCAGGTGAGCCTGGAGGGCCCGATGGCGCTCTGGGGGAGTTTGGCCGTAGTCCTGTCGGCCGCCGTGTCGGCCGTCTCGGGGGTGTTCGTCAAGCGCCAGGGAGGCCACCTGGACGCGGCCGTCCTCTCGTTCTGGCAAATGGCCTTCGGGCTGATCCCGCTGGTCGCCGGCGCGTGGCTGGTGGAGGGCAACCCGCTCAACCACGCCTGGGGCGTGCGGGCGTGGATCTCCATTGTCTACCTGGCCTTCGTGGGAACCTCGCTGGCCTTCGTCCTGTGGTACCGGTTGATCCAGGCCATCGAGGTGACGAAGGCGCAGGTCATGCCCCTCTTCAACACCCTTGTGGCCGTCGTCCTGGGATGGCTCCTCATGGGCGAGACGTACGGCGCCGTCGCTCTCGGGGGAGGGGCCGTGGTCCTGGCCGGGACGGCCCTCGCCCTCAGCGGCCCCCGTCCTGCGCCGGCGGAGCGATAACCCGCCGCCCCAGGAGGCTGTTGACGTTGGAGCGGGTGATGGAGACGGGGACGAGGCTGTTCACCGCCACGGGGGCTTCGCTCGTGAAGTTCACGACCTTGTTGTCCGGGGCGCGTCCGGTAAACTGTCCTCCCCGCTTGCTCTCGCCCTCCACCAGGACCTCCAGCACCTTCCCCACGGACCTCTGAAACCGGGCCGTCTGAATCTCGAGCTGGAGGTCCAGGAGCCTCTGGTGGCGCACCCTCGCCTCGGTCGGAGGAACCGGACGAAGTCGCGCCGCAGGGGTTCCGGGACGGGGAGAAAAGCGGAAGGAGTACAGGGTGTCGTAGGCCGCCTCCCGGACGACCTTGAGGGTCTCCTGGAAATCCTCCTCCGTCTCGCCTGGGAATCCCACGATCACGTCGCTGGAGAGGGCCAGGTCCGGGATTCTCCGCCGGATCTCTTCCACGAGGTTCAGATACCACGCCTGGTCGTACTGCCGGCGCATGGCCTTCAGGATCCGATCCGACCCCGCCTGGACGGGCAGGTGCAGGTAAGGGCAGAGGTTCTCCCGCTCGCCCATGAGGTCGGCCGCCTCCAGGGGGAAGTGGCGGGGGTGGCTCGTGGTGAAGCGCAGGCGCTTCAGGCCGGGGAGGTCGCTCACGGCGGCCAGCAGGTCCGGGAAGCGCCGCAAGCGGCCTTCCTTCCAGCAGTTCACGTTCTGGCCGAGGAGTTCCACCTCCAGGAAGCCGGCATCCACCGCCCTCCGGGCCTCCTCCAGAATCGAGGCCATGGGCCGGTAGATCTCGGGGCCCCGGGTGGCTGGGACGACGCAGAAGGCGCACTTCTTGTTGCACCCCTCCATGACCGTCACATAGGCCTTGGTGGAGCTGGATCGCGCGATCAACTGGTCGGGGAAGAGCACCGAGTCCTCGTGGAACTCCGTGTCGATGGCCCTCTGAACCCGGGCCTGCCGGAGGAGCTCGGGGAGGTGAAGCACCCCCCTGGGTCCCAGGACGAGGTCCACGAAGGGGGCTCTGGCGAAAACGGCCTCCTTCTCCTGCTGGGCCACGCAGCCGACGAGTCCCAGGATCACGTCACGGTCCCGCTTGAGCCCTTTGAGCCTCCCCAGCTCCGTAAATACCTTGTTCTCCGGCCCTTCGCGGACGGAGCACGTGTTGAGGAGGATGACGTCGGCCTCCCGCTCATCGGACGCGGGTTCGTACCCCAGGTCGGTCAGGAGCCCGGCCATCTTGTCGCTGTCCAGGACGTTCATCTGGCAGCCCCAGGTCTTGATCAGATACTTCACGGAAGGCCGCCTCCGAGGTTGCGCGAGCCAAAGAACGGGGGTTTCGGGGGACTGCCGAGTGTGGGGGAGGGGGCGGGCGTCCTCAAGACCGATCCTCCCCTCGAACCCCGGGCTCCTCCCTCCGCAGGCTCACGTCTCACCGAAGGGCAATTCCGCGCAGATCCCGCGCTCGCGCCCCTTGATCCGCTCCCAGAGGGCGTCCATCTCGGCCAGAGTCATCCCGTGGATGTCCCGGCCCTCCAGACGTGCCTCCGTCTCCAGGGCCCGGAAGCGCCGCTGAAACTTGGCATTGGAGAGCTGGAGCGCGTCCTCCGGGTCCACCTCCAGAAAGCGGCTCAGGTTGGCCAGCGCGAAGAGGAAATCCCCGAGCTCTTCGCGGACCAAGTCCTTGCGGCCCGAGGCGACGGCCTCGCGGAGTTCGTCCCACTCTTCGCGGACCTTGTCCTCCACCTGGCGGCGCTCCTCCCAATCGAAGCCGACCCGAGCCGCCTTCTGGCCGAGGCGATAGGCCTTGAGGAGGGCGGGGAGGACGCGGGGGACGCCGTCGAGGGCGCTCGGATCTTGGGCGCCGTTGTCCCGCTTCTCCTCCTTCTTGATGGCTTCCCAGTTCTGAAGAACCTCTTCCGGCGTGTCGGCCCGGACCTCGCCGAAGACGTGGGGATGCCTCCTGACAAGCTTCTCGTTGATGGAGCGGCACACCTCCTCCACCGTGAAGGAGCCCTCCTCTTCGGCGATTCTGGCGTGAAAGACCACCTGAAGAAGGAGATCTCCCAGTTCCTCGCGCAACTTCGCGGGATCGCCGCACTCGATGGCGTCCAAGACTTCGTACGTCTCCTCCACGAGATAGGGCTTGAGGTCCTCCCGGTTCTGGGCCCGGTCCCAGGGACATCCACCGGGAGATCGGAGGCGGGCCATGATGGCGACGAGACGGTCGAACTCCGGGTGCCGTTCCCCCTCCACGTCACTGCCCCTTAAGGAGAAGCGAGACCGGCTCGCCGGCCCGGGCGCGGACGGGACCCGCCGAAAGGTCCTGCTCTCCTCGCGTGGAGATGTCCCCGTCTCCGTCCAAACGGATGAGGAGATCGGCCTCGGCGGGAAGGGCCTCGCCCGTCATGGAGTCTGCGCCCGTGATGCGGAAAGCCACGGGGAACGTCTCGGGAAGCAGCTTCACGGCGGCCACAGGGCGCACGTCCCCCGCGGAGGATCGGGCGATCACGAAGAGGGTGGGTCCCGCCTTGAACCCGGCGGCGAGATCGGCGGGGAGGTCCACCGTTCCGGAGTACTCCGCCCCCGCGGCGGCGGCCGCGCCGGCGGCGAGTTCGGGCGCGGGCTCGGGCGGGACTTCCTGAGGCGCGTCCTTCTGGACGGGCCGCGCCGTGCGGGCCTCCTTGGGCGCCTCGGGCGGCTCTCCTTTCCAAGAGACCTCGTGTTGTGAACAGCCGACGAGGAGCGAGGCCGAGAGGAGCATCAGAGCTCCCGTCAGGGTGAGCGGCTTCTTGGTCATGCGCGGGCTTCCTTCCTGTTGCGCCGGACAGGCGTCGGCGCTCCGGGCGTCTATTTGCGGTCGAAGCGGGCGAGAAGTTCGGCCGCCTTGAGGGTAAAGACGATAGGCCGCCCGTGGGGACACGTCAAGGGGCACTTCAGGTCGAAGAGAGCGTCGAGGAGGTACTGAAGCTTGGGCAGGGGCTGGGGCTCCCCGACCATGACGGATCCCCGGCAGGAGCGCATCACGAGGATCTCCTTCCAGCGGTCCCTAGGCGTTTTGAGGGCCTCCCCGGCGCCGTCGAAGAGCTCCTGGAGAAGATCCTGGGCCTCGGAGGGGCGGAGGAAGGCCGGTGCGGACCGAACCGCCACGACGCCCTCCCCGAGGACCTCCGCCTCGAAGCCCTGGGCGGAAGCGAGGGACGCCATCTCCGCGGCGCGGTGCGCCAGGTGGCGGGGGAGGGTGAAGGCGGGCGGAAGGAGAAAGGCCTGGCGGGGTCCGGAATGTTCGATGAACCGCCGGAATTGCTCGAACCTGAGGCGCTCGTGGGCCACGTGCTGGTCCACGACGGAAAGTCCATCGGGACCGTCGCACACGATGAACGAGTCCCTCCACTGGGCCAATGCTCGAAGAGGCGCGGGAGGCAACCCGGAGGAGGAAGCGAGGGGGAGAAACGCGGACGGCTCCTGACTCGAAGAATCCCTCCAGGAAGGAGGGCGCCCCTCTCCAACAGTCGGCGGACCGGCTGAGGCGGAGGAGAAGGTCCCCGTGCCCGCGAGCCCCGGCGCAACGGCCCTGCGAAGGGCCGCCGCCACCGCTCCGTGGACGGCCTGCCCGTCGGCGAAGCGCACCTCGCGCTTGGCCGGATGGACGTTCACGTCCACCCGGTCGAAGGGGACGGCGACGGACAGGAGAAGCAGGGGGTGGCGCCCCCTGGGCATGGTGTCGGCGTACGCCTCCGCGATGGCGTGCTGGAGGACGCGGTCCCGCACGAGGCGCCCGTTCACCAGCGTGAATTGGTACCGGGGGGTGCCGAGGTTCTTTTCGGGGCGTCCGGCCAGGCCCCGGACGGCGACGTGGGGGACCTGGTAATCGGAGCGGGCGAAGTCCTCCGGGGAGAGGTCTGGAAAGAGCTCGAAAAAGCGGCCCTCGCGGTCTTGGGCGGGTGCGAGGGACAGCAGGGTTCGTCCATCGGCCGTCAGGCGGAAGGCCACGTCGGGGCGGGCGAGCGCGTAATGCTCGAGGAGGCCCGCCACGTGGGACAGCTCGGTGGAGGCCGAACGGAGGAACTTCCGGCGGGCGGGCACATTGAAAAAGAGGTCCCGCACTTCCACCCGGGTCCCGGGGGCGAGGGCCGCGGGCGAAGGGTCTTCGTAGCGGCCCCCCTCCACTCGGACGGAAGCGCCCTGGACCGCTCCGGGGCGCCGGCTGGACAGGGTCAGCCGGCTCACCGAGGCGATGGACGGAAGCGCCTCCCCCCGGAAACCCAGGGTGGCGATGGCCGAGAGGTCTCCCTCGGAGGAGATCTTGCTCGTGGCGTGCCGCTCGAGGGCCATGAGGAGATCGTCTCCGTCCATCCCTTCGCCGTCGTCCTCCACGAGAATGCGCGTCCGGCCCCCCTCCTCCACGTCCACGGTTATCCGGGAGGCCCCGGCGTCCAGGGAGTTCTCCAGCAACTCCTTCACCACCGAGGCGGGCCGTTCGATGACCTCTCCGGCGGCGATCTTGTTCACGAGGGAGTCTGGAAGGAGTCGGATGAGGGCCATGCCGGGAGGATAGCACGGAGCGGGCAGGGGGGCGGAGGGCCGGATCGTCTGCCCGCCAACTAGGGCCGGTGCGCTATGATAAGGGCTTTTCGGAGGGGAGTTTCATGGGATGGGTACCGAAACGGCGGCATCGGACCTTGGCCGCGGCGTGGCTGTCGGCGGCGGCAACGGTGGCTGGGGTCCGTGCGGAGGCCCCGAAACCGTATGTGGTCCCCGTCTCCCTGCGAGTGGAGGCGGTGGAAATCGCCCTGGAGGTGGGTGAGGCGGCGAGGGGCTACCGGCTGGCGGGAAGACCGGACGGGATGGGCCTTCTCCCCCTCGAAGGAGGGGCCTTCAAGCTCTACGTGAACCACGAGCTGGCCCGGGAGGAGGGCGAGGTGCGCGCCCACGGTGGGAAGGGGGCCTTCGTCTCCCTATGGGAAATCAAGCCCCACACCGACCAGCACGGGCTTACGCTCTATGCCCGGGGCGGCCAGGACGCCATTCGGAAGGTCCTGGACGCGTCGGGTGTCGAGTACCGGAGCGTCTCCAAGGGTCGGTTCGGACGTCTCTGCTCGGCCCACCTCGCCGGAGCCGCGGAGGGCTTTGACCGCCCCATCTTTCTTACGGGGGAGGAGAGCCGCGGCACGGACACGCTGGACGGGCAACCCGGGGGCCGTTCCTTCGCCGTTTTCGATGGGCAGGCGTGGGCGCTGCCGCGCCTCGGCCGCTACGCCAAGGAGAACCAGGTGGCGCTCCGGGGGACCGGCGAGAAGACCGCCCTCGTCGGACTGGAGGACGGCCCCGAGACCCCGGACAGCCAGGTTTATCTGTACGTGGGTACGAAGGAGGCCGACTCCCGAGACGTCCTTGCGCGCAACGGTCTCTCCAACGGACGGCTTTACGCCCTCCGGGTCGAAGGCGCGGCCACCGAAGAGGACATCCGGGAGAAGGGCGCGGCGCGGCGCTGTTCCTTCGTTCCGGTTCGGTACGACCAGACGGCCGAGGCCCTCGAACGGGAGGCCGACGCGCAGGGAGCCACCGGTTTCGTCCGCGTGGAGGACGGCGTGCAGGACCCCTCTGCGCCCCGCACTTTCTACTTCGTCACCACGGGATCGGAATGCCGGGGGAAGTCGGGGCGCCACGTCAACCACAACGGGCGCCTTTACCGCCTGGTCTTCGACTCCCTGGCCGATCCCTCGGCGGGGGGAAGCCTCGAATTGATCCTCAAGGGCTCCGAGGGCGTGGTGAGCCCCGACAACCTGGCCATGGACGAGAGGGGGGCCCTGTTGATCTCCGAGGACCCCACCTTTCCGCTCTCCGGGCGCGCCTCGAGCCTCTGGCAGGTCGATGCCCGCTCGGAAGAACTGGTTCGCCTCCTGGAGGTGAACCCGGCGGCGGCGGGAGCCTCCTTCGAACCTTCGGATTGGGAGATCACGGGCATGGTGGACGCTTCGAAGGTCCTGGGCAGCGGGTGGTGGCTCATGGCGGTGCAGGCCCACGGGGTTCCGGCGGCTCCGGCCCTCGTCGAAGGGGGCCAGATCCTCGCCGTCCGTCTGGGCGGTCCGTAGCGAAGGAGGCAAGGCCTTGGACAGGAAAGACCCCGGGGGGCTCTCTCCGGAAACGGCGGCGGAACTCCTGGGCAGGCTCATGCTCGCCTGGGACGGCCAGTGGTTCCTCAAGACGGCGGAATCGTGCGGCCTGGAGAAGGCGGTCGAACTCAACGCCCGGGTACGCCGGAGCTTCGCGCGGATCGAGGTCCGAGAGTACCTGCGCGCCAGCGGGCGGGGGCCGGCCTCCTCCCTTGCCGAGGCGGCGGACCTGCTGATGGGGTACAGCCGGGCTTTTCTCGGGGACGGCATGGACGGGGACTGGAGCGTGTCCGGGGACGGCGCCGACATCGTGGTGACGCGGTGCCGCCCCCAGGAGGGCGCCGCGCGCGCGGGGCTTCGACCCGACACCCCATGCGTGGCATGCGAGGGATTGTGGGGGGCCTGGCTCGAATCCGCCCTTCCCGGATCCTCCTGGGCGACGCGGATCGGATGTTCCTTGGGCCGGGGCGCGGGGCGATGCGAAATCCGCGTGGACCGAAGGGCGCCCCGCACGCCGCCCGTGGACGGCGTCAGCCAGCAGTGAAGCGGCCGGGGTCGTAGGGCGCGGGATCGAGGGGAGGGTCGGACCCGAGGATGAGGGAGGCGGCCAGCTCCCCAACGGCGGAGGAGGCGGTCATGCCGTGCCCGGCCAGGCCGCAGGCCCAGTAGAAATTCGCGACATGCGGGTCGCGGCCCACCACGAAGGCCCCGTCGGGGCTGAAGCAGCGCAATTCGGCCCAGGCCCTGGCCACCGGCAGGCCCACCATCCTGGGGGCGGCGGTCTTCAGCCTGCGCGCGAGCCAGAGCGACGCGTCGGGGTGGGTGGGAGGGCTTCCTGGCAGCTGGATCTCTTCGTCGCAGGGGGACAACAGGAGGCCTCCGCTCTCCGTCCGAAAGTAAACCTCCGGATCGTAGAGCCAGGCGTACGGCATTCCCGCGGATAGGTCCGGCAAAGGGCCCGTGTGAAGAAGATGGCGCCGGCGGGGCTCGATTCGGACGGGGGCGGCCCCGGCCAGAGCCGCCACGTCCGCGGCCCACGCGCCCGCGGCGTTCACCACCGCGGCTACCTCCAGGACCCCCCGAGAGGTTTCCAGGGCCGTAATCCTGGACCCCTTTCGACGAAAACCCTCCACTTGGGTACCTGTCCGGAGGGGGACCCCTTGAAGGTAGGAGGTCAGCAGCAGGTGAATGTCCACCATTCCGTCGGTGGGGCTGGCCAAGGCCCGGACGAAGGGCGCCCCGTCGAGAAGGGGCAGGCGCCCCACCACCTCCGATCGCTCGGCCTCGTAGGTGTAAACCCCGGCGGCGAGGGCCGCCTTTTGGAGGAGGTCCAGGCGCCGGTCCTCGGGATCGGCCGTGGCCAGATACCCGCCTGTCGCCTCGAAAAGGGAGCCTTCGCAGAAGCCGTCCGGAGGCCGCCGCAGGAACGCCGCGCCCCGCGCGGCGAGGAGGGCCGTGGAGGGATGGAGGACCGGCTGGCGGGCGATCCCCGCGTTCTTGCCAGATGCGTGGGCGCCGGGCACGGGCTCTCGCTCCAGCACCAAGACCCGGTCTGCGCCGGCCCTTCGGAGCCACCAGGCCGTGGCCGCTCCCGCGAATCCAGCCCCGATCACGACGATGGAACCCTCGGCCACGGCGCTCCTCCCGGAGCGAATCATAGCACGGCGGTGCCCGAGGAACGGCGGAAGCCGCCGAAACAATGTGACGGCTTCAACTTGTCTGAGAAGCCAAGCGGCCCTAAGATGCGCGCGGAGGCTTGCATGACCCCTATCGGCCAAATCGCCTCGTGCCTTGCCGCCGTGGCCCTTCTAAACGGGTGTTGCGGATTTCTCTCCTCGGACGAGTCCCGCTACGAGAATAACCTGGAGTGCGCCGGACGGATCACGGACCTCAAGTCCATCGAGATCCTCGCCAAGGGCAACTTCTGTTGCGAACCCCTCCCCCCGGGGATCCAATCCCTTCCCCAGGCCCGGCGGTTTTACCTGGAGAAGGCGCGGAACCTGCGGCCGGATGCCGTGGAGCCCCTTCTCGGCCTGGGGCGCGCCTACTGGGAAGAGGGAAACTTCCCCGAGGCACAGAAGTGCTTCCAGCTGGCCGCGCCGAGGCTGGACAAGCCCATCTACGCGGAAATCGCCGCCGTCACGATGATGCGCCTCCAGGGCCGCTTCGACGAAGGCCGGGCTCTGGCGGAGAAGATCCGGTCCGAAAAGGGCGTGGACGGGGAAAAGGTGGCCGAGTACCTGCTCGGGAGGCTGGCCTTCGACGCGGGTGAGATCCTGACGGCCCAGGTTCACTTCGAGTTGGCTCTGAGACGGGCGGAGAGGGGAGATTTCGGACTGGGGGGAACGCCCTTCACCATGCGCGACGCGCGCTTCTACCTCGCGCTGATCAAGCACCGGAGCGGAGACCCCCAGGGCGCCTACGTCGAGTTTCTCGCCTTCCTGAAGAAGATGAGCGATCCCGAGTTCCAGATCTTCTACGCCTACTGGCTCCCGCGCCTCAAGGACGACCAGGGAGCCCTCTTCGAGAAGATCGAGACGGACTGGACGCACGTAAGGCAGTAGAAGGGCTTCTCCGGGCGGGCGCGAGGGGATTCGGAAGTCACGCGCCCGGAGCGGGTTCCACTCCGGGCGCTCCCCGCATCCCCGACCTCTTCGCTTCCGGATCCTTTTGTCCCAGCGGCTTCACGCCAAATCTTTGAGCAGTTCGAGGAGGTACGTGTAGGTCCGGGCCACGGAGGCGACGTGGACCTCCTCGTCGGGGGAATGGGCGTTCCGGATGGTGGGGCCGAGGGAGACCATGTCCATCCCCGGGTACTTGCCCCCGATGATCCCGCACTCCAAACCCGCGTGGATGGCTTTGACCTTGGGGTCCTGCCGGAAGAGGCGCTTGTGGGTCCGGCGGGCCTGGGCGAGGATCGGGGAGTCCATGTTGGGTTCCCACCCGGGGTACCCGTTGGAGTGGCGGACCTTGGCCCCGGCCAGACGGCCCACGCTCCCCACCCACCAGGCCGCCCAGTCGCGCTGGGACTCCACGCTGGAGCGCTGGGAGGTGAAGACGTCCATGGCCTTGGGCCGGGTCTCCACGATGGCGAAATTCGTGGAGGTTTCCACAAGGCCGTGGATCTGGCGGCTGTAGGAAATCAGCCCGTGGGGGACGGAGGCCAGGAGGTTCAAGGCCTTCTTCTGGGAGGCCGCCGTGAGGGCCGGTCCCTGACCCTTGGCCTTGGAGAAGGACACGACGACGCCCTCGTCCACGCCCTTCAATTCGGCGCGGACCGTGGCCTCGAAGGCCTTCAGGGCCGCTCCCGCCTTCCGCGAGGCGGCGGCGTCGGCGTGAAGGAGGGCAAAGGCCTCACGCGGGATCGCGTTTCGCTTGGAGCCTCCCTGGACGGAGACGAGGGCGAAGTCCGCGCCGGCTTGGGCCAGGGCGTGGAGGGCCCGGGCGAGGATGCGGTTTGCGTTGCCCCGCCCTTCGTGGATGTCCCCTCCGGAGTGGCCGCCGCGCAGGCCTTTTACGGCAAGGGTGAAGGCCGGGCGTCGGTCGGCGACCTTTTCGCGGGAGAGGGGGAGCGTTAAGACCGTGTCTTTTCCCCCGGCGCATCCGACGTACAGCTGGCCGTCCTCCTCCGTGTCGAGGTTGAGGAGGCGGCGGCCCCTCACGAACCCGGGCTGGAGACCGTTGGCCCCGTTGAGCCCCGTCTCCTCGTCGATGGTGAAGAGGAGTTCCAGGGGGCCGTGGACCGCGGCCTTTTCGTCCAGCAGCGCGAGGGCCATGGCCACGCCGATTCCGTTGTCGGCGCCGAGGGTCGTGCCGGTGGCCTTGACCGCGTCACCCGCCAGGCGGGGCCGAATGGGATCTTTCATGAAGTCGTGCTTCACGTCGCTGTTCTTCTCGCAGACCATGTCCGTGTGGCCCTGGAGCACCGTGATGGGTGCCTTGTCGCGCCCCTTGCTGGCGGGGACCCGGATTACGACGTTTCCGACGGCGTCCCTCTCCCACTCGAGCTTGTGCGCCTTGGCCACGGAGACGAGGTAGTTCCCGGCGGCCTTCTCGTGGCCCGACGGGCGGGGGATTTTGCAGAGGTTTTCGAAGTGCTCCCAGACCTTCTTCGGTTCCAGCTTCAGCATGAGGTGCCTCCTCAGAGCCCGTATTCTGTCATACCCTCGGCGCGCCCTCCAGGGGGCGGAGGCGCGTCCGGCGAGGACCAGATGGCGAGGAGACGAGGGGAGGGGTGGCGGAACGCGCCTCGGGATTGGGCTCGGCGTCAGGAGGGGCGGTCGCCCCGGCCTCCCGGATCCATTCCGCTCCGCTTGGTGTCCTTGCCGCCCGGGAGGGCGGACGCCTATACTGAGAGCACCCGCCTAGGAGGCGCGCCATGAGACGCACGCTCCTCGTACTTACCCTCTTCCTGATGGCCCATGCCGCGGCGGCCGCCCCCACGGCGGTCCTCGTGGACACGAGCCGATCCATCCCCCCGGCCCAGTTCGACGCGGCCAAAGGCCTCGTGGCCGAGGCCCTCCCTTCCCTTCTGGCGCGCGGGCCCGTGGCCTTGTACGCCTTCAACGACGAGGCCGTCCAGGTCGTGGATTTCACCCAGGACCTCGGCGCGTTGGCGGAAGGGTTGAGGAGCCTCCGTCCCGGGGGCCGGTTCACCCTCCTGCACGACTGCGTGTTTACGGCCGTGCGGGCCATTCAAGCGAAGGGGAGCGAAGGCGTGGTCCTTCTCGTCTCCGACGGGAGGGACGAGAACTCCGCCGTGACCCTCGAGGACGGCGCCTCCCGGGCCGCCGAGGCCCACGTGGCGGTGGTGGCCGTGGGAGTCGGCGCGGCCGAGGAGCGCACCCTCCGCCGCATGGCCGCCCTCACCGGCGGGAGGTACGCCGGACGGGCGGAGGGCCTGTCGTCCCGCGATCTCGGGGCCTCCTTCGAAGCCGCCTCCTCCTCTCTTGTCCCCGTGAAGGTCCCCGAGCCGCCCCCTCCGCCTCGGCCCGCCCCGGAGGAGGACCGGCCGTCTCCCAAACCGGCCCCGGACACCCGGCTCCTTTGGTTCGTCGTCCTCGCGGCCGCCGTGGGCCTCCTCGCCCTGGCGGCCATCGCGGCGGCCGTCTTCCTCCTCCTCCGGCGGACGAGTCCGCCTCCGGAGCGGGTGTGCGACCAGTGCGGGCGGGAGCTCAAGATGTGGGAGAACGAGTGCCCCGACTGTCTGGCCTCCAAGCTCGCCATTACAAAGCCGGGGGACGAAACCCAGAGCCCCGCGGCCTCCTCGGTGCCCGAGATCGATCCGGCCCTCCTTCAGAAAGCGCCCTCCTCGGAGATGCTGGACCACACCCTCGTCCTGGACGAGGTGCCCGTGCTGGTCCTGAGGAGGGGGAACAACCCTCCCCGGGCCTTCCAGATCCCCTCTGGACAGGTCGTCTCCGTGGGCCGGGACAAGATCAACACCATTTCCGTGGCGGACCAGACGCTGTCGGCACAGCACTTTCGCATCGTCCCAAAGGAGGGCGGGTTCTACCTCGTGGACCTGAAGTCCACCAACGGCACCTACCTCAACGGGGAGCGCGTGACCCTGAAGGAACTCAAGCCCGACGGCGTCATCCACGCGGGCCAGTGCGACTTCACCTTCCGGCTCGAACAGCGGAGGCTAAATTGAGGCTGAATTAAGGGGGCTCCCTGGAGAAAGGGGAGGCCCGGGTAAGACCGCGCCTGCATGCCCGCGCCGCACGATGGTCCCGCCCCGTCTCCCGTCATTCGTCTCTCGTTTCCCGTCTCGCGTCCCCCGTTCTTTTCCTCCGCGTATTGCCCGAAAAGGCCTGCCTCGTCTATAATTCCCGCCTCTGACGCGAGGGAGCCCCCATGGAGTTGCCGCGGACGATCAAGGGCCTCACACAGCACGCCGGGGAGGAAGTCACGCTCTCGGGGTGGGTCTACAACAAGCGCTCCTCGGGGAAGGTGCGCTTCCTCATCCTGAGGGACGGTTCGGGCTACCTCCAGTGCGTGGCCTTCGTCAAGGACGTGTCGGCGGAGGTTTTCGACCTCCTCGACCGCGTGAGCCTCGAATCCTCCGTGACGGTCACGGGGACCGTGCGCCTCGACGAGCGGGCGCCGGGCGGGGTGGAACTCTCCCTCCGCGAGGCCCGCCTCCACCACATGGCCGAGGAGTACCCCATCGGGAAGAAGGAGCACGGAACCGGATTCCTCATGGAGAACCGCCACCTCTGGCTGCGATCCTCCCGCCAGGTGGCCATCCTCCGGGTCCGCTCCGAGATCGAGCAGTCCTTCCGGGACTACTTCTACGACCGCGGCTTCACCCTCATCGACAGCCCCATTCTCACGCCCGCCGCCTGCGAGGGGACCACCACCCTCTTCGAGACCGACTACTTCGGTGAAAAGGCCTTCCTCAGCCAGTCGGGCCAGCTCTACCTCGAACCGGCGTGCATGGCCCTCGGCAAGGTCTACTGCTTCGGCCCCACCTTTCGGGCCGAGAAGAGCAAGACCCGCCGTCACCTGATGGAATTTTGGATGCTCGAGCCGGAGGTGGCCTTCGCCGCCCTGGACGATGTGATGAACCTGGCCGAGGACTTCCTCACGTCGGTCGTGGCGCGCGTCCTGGACCGGTGCGGCGAGGAATTGAAGATCCTCGAACGGGATACGTCCAGGCTCGAGAGGGTGCAGAAGCCCTTCCCCCGCCTCCAGTACAAGGATGCCGTGGCGCAGCTGCACTCCCTGGGTTCGGACCTGAAGTTCGGAGACGATTTCGGAGGCGACGACGAGACGGTCCTGACCCAGCAGTACGACCGGCCCCTCATGGTCCACCGGTACCCGAGCGCCGTGAAGGCCTTCTACATGGAGCCCGACCCCGAGGACCCGAGCCTCGCCCTCTGCGTGGACGTCCTCGCCCCCGAGGGGTACGGTGAGATCATCGGAGGCTCCGAGCGCATCCACGACCACGACCTCCTCCTGAGCCGCATCCGCGAGCACGGCCTTCCGGAGGAGGCCTTCCGGTGGTACCTCGACATCCGCCGTTACGGGACCGTCCGCCACGGGGGCTTCGGAATCGGCCTGGAGCGCACCGTGTCCTGGATCTGCGGCCTCCAGCACGTGCGCGAGACCATCCCCTACCCGAGGATGCTCTACAAGCTGTACCCGTAAGGGTTGGGAAGGGCAGGAGGTCGGGGGAGGCGTGGGACGAAGCGGATGTCTGGCGCACTCGCCTTCGCCCGCCGCCAACTGGGTTTCCCAGCCGCCCCACCCGAGAAGGCATCGCCGCCTCCTTAAATCATACTATCCAAGTCATAGTCATCTCCCACCTGCAAGGCTTGCCTGCGCTTGACTTTTCGCCGGTTTCATCCGATCCTGGATCCAGCCTTGGCCACACAAGAGGGGGGATATCATGGATCGGAAAGCAGTCATCGCGGCTTTGCGTCTCGCGCCCGTAGTGGGGGGAATGCTCCTGCTGAGCGCCCTGTGTTTCCCTGCCCTTTCGAGGGACGCGAGGCCGCCCGTCCCCTCGGGGGAGGATTGCGCCCCGCGGCCGGTGATTCCATACGGGTCCAGTTCCAACGTGGACTTCGTCAGCAAACTGCTCATGGGCAACGTCACCAACCACGCCCTTGCGTACAACTCCTCCCTCAACCACCTCTACGTGGGGTTCGGACCCACCTTCGCCGTCTTGAACGTGCGAGACCGTGCCCACCCCGCCCTCGTGGGTTGGGCCGACGTCGTTACGTCTTATTCCATCACCGGGCTGGCCTACCCCGGTTCTGGCACCACCGTGTACGCGACGGCGGGAAGCGGGGGTCTACTTAAGATCGACGTGTCCGATCCCGCTTCGCCCTCCAAGACGGGCACCTGCAGTCCCGTGGGCTACGCGTGGGACTTGCATCTCGTGGGCACCCAGGCCTTCGTGGCGAACGGGATCGGCGGGGGTCTCGCGGTGATCGACACGTCCACCATGACCCTGACCACGTCGTACGACACTCTGGACAAATGTTATGACGTTTCCGTCCTGGGCAACTATGCCTACGTGGCGGACGGTAACGCCGTCCTGGTTCTGGACATCACGACGGCGCCCCCCACCTTAATGGGGACCTTTGCGACGGGAAGCGCGCAGGGGGTCTCGGCGGTCTCCGTGGGGGGCCTTCCCAGGGTGTTCGTCGCCGATGCCATGAACACCGACCTTCGAATCCTGGACGCCCAAAATCCGTCGGTCCCCATCCTGCTCGGCTCCCTGGATGTGACGGGAAACGGAGCGGACGTCTGGGTGGACCCGACGGGGAGCCTCGCCTACCTGGCGAACGGACTTGGCGGTCTGCGCGTGGTCTCTGTATCGGACCCCGCAAATCCCGCTGAAACCAAGTCCTACGACGTGGATTCTAGCGCCTCCGGACTCGCCCTGGATGGGCAGACGGCCTTCCTGGCCATGGGCACCTCGGTGGACCTGGTGGACACGGCCCCCGCGACGCCGTCGTTCCTGGGCAGGTACGCCTGCGGGTCCTCCAACGCCGTGGCGGCGCGCGACGGCCACGCCTTCGTGGGGACCATGCAGGGCGTCGTCGTGGTGGATGTGGGGGTGCCCCAACGCCCTCGCGTGGTTTCCCGGACAGAGGGGGTGAGCGTACAGCACGTGGTCCTTGAGGGCGATTACCTGTATCAGGTGCAAGGTCCCATGTGGTCCATCAACGACATCTCCGACCTGACGCAACCCGTGGAGGTGTTTTCCGACTGGCTTCCGGCCTCGGGGAGAGGAGTCGCCGTCTCCGGGGGCTACGCCTACCTCGCCGCCGACACGGGCGGATTGCTCGTGTTCGACGTGTCCTCCCCGGCCTCCCCGCAGCAGGTGGGCGCTCTGGACACCCCGGGAAAGGCCTACGGCCTGTGCCTTCTCGGGGAGGTTGCCTTTGTGGCCGACGAAGCGGCGGGCGTCCAGGTGATCGACGTGTCCGATCCCTCCGCCCCCTCCCTACGGGCCACCCTCCCGACGCCGGGAATCGCCCGAGCCGTGACCGTGTCCGGACGGTATCTCTACGTGGCAGAAGACTCGGCCGGGTTCGAGGTCTACGACGTCTCCGATCCCCTGGCCCCCATCTGGCTGGCCCGGGAGGACACCGCGGGCACGACGCTATCCGTGGAGGTGGCGGGAGGGATCGCCTACGTCGCCGATTATGGGAACGGCCTCCGCATCCTGGACGTGTCGGTCCCCTGGGCGCCGTCGGAGGTGGCCTACTTCGACACCGATTCCAACACACAGAAGTCGTTCTCTCTGGACGGGTACGAGTACGTCGCCGATTCCAACGGCGGCGCCTACCTCATCCACTACTCGGGTGCATGCTACGACGACTACGAGCCCAATGACTCCTTCTCCGAGGCCCGAGCGGTCACGGCGGGGACGCTCTACGACACCAAGATCTGC
Organism: Acidobacteriota bacterium; assembly: GCA_040758175.1. GTDB lineage: Bacteria > Acidobacteriota > UBA4820 > UBA4820 > DSQY01 > JBFLVU01. The sequence goes on along the minus strand of JBFLVU010000018.1, from coordinate 321 downwards.
ACGGCGGGGGACTACGACTACTACGCGCTGACCCTCGCCGCGGGGGGAACCCTGGGCGCCGTCCTGCACCCGCCCACCGGGCTGGACTACGACCTCTTCCTGTATTCCCCCGGGCAGATGCTCCTCGCGAGTTCCATGACCGCGGGGGACGCGGCGGAAAATCTGTCCTACACCACCGCCTCCGGAGGCGCCTTTTACCTCCTGGTGCGCGGGCACGACGGGACCCAGTTCAGCGCGAGCCAGTTCTACTCCCTGGTTCCTTCCTTCGTCCCCTGTACCGCCCCCGCCCACCCCCACCACAATTACAAGGGGCGGGAGGGC
>JBFLVU010000017.1:0-22752 GCA_040758175.1 Acidobacteriota bacterium | reverse complement strand
CCCCATGAACGGCGACCGCTTCCACAAGCTGGGCGTGAACCTCTTCACCCGCCATCCCCGGAACCCCATCCTGACGACGGCGAGCCTCCCCTACCCCGCCAACTCCATCTTCAACGCGGGCGCGGCAAAAGTGGGGGGATCCACGGTCCTTCTGGCGCGCGTGGAGGACCTGAGGGGGATCTCCCACCTGACGGCCCTGCGGAGCCTCGACGGAGAGGCGGGCTGGACCTGCGAGGGCCCTTCCTTTCTGCCCGACCCCGGGGCCCACCCCGAGGAGCTGTGGGGCATTGAGGATCCGAGGGTCACACGGCTGGAGGAACTCGGCGCCTGGGCCGTCACCTACACGGCCTATTCGAGCCGCGGGCCCCTCGTTTCCCTGGCCCTCACGACGGATTTCCGGTCCTTCGAGCGCCGAGGGCCCATCTGCCAGCCCGACGACAAGAACGCGGCCCTCTTCCCGAAGCGCTTCGGTGGACAGTGGGCCCTTCTCCACCGTCCCACGACCAAGGGGCAGGAGGCCAACGTGTGGCTCTCCTTCTCCGAAGACCTGAAGCACTGGGGCGACCCCACCCGCCTCCTCGAGTGCCGCCAGGGAGCGTGGTGGGACAGCGCCCGCATCGGCACCTGCCCGCCCCCCCTGGAGACCCCCCACGGGTGGCTCCTCTGCTACCACGGGGTCCGCAACACCGTGTCCGGCGCCATCTACCGCCTCGGGCTGGCCCTCCTTGACCTCGAGGACCCCCGCCGGGTCCTGCGGCGCAGCGAGGACTGGGTCTTCGGCCCCCGGGAACCGTACGAGCTCGCGGGGGACGTCCCCAACGTGGTCTTTCCCTGCGGGTGGGTCCACGATCCGGCCACGGACCGGCTCTCCCTGTACTACGGCGCGGCCGACACGTGCATCGCATTGGCCACGGCCCGCCTCTCCGAGGTGATGGACTACGTCCTGAACTGCCCCGCGCCCTGACGCTCCGCGGCCCCCGGCGCCGGTGAAACCGGTGGTAGACTCGCTCCGTCCAAGGGGTCGGAAAGGGGCGCGGCATGGAGAGGCTTCCCGGGGAGGAGGGGTTGGTCCGCCGCCACCTCTCTGGAGATCCCCGCGCCTTCGACACGCTCATGCGGCACTACGAACCTTACGTACTGGGACTCCTCTGGCGGATGGCGGGGGAGAGATCCACGGCCGAGGATCTCTGCCAGGAGACCTTTCTCAAGGTGCTGAAAGGCCTGCCCTCGTTTCGGGGCGGGAGCAGCCTCAAGACCTGGATCTACCGCATCGCCCACAACGTGTGGACGGACCGCCTGAGGGCCGCGGGCCACGAGGAGACGGGCGGGGAGGAACACCCGGCCTTCCGGGCCGCGGCGGACCCTCGCACTCCCCTCGGCGGCGTCGAGGACGCCCAGATCCGGGGGGCCCTGGAGGCCGCCATGGCCCGCCTCCCGCGGGCCCAGCGGGAGGCCCTCCACCTCTTTTACTGGGACGACCTCTCGGTGGAAGAGGTGGCCCAGGCCCTTTCGGTCCCCGAGGGCACCGTCAAGACCCTTCTCTTCCGCGGCCGCCGGGCCCTCCGGGAGAAGGTGGCTCTCCAACTGGGAGGCGCGCCATGACGTGCGAGGAATTCCTCCGGATCCTGGACGAGGCGCCCGAAGCGGGGCCCCTTCCCCCCTCCCTCGCGGGCCACGCCGCGACCTGCGCCGCGTGTTCTCTGGCGCTCCGCACGGAGGGCCTTCTCAGGACGGCGCACGATTGGGCCGAGCGCCCCTCCCTCCCCGTGGAGCGGCGGGCCCACGTCCTGGCCGCCGCGCGGATGAGGGGGATGTTCCTCGCCCGGCCGGGCCAAGTGCTGGAGGAGGCGGGCGTGACGGCGGCGGTGCTCCTGGCCGCCCTGGCGATCGCCTGGATCGTCTTCCCCTCCCTGGCGGAGCGGGTGCTCCCGCCGGCCGCCGTGGAATGGGCGGCCCCCTTGACCGATCCCGTTCTGCGCTGGCTCCAACCGGTTGCCTCCCAGGTGCGCGCCATGCTTTCGGAGACCTGGGGCGCGCCCCTCCTGGGCCTGACCGCCTTCGCGGTCGTTCTCTCCGCCGTATTCTGTTTCCGCGTCCTGTCCCCCGCGAGGTTCGCCGCGCGCTGAAACCGGACCCCGTGCCGCCGCGTCCAAGGGGGCGTGAGGAGGTTGCCATGGACATGTCAGGACCCATCGTTCTTTTCATCATCTTCGGGGGCAGCGCCCTCATCGTGGCCATGACGCTCTTCTTCGCCTACAAGCGGGAGCAGATGAAGACCCAGGAGCGGCTGACGGCCATCGAGAAGGGGTTCAGCCCCCAGGCCCCCGAGAGCGAGCGTCTGGCCCTGTTGGAACGGTTGGGGGCCCTGGACGGGGACCGGCACGCGGGGTACGCCCAGACGCCGCGGGAGCGGGAAATTTACGGGGGCCTCAAGACCCTCATCATCGGCCTCGGGCTGGCGGTGGCCCTTTACGTGGGGGTGGACGAGGAGGTGGCCATCTGGGGTCTCTTCGTCGCCTTCGTGGGTCTGGCCAAACTCGCCGTCGGCTTCATCATGCGTCGGCCCGAGAGGGCTTCGGGGCCCGACGCGTGAACCGTGCCCCCACGGGAGAGAAAAAAAGGCCCGCCCCTCGGGGCGGGCCTTTGCGCCTTCGCAGCCGCCCCCTCAGGCCAGAGGGTGCGGGAGGGCCCGCTTCCCCGACCGGAGGAGGTCCTTTACGATGCCCATGGTCCCGTCCGTGATCTCCATGGACTTCGCGCCGTCCTTCTGGATGCCCGTGAGGGCCCGGATCGCGTCCACGTTTTCCGGCACCACGATGGACATGTTGTGGACCTGGTAGAAGAGGTAGAGCTCGTTTCCACAGGTGTCCAGAATGTCCTCCCAGACCACCACCTCCCACATGTCGCCGCGGGAGCGCCCAAGATCATGCACGAGTTCCACGTTGCAGTTCAGGGCCGTCACCCCGTCGGCGGCGCGGACGAAGGCCAGGCGGGGGGTGTTCATCAAGATCTCGAGCACCTCATCTCGGGAGGCGGGGCGGGGCATCTCGATCTGCCAGACGTGGCAGTGGCTGATGGTCTGGGGGGTAAGGATCGCCATGGTAGTGACGTTCAGGTCGGGAAGGATGGTCCGGGCATCCGGGGCCTGGTGGCTGGGCACGTGGAGCTCGGGAACGATGGTGTTCATGATGCCCTTGGAGTGGGTCGTCCACGGGTCCACGGCGCGGCGGGCGAGGGTGCCGTAGCCCTTCTTCACGAGCCCCGCCTTCTGCAGGGCCCCGAGGGTCCGCACGATGGAGGTCGTGTTGCAGGAGACCACCCGGGTGGAGGAGCGGCCGAGGGCGGTCTCGTAGTTGGCCTGGGCCACGAAGGAATGCCCCGTGAGGGCGTGTTTCTCGGCCCCCTGAAAGATGGACTTCACCTTGAAGTCGTCGTAGACGACCTTGTTCTTGGCCGCCACGGACCGGGGCGTGCAGTCCACCACCACGTCCGCCTTCTTCAGCAGGTCCGTCAGGAGACCCTTCACGCGGACGCCCGCGCTCTGCATGGATTCCCGGTACTCCTCGGTCATGGCGTACACCTGGATGCCGTGGACCTCCGCCACCTGCACGCGGTAGTCGCCCGTGACGTCGGAGACGCCCACAAGCTCCATGTCGGGCTGGAGCCTCACCGCGTCCGCCACCCGCTTTCCGATGACTCCGTATCCGTTGATCGCCACGCGCGCTTTCCGGCCCATGAGCGTCTCCCTCCTGGATTCTGACACGCCGCGGCCCCGCCGCGGGGCTCCGATTCACCGTGAGGCCAAGTTTGCGGATTGTACCACAGGCCGAGGCCCGCCGGAGAGGAGCGGCCGCCGGCCTGCCCTGGAGTATACTCGGGTGGGAGGTCTCATGGCGCTCCGCACCTACCGCGTGGTGGACAACGACCGCACGGGACCGTACTCGACCCTCACCCTCCAGGGGGAGGTGGCGGCCTCGGAGCCGGGCCAGTTTTACATGCTTCGGGGAGACTGGGGGGCGGACCCGCTCCTCGGACGTCCGATCTCGATCCTCGGGGAAGACGTGGAGGACGGCACCGTGCGGTTCCTCGTCAAGGAGGTCGGCGAGGGGACGCGCCGTCTGTGCGCCCTCGAGCCGGGGGCCGCGGTCTTCGGCCTGGGCCCCCTGGGCCGCCCTTTTCCCCTCCCGCCGCCGGGCGCCGCGCCGGTTGCGTTGGCGGGCGGCGGAGTGGGGGTGCCCCCCATGATCTACCTCGCCGGGCGTCTGTCGGCGAAGGGGCTCCCCTTTCGCTTCTTTCAAGGGGCGAGGACGGCGGCGGACCTGCTCTGCCTGGAGGAGCTCGCCGGGGCGGGCACGGAACCGGTGCTCGCCACCGAGGACGGAAGCCTCGGGCTTCGCGGGCTGGTGACGGAGCCGCTCGCCGGGCGCCTGGGGGAGTTCTCCGCCGTCTACGCCTGCGGGCCCGAGGGCATGCTCAAGGCCGTCCAGGCCCTCTGCGCCGGAAGGGTCCCTTCCTACCTGAGCCTCGAAGCGCGGATGGGGTGCGGCTACGGCGTATGCCTCGGGTGCGTCGTGCCCGTGGAGCGGAACGGAAGAAGGACCTACGAGCGCGTCTGCGCCGAGGGCCCGGTCTTCGAGGGGGAGGCCGTGCGATGGGCGTGAACCTTTCCGTCTCCCTGGGCTCCCTTCGGCTAAAGAACCCTCTCCTCTTGGCCTCGGGCTGCTGCGGCTACGGACTCGACATGGAACCCTACCTGGACCTGGAGCGGCTTGGCGGGATCTGCCTGAAAGGCCTCTCGGTGAAGGGGAGCGAGGGGAACCCCCCGCCGCGAATCTGGGAGACCCAGGGGGGGATGATCAACGCCATCGGCCTCCAGAACGTGGGCGTGGAGACCTTTCTGAGGGACAAGGCCCCCCATCTCCGCTCCCGCCGCACCGCCTTTGTCGCCAACTTCTACGGCCACAGCGTGGACGAGTACGTGGAGGCCGCGCGCATGCTGGACGGGGAGCCGTGCCTGAGCGCGCTGGAGATGAACATCTCCTGCCCCAACATCCAGGAGGGGGGCATCCAGTTCGGGACCGACCCCGCCTCCGTCCGCCGCGTGACCGAGGCCTGCCGCAGCGCCACTTCCAAGCCCCTCTGGGTGAAGCTGAGCCCCAACGTGGCCGACGTGGCGGCCGTGGCGCGGGCCGCCGAGGAGGCCGGCGCCGACGCCCTCACGTGCATCAACACGATGCCCGCCATGGCCATCGACGTGGAGCGCCGCGCCTTCCGGATCTCCAACAAGATCGGCGGCCTTTCGGGTCCGGCCCTCAAGCCCGTAGCCGTGCGCGTGGTGTATCAGGCGTCCCGCGCCGTGAAGATCCCCGTGGTGGGCATCGGGGGGATTTCGACCGCGGCGGACGCCCTCGAGTTTCTCCTCGCGGGAGCCGCCGCATTCCAGGTGGGAACCGCCCTCTTCGTGGACCCGGGGTGCCCCTACACGATCCTGGAGGGCATCGCGGAATACTGTGCGCGGCACGGAATCGAAAACGTCACGGACCTCGTGGGGGCGGTCCAGGACGGCGCGCCCATGCCGAGGTGCCACGAATGAGGGGTCCGGACCCAGGGAGTGGAGGAGATGAGGGGATGAAGGCGGAACTGATCGTGGCGCTGGACGTGAACGACCGCGTGAGCCTGGACCGTCTCGTGGCGGCCCTCTCGGGGCAACCCGTATGGATGAAGGTGGGGCTGGAGGCCCTCTCGGCCTTCGGCCTGGGCATCGTCCGGGACCTGGCGGACCGTGGGTTCCGGGTCTTCGCCGACGTCAAATACCACGACATCCCGAACACGGTGGGCGCCGCCTCCCGCGTGCTGGCCCGCACGGGCGCCTCCCTCTTCAACGTTCACTGCTCGGGGGGCGCGGCCATGTGCGCGGCGGCCCGCGCAGGGGCCGAATCCGAAGCCGCCATCCTTGGCCTTCATCGCCCGAGTGTGGTGGGTGTGACGGTCCTGACGAGCCTGGGAGCCGAGGACGTGACCGCCGTTGGATACGGGGGCACTCCCCGCGAGGCGGCCCTTCGACTCGCAAGGGTGGGCCTCGCCGGCGGACTGGACGGCGTGGTGTGCTCGGTCCACGAAGCGGCCGCCGTGAAGGAGGCGTGCGGCCGGGGTTTCTTGACGGTGTGCCCCGGGATCCGCCCCGCGGGCGCCGGCGTCCAGGACCAGAAGCGAATCGCGACCCCGAAGGGGGCCGTGGAGGCCGGGGCCGACTTCCTCGTGGTCGGCCGGCCCATCACGGCGGCTCCGGACCCCGGAGCCGCCTGCGCCGCCATCCTGGAGGAGATGGGCGCCGCGTGACGGGTCTTCGCGTTTATGGCTCCGAACATGAAGTATCGGAAGGACTTCTTCGAAGTGGGGATGGGTGGGCAACGAGGGCAAAGCCGAGGGCCTGCGTACGCTTGAGCCCACTGCGGTGGGCTTTGCCCACCCGAGCGCTGGGCGGGAAGGGGCCAACCCCTTTCCGTCCCAGGTCATAAAAGCCGCGCTCCCCGGCCTTCCCCGCGCCGGCCCTTTGAGGGTATCATCCCCCTTGGCTCGGGCAGGGTCCGCACCCCTGAAGAGAGGCGCCGCGTGGGTTGGGTCCAAAGGCTGAAGACCTCCTACTACGTACCCATGCCCGAGGACGGGCTGGCCCAAAAGGTCTGGAGGTCGACCACGCGGCGGCGGGCGCCCGATTTCCCCCGTACCATCCAGATTCAGACCGTGACCGGCTGCAACGGCGCCTGCGTCTTCTGTCCCTACCCCCTCACGGTGGAGAGCCAGCCCAAGGGCTCCATGTCCCGGGAGATGTTCGAGCGGGTCATCGAGGAGGCCGCCGCCCACCGGGTCCGCAGGATATCGCCGTACCTTATGAACGAGCCCTTCCTCGATCCGACCCTTCTCGACAAGCTCGTCTTCATACGGGAGCGGGCGCCAAGCGCCAAGGTGGTCCTCACGACCAACGGCAGCCGCCTCACGCCCGAAGTGGCCGACCGCCTGCTGGAGGTGGACGCCCTGCACTCCCTGTACATCTCCTTTCAGGGTGTGGACAAGGCGGAGTACGAGTCCACCATGCGGGGGAGCCTGGTCTTCGAGAAGACCCTGGAAAATGTCCTGGGCCTGATCGAGAAGTGGCGGCGCAAGGGCGGCCGCGCGCGCTTCTCCATCGTGGTGACCATGGTCCAGACCAACCGCATCGATGCCGAGATGGCGGTGGCCTTCTGGAAATCCAAAGGCGTGGAGAGCAAGTGGACGCCCCTGGAGAACCGCGGGCGCCTCATCGCGTCGGCCCAGGACCTCGCCCCCCGGGGACGCCCTCTCCGGCCGTACGCCCACTGCACCCGCCTCTTCAAGCAGGCCTACCTCCTGTTCAACGGGGACCTGGTCCTCTGCTGCACCGACTACACCCGCAAGATGGTGCTGGGCAACATTCGGAACTCCACCCTCCATGCCGTCTGGAACTCCCCCAAGGCGCGGACCGTCCGCAGGCTGTACTCCGAGGGCCGACTCGATCAGATCCCGCTGTGCGGAGGATGCGAAATCGGGTGAAGGGGGAGGGCCCCGGTGTCACCTCCCCGTGAACGCGCCGTCACTCTACCGTTCCACCTCCCGTGGCCGGCCCTCGCCTCGGGCTCCTCTACCAAGTCGCTCCGTTCCTTGGAAACGCCCGCTCCGACGGGCTTTGGCCGCCTGACCTCCCTTTCGTCCCCAGGGCAGGGCCCGTTCGGCAGATATTTTGCGAATCGAGGGAAGTCCCCGGACTCCCGGGAGGAGAGCCGGACGGACGTGAGGGCCACCGATGCGCATCTTGGGACCGGTTCTTTCCAGGCGGCTCGGCCTCGTCCTGCTGGTTCAGCAGGTCCCGCCGGGGACCTGCACGCTCTCCTGCCTCCACTGTGAAACCTCGGCCCTTCCGGACACCGTCTCGGAGCCCGTGGACTGCGGGTACGACCCGGCGGACCTTGCCGAGGTCGTCGCCCGCCGCATCCGCCACGCGGAACGGGCCGGGTGCCGCGTGGACGCCCTCGCCCTCCGGCCCGAGGGCGAATGCACCCTGGACGCCTCGCTTCTCGAGACCCTGCGGCGGCTGAGGCGGATGGAGCGCCGGGTAGCCCTCTTCACCAACGGGGCCCTCCTGGACCGCCCGCAGGTCCGACTCGCCGTGGCCACAGCCGACTGGGTCTGCCTCCGCGTGGAAGCCACCCGCCAGGAGACCTGGCTGGCCTTGGGACGGCCCCACGGCTCCCTGCACCTGTCCAGGATGATCCAAGGGGCGCTGGCCTTCGCCAAGGAGTTTCCAGGAACCCTCGTGACCGAGACCACTCTCGTGGAAGGCGTCAACGACGATGCCGAGCAGGTCGCCGAACTGGCCCGGCTCCTGAGGCACCTCAGGCCCGTCCGGGCCTATCTTTCGTTCCCCCGCCCCGGCGCGTGCGCTTCGCGGGCGCTCCCTCCCTCGCCGGAGAAAATGGTGGGCGCCTTCCTCGCGCTCAGAGACTCGGTGGAGGGGGCTCGGCTCCTGCTCCCGCCCGACGCGGGCCCGGACCCCTCCCTGGGACCGGGACAGTCGAGGCTCATGGACCTCCTCGGGCGGCGCCCCTACACCGAATCCGTCTTGAGACAGGCCCTCGCCCCGACGGGCATCGGCTGGTCCCTCGTGGAGAAGCTCGTGGAATCGGGCTCCGTGACCCGGACCACATTCCAGGGCCAGACCTACCTGTTCCGATGGCCCCTGTCCGCGGGGGGCGGGGGGGCGGCCCTCACTTCCGCCCGGGCCTGACGGAGGCGCCCCGTTTCGCCCTGGGGCGCTTTCTCCCCGGGCCGTGGGGGCGGATCGCCCGGGCCAGGACCTCGGAAACCTCCCGAACGAAGTGGAAGGTCATTCCCTCCTTGGCCTCCTCCGTGAGGTCGTCCAGGTCGTTGGCGTTCCTTTCGGGAAGGATCACCTCGCTCAGGCCCGCCCGCTTGGCCGCCAGGACCTTCTCCTTGATGCCCCCCACGGGCAGAACCTTGCCGGTCAGGGTGATCTCACCGGTCATCGCCAGGTCGTCCCGCACCACGCGACCCGTCAGGAGCGACACCATGGACGCCGCGAGCGCCACTCCGGCGGAGGGCCCGTCCTTCGGGATGGCTCCCTGGGGGACGTGCACGTGAATGTCCTGCTTGGAGAAGCGTGATTCCGGGACCTTGAGGGCGCCGGCCTGGGAGCGGATCCAGGAAAGCGCCGCCACCGCCGACTCCTTCATGACGTCGCCGAGCTGGCCCGTGAGCGTAAGGGTTCCCCTTCCCCGCATGGCCGTGGACTCGATGAAGAGGATGTCTCCCCCCACCGGGGTCCACGCGAGGCCCGTGGCCACTCCGGGGCGGTCGATGCGCTCGCGCGTCTCCAGGTAGACCTGCTGGGGGCCGAGGTAGGTCTTGAGGGTCTCCGCCGTGATCGCAACGGACTTTCGGCGCCCGCTCACGCGCTCCTTGGCGACCTTCCGGCAGACCGTCGCCATCTGGCGTTCCAGGTTGCGGACCCCGGCCTCCCGGGTGTACTCGGTGATGATCTTCCGGATGGCCCCGTCCTCGAAGCGGATCTGGGAGCGCTTGAGGCCGTGGTTGTCCAGGACCCTCGGCAGGAGGTGGTCCTTGGCGATGTGGAGCTTCTCCTCCTCGGTGTAGCCCGGAAGTCGGATCACTTCCGTGCGGTCCAGGAGCGGCTGGGAGATCGTGTCGAGGATGTTGGCCGTGGCGATGAACATGACCTTGGAGAGGTCGAAGGGCACCTCGAGGTAGTGGTCGGAGAAGGAAAAGTTTTGCTCGGGATCGAGGACCTCGAGGAGGGCCGACGTGGGATCACCCCGAAAGTCCATGCCCACCTTGTCGAGTTCGTCGAGCATGAAGACGGGGTTGTGGGTGCCGGCCTTGCGCATCCCCTGGATGATCCGTCCCGGAAGGGCACCCACGTAGGTTCGGCGGTGGCCACGGATCTCCGCCTCGTCCCGGATGCCGCCGAGGCTCATCCGGACGAACTTGCGCCCGAGGGAGCGCGCCACCGACCGTCCGAGGCTCGTCTTGCCCACTCCGGGGGGGCCCACCAGGCACAGAATGGGGCCCTTCATGTCCTTCTTGAGCTGCTGAACGGCCAGGTACTCGACGATGCGGTCCTTCACCTTCTGGAGCCCGTAGTGGTCCTCGTCGAGGCACCTCTGGGCGCGCTTCACGTCCAGGCGGTCCTTCGTGCTCTTGCTCCAGGGCAGCTCGATGAGCCAGTCCAGGTAGGTCCTCGAGACGGTGTATTCGGCGGCGGAGGGGTGCATCATGGCCAGCCTCTCCACCTCCTTCAAAGCAACCGGCTCCACCTCCTTGGGCATTTTGGCCTTGGCGACCCGGGCCTTGAGCTCCTCGATCTCCCGTCCTCGATCATCGCCTTCTCCCAGCTCCTTCTGGATCGCCTTCATCTGCTCCTTGAGGAAGTAGTCGCGCTGGGCCTTGTTCATCTTGTCGATGACCTCGGACTGGATTTTGCTTCCGAGTTCCACTACCTGGAGCTCCCGGGCGAGGACGCCCGTAAGCATTTTCAGGCGCTGGATCACGGAAGTCTCCTCGAGGATGGCCTGCTTCTCCGCAAGGCTGATGTTGAGGTTGAAGGCGATCGTATCGACCACCCGGTTGGGCTGGTCGTAGCGCTGGAGGGCGGCGACCATCTCCTGGGGGATGGAGGGAACGATGCCCGCCAGCTTCTCGTATTGGGCGAGGATCGTCTTCTGGAGGGCCTCCACTTCGAGGGACTCGCCGGGCTGGTCCTCGAGAAAGCCGACACGAGCCTCGAAGAAGGGGTCGGTGGACGTGAACTCCTCCACGCGGACCTTGCTCTGGCCGCTCACGATCACCGACAGGTTGTTGGGCGCCACGCGCATGAGCCTCAGAATCTTCGCGATGACCCCCACGGAGTATAGGTCCTCCGCCGCGGGCTCCTCCACGTCCCCGTCCTTCTGGCTGAGGATGAGCAGGAATCCCTCCCCCCGGGTCGCCTGCTCGACGGCCTTGAGGGAGCGCTCGCGTCCCACCGCCAGAGGAATGATCATCTCGGGAAACAGGAGCGTGTTCCTCAGCGGCAGCACGGGGAAGACCGTCGTCTGCTTCACCTTCTCCTCCACGCTTTGGTCGACCATGGATGCTCTCTCCCGAAGGGGACCGGTGGGCGGGGCCCGGGGGGCGGTCCGGCTCCGGAATCGCCCACCCCGCCCGGCGGCTCGTCGACGCCGCCCGGTCCATCCCGTGCCCCGGGCGCCGCCGCCAGGCTGTCCACGTCCCGTGCGCCCAGCTTACTCAAATGCCCGCGCTCCGCGCAAGATTCCCCCCGCGCCACCCGGGCCGCCGCGCCGCAATGGAGCGCCGGCGCCGGCGCGGAGGTATACTCCCGGAGGCGCCCAGGGAGGGAACATGGAGTCATTGGAAAGGGCATTGCAGACCGTCAGCAACCTCGTTTGGGGGATACCCCTGCTCGTGCTCCTCATGGGCACCCACGTCTTTCTCACGATCCGCCTCGGGTTCGTCCAGCGGCACCTGCTCCGGGCCATCCGCCTCTCCTTCTCGCGGGAGCGCGAGGGGGAAGGCGACGTGAGCCACTTCGGAGCCCTGACCACGGCCCTCGCCGCCACCATCGGCACCGGCAACATCGTGGGCGTGGCGACGGCGGTCGCCGCCGGAGGTCCCGGCGCCGTTCTCTGGATGTGGCTCACGGGCGTCTTCGGCATCGCGACCAAGTACACGGAGGCCCTGCTGGCCGTCAAGTACCGGATCACCACGCCTTCGGGCTTTATGGCCGGAGGCCCCATGTACGTCCTGGAGAGGGGCCTCAAAGCCAAGTGGCTCGGCGTGGCCTTCGCCGCCCTGACCGCCGTGGCGGCCTTCGGCATCGGGTGCATGGTGCAGGCCAACTCCATCTCCCATCTGGTGCGGGAGGCATTGGCGGCCCATCCGGCCACGGCGGGAATGGCCGGGCCCTCGGTCTGGGTCACGGGCGTGCTCCTCACGGTCTTCACGGCGGTCGTCATCCTGGGCGGCATCCGATCCATCGCCAGGGTCTGCGAGAAACTGGTCCCCTTCATGGCGGCCTCTTACATCCTGGGATGCCTCGCCCTGCTCCTGCTGAACCTGGAGGGGATCCCCGAAACGCTCCGCCTCATCTGCACCTCCGCCTTCACGGGCCAGGCGGCGGTGGGCGGTTTCCTGGGGGCCGGAATGAAGGAGGCCGTGCGCTACGGCATCGCGCGCGGGCTCTTCTCCAACGAGTCGGGCCTGGGATCGGCCCCCATCGTGGCGGCGGCGGCCCAGACAAACCACCCCGTCCGCCAGGCCCTCGTGTCCAGCACCGGCACTTTCTGGGACACGGTGGTGGTCTGCGCCATGACGGGCCTTGTCCTCGTGAATTCGGGGGAGTGGAAGAACGGCCTCCAGGGGGCCGCCCTGACCAAGGCCGCCTTCGGCGACATCGGGTTGCTGGGGCCCCTGGTCCTCACGGTGGGCCTGCTCACCTTCGTGTTTTCCACGATCCTGGGCTGGGAGTATTACGGGGAGAAGGCGGCCGAGTACCTATTCGGACCGCGGGCGGTGGCCCCCTACCGTTGGGCCTGGGTGGCGGCCGTCCTCCTCGGCTCCGTTTCCACCCTCTCGGCCGTCTGGACCTTCGCCGACATCGCCAACGGGCTCATGGCGGTTCCCAACCTCGTAGCCCTGCTGGCCCTCAGCGGCGTGGCCGCGGCCGAAACGGGGAATTACTTCGCGGCCGAAGCGGGGAGGACCCAGGCCTAGCAGGCTGTGTCCCCGCTCCGTCAGCCCTTTTCCGGGGCCTTCTGGACCATCTCCAATTCGATGGCCACGTCCACCGTGTCCCCGAGGATGGTCCCGCCCTGGTCCAGGACCTTGTTCCAGGAGACCCCGTAGTCCTTCCGGTTCAGGACCGTCTCCAGGGAGAAGGCGAACTTCTCGTTGCCCCAGGGGTCCTTCATGGAGCCGAGGTAGGAAACGGGGAGGACGATCTCCTGGGTGACGCCGTGGAGCGTGAACTTCCCGTGAACGTCGTAAAGGCCGCCCCCCTTGGCCGCGATCCGGGTGCTTCGGAAGGTGATCTCGGGGAACTTCTCCACGTCGAAGAAGTCGGCGCTTCGAAGGTGCTTGTCCCGGTCGGCGTTGGCCGTGTCGATGGAGGCGGCCTGGATGGAGAAGGCCATGGACGCCCCCTCTGGTTTGGCCGGATCCCCCGTCAGCTCGCCTGAGAATTCCGCGAACCGGCCGTCCACCTTCGAGAGGAGGTGGCGGACCCGGAAGGTCACCGAGGAGTGGGCGGCGTCCGTGACCAGAGTGACGGAGGCGGAGGATGGGGACTGGGCCCACGTGGACGGGGCGAGGCACAGGAAGGTGAGGATCGGAAGGGCGGCTTTCAGGACTTTCATCGCGTGCGCTCCGGCAAAAAAAGGGGACCCGCAGGGGTCCTGTCTTTTCGTAAAAACAGGACGAGAAGGGGGTCTCTTCCCACAATCGGCTTTCGGTCGTGATGGGCGACACACTAACGAATCGTTTTCGCCTAACTCCCTGCATTGCAAGTCTTTTAGGAAGCGCAATGTTGTTTCGCATACGCAACATTGCCTTGACTTGCCGCTCCGGGCGCCTATATTTCGCTCTGGCGCCGCCGGGTCAGCGACGAGCCCTGGAGTGCAAGGCGCCAAGCCGGAGGGTCCCTCCAGGCGGCTCTCCCAACCGCTTCGACACCCCTCCCTTGACGCCGGCCTCCGCGGCCGGCTCTTTTTTCTCCTTGCTTCGGCGGTCCGTTCCTGGTAGGAAGGGACCATGCCGAAGTGGATGAAGCCCTCGCTGAATTGGCTGCTCGTCATGGTTCCCGTGGCCGTGGGGCTGGACCTGCTCGCCCCGGCGGCCCAGACCGCCATCTTCGTGGCGGCCTGCCTGGCCATCGTTCCCCTGGCGGGGTGGCTCGGAAAGGCCACAGAGCACCTGGCCGACCGGACGGGGGAGGCGGTGGGGGGGCTTCTCAACGCGACCTTCGGCAACGCCGCCGAGCTCATCATCGCCGTCATGGCCCTGCAGAAGGGACTGCACGACGTGGTCAAGGCCTCCCTGACAGGCTCCATTATCGGCAACATCTTGCTCGTCATGGGCGCCTCCTTCGTGGCCGGAGGATTCCGCCGCGAGAGCCAGCGCTTTCACGCCTCCGGCGCACGCAGCCAGGCGACCCTCCTCTTCCTCGCCGCCGTGGCCCTGGTGGTACCCGCGGCCTACCATCACCTGGGAGGCCGGGAGGCCCTTCTTCACGAGACGGGCCTCAGCCTGGAGATCGCCCTCATCCTGCTCCTGACCTACGGCCTGGGCCTGGTCTTTTCCCTCCGGACGCACCGCCACTACTTCGACGGAGCGGCGGGCAAGGCCCACGGCGCCTCTCGCCGGGAGAACGTTTGGGGGGTGGGCCGTTCCATCGGCGTCCTGCTCGGCGCCACCGCCCTGGTGGCCTGGATCAGCGAGATCCTCGTGGGGTCCGTGGAGGGCGCCGCCCACGCCCTCGGCATGACCGAAGTTTTCGTCGGCGTCATCGTCGTGGCGATCATCGGCAACGCCGCCGAGCACAGCACGGCCATCCTCGCCGCCCTGAAGGACCGCATGGACCTCTCCATCGGCATCGCCGTGGGCAGCAGCATCCAGGTGGCGCTCTTCGTGGCGCCCCTGCTGGTCTTGCTGAGCTTCGCCGTGGGCCCCCGGCCCATGGACCTCGTGTTCACCGTCCCCGAGGTCCTGGCCGTCGTCCTGTCCGCCGTCGTCACCGAACAGGTGACGGGCGACGGGGAATCCAACTGGCTCGAAGGCGTTCAACTGTTGTCGGTCTACGCCATTCTGGCGGTGGTGTTTTACCTGCTGCCCGCATCGTGACGGGAGGCGACCATGAAACGAATCGTCCTGTTGGCGGCCCTGGCCTTTACACTCGGCGGCCTCTCCTGCGCCTCCCACAACGGCCCCATGGAGCGCACGGGCCGGGCCATCGACAAGGCCGCGAGCAAGACCGTGGAGGCCGTCGGCAAGGGCCTGGAGAAGACCGGGGAGGCCCTGGAATCCGGCGGGGAGAAGCTCCAGGACAAGGCCCAGGGGAAGTAGCCGCGTCCCGCCATGCGCCTGCGCGACCTCAAGACACCCGCCGCGCTGGTGGACCTGGACCGCCTGGAGTCGAACGCGGCCTGGGCCCTTCAACGGGCGCGAGAATTGGGCGTCCGCCTGCGGCCCCACGTCAAGACCCACAAGTGCATCGAAATCGCGCGCATCCAGTGCGGGGGCCGGCCCGGCCCCGTCGCCGTATCCACCCTCGCCGAGGCCCGAGCCCTGGCCTCGGACGGGTTCCGCGACATCACCTACGCCGTGCCGCTGACGCCGCAGAGGGTCGGTGAGGCGGCGGATCTGGGCCGGGACCTGGACCGGTTCGGGTGCCTGGTGGACTCCCAGGAGGTCGCCGCCGCCCTGGAGGCCTTCGGAGCGGCCCAGGGCGTCCGTTTCCCGGTGCTCCTCAAGGTCGACTGCGGCTACCACCGGGCGGGAGTGGACCCTGGGGGAGAAAAAGGGCCGGCCCTGGCGGCCCGGATGACCGCCTCCCCACATCTGGCCTTTGAAGGCGTCCTGACACACGCGGGCCAGGCCTACACGGCCCGGACCCGCCAGGAGGTCCTGGAGGCGGCGCGGGCGGAGAGGGATGTCCTGGCGGGCTTCGCGAGGAGGCTGGGGGAGCGCGGAATCGGAGTTCGCGAAGCCAGCGTGGGAAGCACTCCGACCTTCGTCGCGGCGGATCACCTCCAAGGCGTGACGGAGGCCCGGCCGGGAAACTACGTCTTCTTCGACGCCTTCCAAGCCGCCCTGGGTGTCTGCCTCCTGGAGGAAGTGGCCTACAGCGTCCTGGCGACGGTGGTGGGCTGTTACCCCGAACGAGGCTCCCTGGTGGTGGACGCCGGGGCCCTGGCCCTCTCCAAGGACCCTGGCGCCACCCACATCCGGCCCGACGTCGGTTTCGGGATCCCCTGCGATCTGGGGGGAAGGCCCCTGGCTGGTCTTCGCGTCGCCGCCCTCAGCCAGGAACACGGCCGGATCGAAGGGCCGCCCGGATCGGTGGCGGCCCACCCGCCCGGGTCCCGCCTCCGCATCCTGCCGAACCACTCCTGCCTCTCCGCCGCGTGTTTCGACCGCCTCGCGGCCCACCGGGGGAGCGGGGTGGTCGAGGAGTGGCGGACCCATCGGGGGTGGTGAGCCGCCGCTGGGCGGCCTCCCGCCCGAGGGTCAGTGGTTGTCTCCGTCCAGGATGCCTCCCAGCCCTCCGAGGATGGAGCCCTCCTCGCGCCGCCCGCCCCGCTGGGGCGCCGCCGCGAAGATCCTCCCCGCCAGACGGCTGAAGGGGAGGGACTGGAGATAGACCCTGCCCGGCCCGGTCATCTGGGCGAAGAAGAGTCCCTCGCCGCCGAACAGCGCGCTCTTGACACTCCCCACGAACTGGATGTCGTAGGCTACCGTGGGCTGGAAGGCCACGAGGCATCCCGTGTCCACCCGGAGCACCTCTCCCGGGGCCAGGTCCACGGGAAGGATGGTGCCCCCGGCGTGGACGAAGGCGAGGCCGTCCCCCTCGAGCCGCTGGAGGATGAAGCCCTCCCCTCCGAAGAAGCCGGCGCCGAAGCGTTTCGTGAAGGCGATGGAGACGTTGACCCCCAGGGCCGAACAGAGGTAGCTGTCCTTCTGGCAGAGCATGGGACCCAGAGTTCGGAGGTCCAGCGGGATGATCTTGCCCGGATAGGGGGCCGCGAAGGCCGCCTTGCCCTTGCCCGCGCCGCGGTGGGTAAAGGTCGTGAGGAAAAGGCTTTCGCCGGTGAGCATCCTTTTTCCCGCGGAGAAGAGCTTGTCCATGAGGCCGCCGCCCTCGGCCGAGCCGAAACGGGTCTCCATCTGGATCCCGGGCCCCATGAACATCATGGAGCCGGCCTCCGAAACGACGGTTTCCCCGGGGTCCAGGAGGATCTCCACGAACTGCATCTCCTCGCCCTTGATTTCGTATTCGATATCGTGCGCTTTGGCCATCTTTGCTCTCCCCTTTCCGCATCTCGCACGGACCCCCCAAAACGGGGGCCGGCGTTTGTCCGTCTACGGTTCGCGGGTCCGGCCGGTTTCCCCGGGCCCGCTCAGAGCAGTTCGCCCCGGACCACCGTCACCGCCCGTCCCGACAGGAGGACTCGGTCCCCGCGGACCCGGACCCGGACCTCACCTCCCCTCGCGGAGGCCTGGTAGGCGAGCAAGTCGGACCGCCCGGTCTTCTCCATCCAATAGGGGCCCAGGGCGCAGTGGGCGGAGCCCGTGACGGGGTCCTCCTCGATGCCGGCCCCCGGTGCGAAGAAGCGGGAGACGAAGTCGTAGGGCTCTTCGCCCTTCGCCGTGACGATGACCCCGCGAACGCCGAGGGCCTTGAGCCGGTTTCCGTCCGGGTGGAGGGCGCGCAGGGCCTTCTCGGACGGCAACTCGGTTAGAAAGTCGAAGCGGGTCTTGCCGACGAAGAGGGCCTCCGCACCGAGCGCCTCCAGTAGGCCTTGTGGAGGACTGCAGGAAGAAGGTCCCGTGGCGGGAAAGTCGAGGGTGATCCAATCGCCCTCCCGCTCCGCTCTCAACTCACCGCTCCGAGTGAAAAAGCGGACAGGCTCCGCCGGGTCGGCGTGGCCCTCGGTCCAGAGGGCGTGGGCCGACGCGAGGGTGGCATGGCCGCAGAGGTCCACTTCCACGGCCGGAGTGAACCAGCGCAGGTCGAACCCGTCCCGACGTCTGCACAGAAACGCCGTCTCGGAGAGGTTCATCTCCCGGGCCACGTCTTGCATCCACTGCGGTTCCGCGGGGCCCTCCAGCAGAAAGACGGCCGCGGGGTTGCCCCGAAAGGGCCGGTCCGTAAACGCGTCCACCTGAACGAAGGTCTGCGGCATTTCCCACCTCCTCAAGAATCGAACCGGGTCCGCCGGGGCCCGGATGCACCGTTCAGCGGGGCCCCTCCATGCTCCGAATCCGCTTTTCGATCCGGGCGGCGGCGGCCCCTCGCGCCACGACTTCGTTGGCCCCCGCTTCCCGGGCCGCGCGCAGGACTTCACTATGTACGTGTGGACCGAAGACGAGAATGAACACGCCGGAGGGTCCGGACCGGGTCCGTGCGATGGCCTCCAAGGCGCCTGCGGCGGTGAGGTCCACCACGAGGAGGTCCGGTTCGTCCGGATCCGATGCGTGCAAAACTCGGCCACCCGCGCCCTCAACGATGGGCGCGAGCCAGGCTCGCGTCAGGAGGTTGTCCGTCCGGAGCCGGACCTTCACGGAGCCACCCCCTCTCGCTCCTCGGCCAGGCACGCGGCCAACCCCGCTTCCAGGTCCGGGTAGAGAAGGTCGGGGAGGAGGTCTCGGCGCAACTTCGAGGCGTCAATCCGGCGGGACTCCTCGAGGAAGGACAGGAGTTCCGGGGTCAGCGCGGCCCCCGCCTCCTCCCGGGAGACCTCGGGAGGTGGAGGCAGGCCGTACAGGTCCGCCACGGCGCGAAGGTAACCGGTCAGGGTCCCGGGCCGTCCGTCGCTCGCGTTGTAGATACCGCCAGGGCCTTCCTCCATGGCGGCGGCTCTGCACGCGCGGGCCAGGTCATCCACGTGGATCCGGTTGGTGAAGGGGCTCTCCGATTCCCTCAGGACCGGCAGGCCCCTCCGAATCCGCTCCGCGGGCAGACGCCCCGGGCCGTAGATTCCCGCCACCCTCAAGACCGCGACGGGAACGCCCGAGATCGCCGACCAACTTCGCAGGGTCGATTCCGCGCTCCACCTCCTCAAGGCCCGCTCCGTCCTGGGACGTGGGGGGCGCGCCTCGGAGACCCATTCCCCGGCACAGTCTCCGTATACGCCCGTCGTGCTGATGTATACCAGACGGCTCGGAACACGATCCCCCAAGACCGACAGGAAGGCCCGGATCCTCGGGTCCTCGGTCCCCGGCCTGGGGGGAGGAACGGTGTACAAGACCACCGTCCCGCGCGCATCCAACCCAGTCAAGGAGAGGGGCTGGTCCAGGTCCCCAAGGACGACTTCCGACCCGGCCCGGCGCGCGCGGCCACCGGCCATATCAGACCGCGCGAGGGACCGCACCGGCCCGCCCTGGAGCCTCCAGAGGCGGGCGACCCGACACCCCAGATACCCGGCTCCGATGAGCAACAAAGCCCGCGGTGGGGGGGAAAACCGGGGGGACTGCACCGCTTCCTCCACGACAACGCCTCCCGAGCCTGAAGCGTACCATTGGGCGGCCGGAGGGCTCCACTCCACAACGCTCACGCACAGCGCCATTTCCCCACATATGCACACTGTATACTTGGTTCTCAGTGAGGGCCTATCCACTTGAACGCCGTATTGTACTTAATTTTTATAGCTATTACCTCAATGGCATGCTAGAGGCACATCCCCCACGTCCCACTGTATGTGACCTGCGTCATACTCATGGAACGAAAACCCCCCTATATTGCTCGGGAATGATTCGGACCTCCCCCGCCGAGCGGGCGCTCTGGGCGGGGGACGCGAAAGGGTGCGGACGAAGCAGGACCAGCGCCTCGGGGACCCGGTTACCGGAAAGGAGGGCCGCATTGAGGACCCGCCCCGAAGACAAAAACTGCCTGAACGGATGAAAGGGAACGCGAAAGACGCGGGGGTCTGGTTACCGAAGGTCTTTGTCCACGGACCCGCCCTGACGTCTCACAGACCGTTTCTGCCTTCGAGGAGAGGAAATGCGAGCATCCTTCTGGATACGTACCAGTCTGTCCCTCTTTCTGGCCATGGGGGCAAGCTTGGCCGTCCTGGCCACCGATTACACCATCACCAAAGCCGAGTGGCGCTCAACTGAGTCCAAGCTGAAAGTCGAGGGAAAGGGCCCCCGGCGGTCCATCGTCCTCGTGAAGGACGCCCAATCGGGTTTGCCGCTGGGCACCGCTACGGTGGATCGCGAAGAGCGTTGGAAGCTGATCCTCACCGCCCCCCCCTATGTGCCCTGCCGCGTGCGCGCCGAGTTCCAGGGCACGACCCGCTTCGCCGAGCGCGGCGTGAGGAACGCGCCTGCCAACTGCGGAGGGGGTACCACGGCGACCCTTTCCTCCCTGGCCGTGTCGGGGCCCGCCGAGATTCCGGAGAACTCCTCGGGAACCTTCGCCGCCACCGCCGTTTTCAGCGACGGCTCCACCCAGAACGTCACCTCCGCCGCGGTCTGGAGTGAGAACTCCTCCTACGCCTCCGTCGCGGCGGGCGTCCTCTCCGCCGGCGAGGTCCCCTCGGACCAGGCCGTCACGGTCTCCGCCTCCTACACCTTTGGCGGTGTCACGAAGTCCGCCTCCGCCACCCTCACGATCCGGGATGCCCCTCCCCTCGTGGGTTCCCACGTGGGCCGCTTCGCCTCCTTCGAGGGAACCCAGACCTGCCTCCAATGTCACACGGACGAAGCCCTGGCCTTCCACGGGAGCGCCCACTACCAGTGGCAGGGAGACGCCAGCGAGGTGGACGGCCTCGACTCTCCGATCGCCGGAAAACTGGGGGGCATCAACGACTTCTGCATCTACCCCGACATCAACTGGATCGGCAAACTGACCAACGTGGATGGCGTCCAGGTGGACGGCGGGTGCGCCCGGTGCCATACGGGGCTCGGCGCCAAGCCCTCTGCCGAGGCCACCCAGGCCCAGCTCGAGAACATCGACTGCCTCCTGTGCCACGCGCCCCAGTACAAGAGGAAGGTCGAACTGGTGAACGGCCAGTTCCGATTCGTGCCCGACCTGTCCCGAATGGGCGTCACGCTCCTTCAGGCCGCCGTGGACATCCGCCTCCCCTCCAGCAACACCTGCCTCGACTGCCACACGCGCGCCGGAGGCGGGGACAACTTCAAGCGAGGCGACATCGAAGAAGCCCACCGCAACGCAACGCCCGCCTTGGACATCCACATGGCCCCCGAGTCCGCCGGAGGCGCCGGGCTCTCCTGCCTGGACTGCCACGTGGCGGCCGGGCACCGAATCCCCGGACGCGGCATCGACCTTAGGGAGCGGGACACCCCCGCCGTCGTGGCCTGCTCCAACTGCCACGGCGCGGCGCCCCACGATTCGGCCGACATCAACAAGCACTTGAAGCGGGTGGACTGCACCACCTGCCACATCCCGTCCTTCGCCAAGGCCGCCCCCACGGACATGGTGCGCGACTGGAGCCTGCCCGGCGACGTGAGCCCCGTGACGCGGCTCTTCGAGCCCCACATGGCCATGGCGTCCAACGTGACCCCCGTCTACGGGTTCTTCAACGGACGCTCGCGCTTCTACCAGTTCGGCGCACCCGCCGTTCCGGAGGCCGACGGAAAAGTCCTCATGGCGGGTCCCCTCGGCTCGGTCCAGGAAGCCGGGGCCAAGATCGTGGCCATGAAGCGCCACGAGGGACGTCAGCCCATGGATCCGGCGACGAATCGGCTCCTGCCCCTCAAGATCGGGATCTTCTTCCAGACCGGGGACCTCGACACGGCCGTGGCCCAGGGCGCCGCCGGCGTCAATTGGACGTACTCCGGCCACACCTTCGCCGACACCAAGCGATTCATGGGGCTCTACCACGAGGTGGCTTCCTCCGACCAGGCTCTTTCCTGCGCCACCTGCCACGACCAGAACCGCCTCGACTGGACGGCCCTCGGATACACGCCCGTTAGCACGAGAAACGGCAAGCCCCTCTGCTCCTCGTGCCACGGCGCCAAGTCGAACCCTGGCTTCTACAGCCTCCACAACAAGCACGTGGGGGACAAGAAGATCGACTGCTCCAGCTGTCACACCTTCGCCAAGGCCCTCTGATCCGGGGCTTCAGAACACGCACCGCCGCCGGCCGGGACGACCCGGCCGGCGGCTCCGTTCTGGAATGGCTCAGCCGGATGCGGCCCGGGCGGCCAGGTAGATGGCGTAGAGCGCGAGGAAGGCGACCCCCTCCGGACGGGTCACGCGGCGGCCGGTGAAAAGGACGGGCAGGAGAAGGGCCCCGCTGAGGACCAGGGCGGCGAGGTCGAGCGGGGCGATTCCGCGGATCTCGATGGGGGCGGCGAGGGCGGACAGCCCCAAGATTCCTAGGACGTTAAAAAGGTTGCTTCCAACCACGTTTCCGACGGCGATGTCCGCCTCGCCCTTCCAGGCGGCGAGAACCGTCGTGACCCGCTCCGGGAGGCTGGTCCCGACGGCCACCAGGCTTAACCCGATGAAGGCTTCGCTGATCCCCGCCTCTCGCGCCAGGAACGTGGCTCCGGACAGGAACAGCCGCGCGCCCAGCACAAGAAGGACGAGCCCGCCGAGTACCAGGGGGACGAGCAACCCGAGGCCCGCCCGGGATGCTGGAATTCCGGTCTCGAACTCCTCCCGAATCGCCGGAGGCTCTTTTCTGGCGAGAACGACGGCCGCCGTGGTGTAGACCACGATCCCCGCGAACAGTAAGGCCCCCTCCCAGCGGGCGAGGCCCCCGTCGAGAAGCATTCCCACCAGAAGGACCGATGCCCCCAGGGCCAGGGGCGCTTCCACTTTGAGAACCTGGGCGGCCGCGGCCATCGGCCGAAGGAGTGCTCCCAGGGCCAGAATCAGGCAAATATTCGCGATGTTCGATCCCACCACGTTGCCCACGGCGATGTCCCCGTTCCCCTGCAAGGCGGCCCGGAGGCTGA
>JBFLVU010000016.1:11289-23498 GCA_040758175.1 Acidobacteriota bacterium | reverse complement strand
AGGGCGGCGACCCGTGTGTAGCGGTGGGGCTGGAAAAGCACCACGACGCGGCCCCCTCCCGCCACACGGCGCGCGGCTTCCAAAACGGCGCGGATCTCCGTGGGGTGATGGCCGTAATCGTCCACCACACGGACTGAGGCGCACTGGCCCTTTTCTTCGAACCTGCGGTCCGCGCCCGGGAAGGAGGCGAGCCCCTGCCGGATGGCGTCGAAGGGGATCTGGAGCTCCTCCGCCACGGCCACGGCGGCCAAGGCGTTGAGCACGATGTGGCGCCCCACCTGCCGCAGCGCGATCTCCCCCTTCAAATGCCCGCCCGCGTATAGGTCGAAGGCTTCCCCGAACCCCGGCGGGGGATCGATGGAGACGGCGCCGAAGTCGGCGGGGTATTCGGTCCCGTACGTCACCACCCTCCGGCGGATCTGCGGGAGGATGGCGCGAAGGTTGGGATCGTCTCCGCAGGCTACGCACCCGCCGAAGAAGGGAACTCGGTTGGCGAACTCGAGGAAGGCGGCCTTGAGCTCGTCCAGCGTGGGGTAGCAGTCCACGTGTTCCCAGTCGATGTTGGTCACGACGGCGAGGACCGGATGGAGGAGGAGGAAGGAGCGGTCCGACTCGTCCGCCTCGGCTACCAGAAGATCGCTCCGACCCAGGCGAGCCGACGAGCCCAGGGTCGAGAGCCGCCCTCCGATGACCACCGTTGGGTCGAGCCCCGCCGCGTGGGCGAGGTGGGCCACCATGGCTGTGACGGTGGTCTTTCCGTGGGAGCCGGCGACGGCCACGGAGGTCTTCAGGCGCATGAGTTCGGCGAGCATCTCGCCGCGGGGGATCGCGGGGATGCCCATGCGCCGAGCCTCGATGATCTCCGGATTCTCCGGGGAGACGGCGGAGGAGTACACGAGGACCTGCGCGTCGCCGAGGTTCTCCGGGCGGTGGCCGAAGGACACAACGGCGCCCTTCGCCGCCAGGCTTCTCGCGGCGGCGCTCTCCTTCAGGTCCGAGCCCGTCACGCGGAAGCCGAGGTTGAGGAGCACTTCGGCGATGCCGCTCATGCCGCTCCCGCCGATTCCGACGAAGTGGACGCGGTTCAGCCGGGAGAGCCTCATGGCCGGCCTCCCGCGAGGAGGACGTACTCGGCGATGGCGCGGGCAGCGTCGGGGCGGGCGGCCTTACCGAGGGCCTTCGCCATCCTCTCCCGGACGGTCCTCTCCGCAAGGCGCCCCAGGGCTTCCATGAGCGTCGCCGTGGTGAGGTCCGCCTGCTCGATCCTCAGGGCACCGCCCATCTCCTCCATTCCCCGCGCGTTGGCGGACTGGTGTCCCCCCGCGGACTGGGGAAAGGGGATCAGAAGGGCCGGACGCCTCGCGGCGGCGATTTCGGCGAGGGTCGTGGCGCCCGCCCGGCAGACGCAAGCGTGGCACCACGCGTAGGCCCGGTCCATGTCGTGGAGGAAGGGCTCCACCCGGGCCGAAACGCCCGAATTCTCGTAGGCCGCCCGAACGTGCTCCACCTCCCACTCGCCCGTCTGGTGAAGGATGTCCACCCCGCCGGGGAAGCCGCGAAGGGCGGGGAGCGCCTCGGTCATGGCGGCGTTGAGGGCCGACGAGCCTCCGCTTCCCCCGAACACGAGGAGGCGGAGGGGACGCTCGGGTCCGGACTCGGGCGGGACGGCCGTCAATGAGGCCCGCACCGGATTTCCGAGCACGCGGCCCTTGCCGCGAAAGGCGGCCTTGGTTTGGGGAAACGCGACGGCCACCAGGGCCGCGAAACGGGACAGAAGCCGGTTGGCGAGGCCGGGCGCCACGTTCTGTTCCAGGAGGACCAAGGGGATCCCCGAGAGTCCGGCCGCCAACCCCATGGGCACGGAGGCATAACCGCCCACGCCGAGGACGGCGTGGGGCCTTGTCTGAAGGAGCGTTCCCAGGCCCAGCGCGAGGGCCGCTGGAACGGAGGCGAGGGCGCGGACCCTCGCGGCGGCGCTTACGGAGGCGAACCCCGAGGCGGGCAGGGCCTTGAAAGGGAAACCGCTCCTCTGGGCGAGGCGGGCTTCGATGCCGCGGGCGCTTCCCACGAAGAGGACCTCCGACTCGGGGCGGAGGGCGACCACGGCCTGGGCCACGGCGAGGCCGGGGAAGAAATGCCCCCCCGTTCCCCCTCCCGCAACGATCAGCCGGAACCTCTCCGCGTTCACCCGCGCCCTCCCGTCATTCATGCTGGCTCACGTTGAGCAGGATCCCGAGCCCCGAAAGCGTCACCACCAGATTCGAGCCCCCGTAGGAGAAGAGGGGCAGGGGAAGGCCCTTGGTGGGAACGAGGCAGAGGGTCACCATGATGTGGATCAAGGCCTGTCCAAGGATCCACGTGGTGAGCCCCACGGCCAGGAGCGCCCCGAAGTCGTCCGGGGCCCCCTTGACGGCCCTCAGCCCCCGGTACCCGAGCCACAGGAACAGTCCCAGGAGGGCGGTGCATCCAATGAGGCCGAAGGTCTCGCCCACCATGGCGTAGATGAAGTCCGTGTGCGGCTCCGGAAGGAACATGAGCTTCTGGCTGGAGCCGTCGAACCATTTCCCGAACAGCCCCCCGCTCCCCACCGCGATGAGCGACTGCTGGGCCTGGAATCCCTTCCCTTGGGGATCGGCACCGGGATTCAAGAAGACGAGAAGGCGCTGGAGCCTGTAGGGGGCCGCCACGATCAGCAGGAGAAAGACGGCAAGCCCTCCGGCGGCGGCGGGGGCGATCCACTTCCAGGGGAGCCCGGTCACGAAAAGGAGGGAACCGAGGATCACCCAGAGGATCACGACGGTTCCGAGGTCCGGTTGGAGGAGGATGAGGACCGAGGCGAGGCCTCCCACGGCGGCGATGGGCACGAGGGTCTGGACCCAGTCGCGCCCCTCCCTCCGCTTTCGGTCGAGCAGATAGGCGGCGAAGATCACGAGCACGAGCTTGGCCGACTCCGAGGGCTGAAGCGTCATCTTCCACAGGCGGATCCAGCGGTGCGACCCGTTGATCGCGGGCATGAAGAGCGCCACCACGAGAAGAAGAAACTCGGCGGAGAGCAGCGTGAGGACCACGCGCCGGTCTTTCCACCAGGTATAGGGGATGCGCAGGCCCACGAGAAGGGCCGCGATCCCGACGACCATCCAGACGGCCTGGTGGGTGAAGAAGTACATGGGGTCGCCCTTGTGCTTGAGCGCCACCACCGCCGAGGCGTTGTAGATCATCACCAGGCCCGCCGCCATGAGGGCGAGGACGACCACCGCCAGCTGCCGGTCGTACCGGAGGGTCCGGCTCACGCGCCCACCCTCCCTCGGACCCACGCGGCGAACTTCTCGCCGCGGTCCTCGAAGTTGCGGAACTCGTCGAAGGAGGCGCAGGCCGGAGAGAGGACGACGCTGTCCCCGGGCTTGGCGAGGTCCAGCGCCCGGTCCGTGGCCTCCCTCAGGGTGGCGTGGCTTTCCACCAGGGGCGCTCCACCCCGCAGGGCGGAGGCGGCCTTCTCCCGGGCGGCGCCGAAGGCGAGAACGGCCCGGCAGCGCCTGCGGATTTCGGGCAGAAGGACGGGCCAGTCGGCGCCCTTGTCCTTTCCGCCCACGAGGAGGATGACCCCGCCCTGAAAGGCCGTAAGGGCCTTCAGCACGGCGTCCGTATTGGTGGCCTTGGAGTCGTTGTAGACCGAGATCCCTCCGGCCGATGCCACCTTCTCCAGCCGGTGGGGCAGGCCCTTGAATCTCGACAGGGGCTCCCTCAACCCGCCTTCCGGAACGCCGGCGAGTCGGGCGGCGAGGCAGGCGGCGAGAGCGTTTTCGAGGTTATGGAGTCCAGGAAGGGGAAGGGCCTCCAGGGGGAACAGGACTTCCTCCCGCCCCTCGTGGACCCAGAGGGCCCTTCCGTCGCGGACGAAGGCCCCCTCCCTCAGGGTCCCCACGGCGGTGAAGGGGATGCGGCGGCCCGGGGCCCCTTCGCCCCACCGGAGGGCCTCGGCGTCGGCGGCCGAGTATACGGCGGCGTCCGAAGGCCTCTGGTTGAGGAACACGCGCGCCTTGGCGCGGGAGTATTCCTCAAAGGCGGCGTACCGGTCCTGGTGGTCCGGCGTCACGTTAAGGAGGACGGCCACATCCGCCCGGAAAGTGTCGATGCTCTCCAATTGGAAGGAGGAGAGTTCCAGGACGTGCCAGGTGCCGTCCGCGGAGCCCTCGACCATGTCGGAAAAGGGGCGCCCGAGATTGGCGCCCACGCGCACGTCGGGAAAATGGGCCGCCAGGATCTCGTAGAGGAGGGTCGTGGTGGTGCTCTTGCCGTTGCTTCCCGTCACGCCCGCCACGCGTCCTTGCGCGAAGCGTGAGGCCCACTCCACCTCTCCAAGTACGGGGATCCCCGCCTGGAGCGCCGTGCGGACCAGGTCGGAGGCCCGGGGGACGCCGGGAGAGAGGATGACCGAATCCACTCCCTGGAGCAGGGCGGGGGACTGGCTTCCACCGTAGAAGAGGAGTCCCCGGGCGAGGAGAGGCGAGAGGTCCACGGCAAGGTCCTCGCTCGTCCGCTCATCGCAGGCCGCCACGGCGTGGCCCATCCCCAAAGCGAGCTTGGCCGCCGCGAACCCCGAATCTCCCATGCCCACGACGAGGAGTCTCATGCGGCCTCCCTCTCCCTTCCCGCTCATCGGATCTTCAGCGTGGCGAGCCCCATGAGGGCGAATAGGATGGCCACGATCCAGAACCGGATCACCACCTGGGTCTCGGCCCACCCCCCCAATTCGAAATGGTGGTGGAGGGGCGCGCAGCGGAAGATGCGCTTCTTGTTCCGGAGCTTGTAGGAGGCCACTTGGAGGATCACCGAGAGGGCCTCGGCGACGAAGAGGCCTCCCACGACCACCAGAAGGATCTCCTGCTTGATGATGAGGGCCATGGTGCCGATGGCGGCCCCGAGGGCCAGGGATCCAACGTCCCCCATGAAGACCTGCGCGGGATGCGCGTTGAACCAGAGGAAGCCCAAACTCGACCCGGCCATGGCCGCGGCGAAGATCGCCAGTTCCCCCGTATCCCGAACATAGGGGATGCCGAGGTACCCCGCGATGATCGTGTTTCCTGCGGCGTAGGCAAGAATCGCGTAGGTGGAAGCCGCGATGAGCGTGCATCCGATGGCGAGCCCGTCGAGCCCGTCGGTGAGGTTGACGGCGTTGGAGGAGCCCACGAGAACCACGGCGGCGAAGGGAATGAAGAGAAGCCCGAGGTCCGGGTGGTAGTTCTTGAAGAAGGGCACGGTGAGCGTCGTGTCGTAGGGTCCAACCTGGGCGTAGTAGTACAGGAACCCCGCCACGGCGAAGGCAACCGCGAACTGGAGCGCGAATTTCTGCCGGGCCGTGAGCCCCTGGTTCTGCCTTCGCTTCATCTTTAAGTAGTCGTCGGCGAAGCCGATCCCCCCGAAGGCCAGCGTGCTCAGGAGGAGGAGCCAGAAGAGGGGGGAATCCCATCGGATGCACAGGAGAGAGGCCACGGTGAGGCTCAGGAGGATGAGGAGTCCCCCCATGGTGGGCGTTCCGGCCTTGACCTGGTGGGCCTTGGGACCCTCCTCGCGAATGTACTGCCTCAAGTTCAGCCTCTGGAGGGCCGCGATGATCCGGGGGCCGAGAACCAGGCTCAGAAGGAGCGCGAGGGCGATGGCGAGGGCGCCGCGGAAGGTGATGTAGCGGAAGATCCGAAGGAAGCCCGCGTGCTCGTGGAAGGGGAAGAGGAAGGTGTAGAACATCAGACGCCCCTCCGTTCCAGGAGCCAGGCCACCAGTCCGTCCAGGCCGATGCCGCGAGATCCCTTCACCACCAGCGCGCCTCCCTCGGGGATGCGCTCCTCGATCCAGCGGGCCCCCTCGCTCCAATGGCGCACGTGCAGGGCCTCTCCCCCCGATTCCCCGAAGGACGCGGCCATTTCCCCGGCCTCCGGCCCCCCCACGGCCAGCAAGGTCCTCACTCCGGCTTTGGCGGCTCGGCGCCCCGCCTCCCGGTGGAGCTCCCTCGCCGAGGATCCCAGCTCCAGCATCTCGCCCAGGGCCGCCGCCACGGGCCGGCCCCAGGTGCGTGTTTCGGCAAGCACCTCCGAGAGGGCCGCCGGGTTCGAGTTGTAGGAGTCGTCGAGGAGGAGGGCCGATCCTTCCAAGCGGTGCCTCTCCCCCCTGTGGGGGGCGGGCCGGAGGTCGGAGGCCACGCGCGCCGCCTCCTCGAGGGAAAGCCCCTCCTCCACGGCCAGGCAGGCGGCGGCGGCCAGGTTCATGAGGTTGTGCCGCCCGGCCAGGGGCAGGATGCCCTCGGCCCGGCGGCCGCCGCGCTCCAGGACGAACAGGGACCCATCGGGACCGGGCTTCTCCAGCGGGAAGATCCTCAGATCCGCGCCCGGGTTCCGGCCGTAGGTGACCCGCCGGAGCGCCGAGGGGATCTCCATGCCCGAAAGGAGGGGGTCGTCGTGGTTGACGACGGCGAAGCCCCCGTCGGGAACGTGCTCGAGCACCTTCCCCTTCTCGTCCCGAATGGCTTCGAGGGAGGGGAAGAACTCCGTATGGACGGGTTGGATCGTAGTGAAGACGA
The DNA here is from genome assembly GCA_040758175.1 of Acidobacteriota bacterium. Taxonomy (GTDB): domain Bacteria; phylum Acidobacteriota; class UBA4820; order UBA4820; family DSQY01; genus JBFLVU01. The sequence continues at coordinate 16,927 of JBFLVU010000016.1, read as the reverse complement.
CGGCGTTGGGCCGGGCGATGGGGGCCAGGTCTTCCATCTCGCCGGGGCGGCTGATGCCCATCTCCAGCACCCAGAACCGGGCCGACGCGTCGGCTTCGAGGAGGGTCTCGGGAAGGCCGAGGAGGTTGTTCCGGTTCCCGGCCGTGGCGTGAACGGGCCCCAGCCTCCTCAGGAGGGCGGCGCAAAAGTCCTTGGTGGTCGTCTTCCCGCAGGAACCCACCACGCCCGTCACCGTTCCCGGGAAGGAGTCGCGGACGTGCCGGCCCAGGGCGGCGAGGGCACTCTCGACAGAGGGCACCAGGACGGCCCCCATGCCGGAAGGAACGGGCACCTCCCGCTCCACGAGGGCCGCGGCCGCACCGTGGAGGGCGGCATCGGGCAGATGGTCGTGGCCATCGCTCCGGACGCCCCGAAGGGCGGCGAAGAGCCGGCCTCCCTCGCAGCGCCTCGAATCCAGGGAGAGCCCGACGGAGGGTCGCTCCGCCGCGGCCAGCACGCGGCCGCCGGCGACGGCGGCGATCGTGTCCAGGGGCAGGATCATTCCGGCCATCCCATCTCTCCCAAGAGCTCGCGGAGCACCGTCGGGTCGTGGAAGGGCCGGACCCGCCCCTTGGACGTCTGGGTCCTCTCATGCCCCTTCCCCGCCACCACCACAACGTCTCCGGGCCGCGCCATGCGGAGAGCCTCACCCAGGGCTTCCCGGCGGTCGAGGATGCATCGGAACTCTTTTCGGGGCGTGAGTTCTGGGCGGATGCCCGCCTCCGCGTCCGCGGCGATGGCCCCAGGGTCCTCCGAGCGGGGGTTGTCGGAGGTGAGGAGGACCACGTCCGAAAGCCGCGCCGCCATGGCCCCCATCAGGGGGCGTTTGGACCGGTCCCGGTCCCCGCCGCAACCGAAGACGGTGATGAGCCTCTTCGGCCCCAGGTCGCGGAGGGTCGAGAGCAGGTTCTTGAGCGCGTCGTCGGTGTGCGCGTAGTCCACGATGACGGGGAAGGGCTGGCCCGCGTCGACGCGCTCCACGCGCCCAGGGACGCCCTTCATGGCCTCGATCCCGGCCGCCGCCTGGGCCGGCGTGGCCCCTGCCGCCAGGGCCGTCCCCGCAGCCACCAGGAGGTTCTGGAGGTTGAAGTTCCCGAGGAGGGAGGAGCGGACCTCCACCTCCCCGAAGGGGGTGGAGAAGGCGCCCCGGATGCCCTGAAGGTCCATGGCGTGCCTCCTGGGCCGGACCTGGGCCGGCTTGGAAAGCCCCACCGTCAGGATGCGGGGCCCTTCCAGTTCGGAGGCCAGCCTCAGGCCGAACCCGTCCTCCAGGTTGAGGACGGCCGTGCCGCCGGGGGCGAGGAGGTCGAAGATCTGCCGCTTGGCCTGGTAATACGCCTCCATGGTCTCGTGGAAGTCCAGGTGGTCCCTCGTCAGGTTCGTGAAGGCGGCGGCGGAGAGGGACACGTCGCGGACCCGGTGGAGAACGAGGGAGTGGGAAGAAACCTCCATGGCTCCGTAGGGGACCCCTCCTTCGGCGAGCCTTCGGATCCAGGCGTGGATTTCGTGGGCCTCCGGGGTGGTCCTCGCCGCCGGGGTCAGGCCCGACCCGTCGTCGTATTCGATGGTGCCCAGGAGACCGCATCCGCCCGCCTGCCGGAAGATGCTCCGGAGCAGATAGGCCACCGTCGTCTTTCCGTTGGTGCCCGTCACCCCGGCGAGTTTGACGGGCAGGTCGCGCGTCGCGAAGATGGCCGCCGCCGCCGCCGAGAAGGACTCTCGGTCCCGGGGGCAGACGACCCAAGGGATCCCCGGGGCCGCCCCTTCGGGTCCGGCGTGGGAGAACACCGCCGCCGCCCCCCGGGAGATGGCCTCGGGAACGAAGCGCCGTCCGTCCTCCCGGAACCCCCGAAGGGCGAAGAAGGCGTCCCCCGGAGAAACCTCGCGGGAGTCGCACGTGAGGCCCGTGAGGGTCGCCTCGGCGGGGCCCTCCACGCTCGAGTGGGGGACGAAGGCCAGGAGATCGGCCAGGGACAGCCCAGGGGCGCTCACCGCGGCCTCCTCAGGAGCGCCACGTCCTGGGCGGGCGGCGCCTCCGGATAGGACAGGCGCTTGAGGGCGTACGCCAGGATGCGGGAGAAGGCGGGGGCCGATACGGAACCGCCGTAGATCCGCCCCAACGGCTCGTCCACCATGACCAGGACCACGACCTTGGGGTCGTCGGCTGGAGCGAAGCCCACGAAGTAGGCGATGAACAGCTTCCGCCCGTCGGAGCTTTTGACCCCCAGTTTCTGCGCGGTCCCCGTCTTGCCGGCCACCGCTACGCCCGGGACGGCGGCGTTCTTTCCCGTTCCCTCCTCCACCACGCGCACGAGCATCCGGGTCAGTTGCGAGGCGGTTTCGGGCTTCAGGATCCTCTCGGGGGGAGGCACGGGCGCCTCCAGGAGGAGACGGGGCGACACCTTGAGTCCCCCTGAAGCCACGGCGCCGTAAGCCAAGGCGAGCTGGAGAGGGGTGGAACGGAGCTCCTGGCCGAAGGAGAGGGAGGGGAGAGAGAGGGCGGACCAATCCTTGGGCTTTCTCAGGCGTCCCGCCACCTCCCCCGAAAGGCGAAGGGAGGTGGGCTCGCCGAAGCCCATGCGCCGCATGTAGTGGTACATGACGTCGGGGCCCAGGGCCATTCCGACGCGGGCGGCGCCCACGTTGGAGGAATGTTGGAGGACCTCCTCGAGCGTGTAGACCGACTTTACGGGGGGTTCGTCGTCGTGGATCGTCTTGGGTCCGACGGTGAGGGTCCCGTTTCCAACCGTGACGGGATCGTAGGGGCCGAAACGGCCCGTGTCCAGCGCCGCCGCCAGGGTGACGAGTTTGAACGTGCTTCCGGGCTCGTAGGAATCGGTCACGGCCCGGTTGCGCCACGCCTTTCGGGGGGAGTCCTGGGGGCGGTTCGGGTCGAAGGTGGGCGAAACGGCCATGGCGAGGATGTCCCCGTTGCGGGGGTCCAGGACCACGACGACTCCGTCCAGGGCCTTCAACTCCTCCACCGTGGCGTGGAGGACCTCCTCGCAGAGGCTCTGAAGGGGCAGGTCCACGGCGAGACGAACCGTTCTTGGGGGCGGGTCCACCTTGGGGACCACCTCCACGGGGATCAGGCGGGTCGGCCGCGCGTCGCGAAAGACCAGATATTTCCTTGACCCTCCCTGGAGCTCCTTGTTCCAGTGGTGTTCCAGCCCCGCGAGGCCGCCGTCCGTCCCCATGCATCCCAGAAGGTTGGCCGCGGCGGTCCCGTTGGGGTAGTAGCGGCCCGCCTCGTCCATGACCTTCACCCCCGGGAAACGGTCGCAGAGGGCCTGGGCCTCCGGGTACCTCTCGAAGGGGAGCTTTCGGGCGAGCCACGTGAACTTGCGGCGGGTGCGAAGGTCCTTCAGGATATCGCTGGATTCCCTCCCCGACAGGGCCGCCACGGACCGGGCCAGTCCCTCTCGATCTCGGATCTTCTGCGGATCGAAGGTGTAGAGCGAAGGGCAGAGGGTGCTGGCGGCCAACGGGAAGCCGTTCCGGTCCACGAGGTTGGCCCGGGGGAGATCCACTTCGATGATCTCCTGGGCCTGGTCCCTCGCCACCTCCGAAAAGTGCCCCCCTTGCAGGATCTGGAGGCGGACCAGCCGAAGGAGAATAAGGAGGGCGGCCGCCGCGACGAGGCACACCAACACCAGCATCCGTTTCGGCTGAACGGCGGCGCTCACCGGCGCCTCCTGGTGGCCGGCGCCCCGGTCCGGGGCTTCCCGGGTGCGGGCGGCGCGGACGGGGCGAGGGATGGACCGTCCATGGCGGACCGCGGCGTAACCTTCACAGGCCGGGCGTCGGGAACGACGCCTACGGTCATCTCCTCGGGCCCCTCCTCCACCATGCCCAGGTCCCTGCGGGCCACCTCCTTCACCCGGCCGGGGCTGAGCAGGGAGGCCCTCACCAGCTGGAGCCGCTCCCGCTCGCGGGACAAGGCGCTCCGCTCCGCGACGAGGCCCGACAGCCTGTATTCGGCTTCGATCTGGCGGGAAGAGAAGTGGACGTAGAGGGCCACGGGCGCCGCCACCGCCGCCGCCATCGCCACCATTCGAACCAGATCGGCGGTGCCCCTCCGATCCGGCTGGCGCACCGGTTCGTTCCGGATCTCCCCGCGCCTCATCGCTTCACCGCCACGCGAAGGCGGGCGCTCCTGGAGGCGGGGTTGGCGGAGATTTCGGCGGGGGTCGGCCGCAGGGCCTTCCGGTGGGGGAGGTCCGTCACGGGAGACCGGCCGCACGCGCACGCCGGGAAGCGCGGGGGACAGACGCAGCCCCTGGAGAGGCGCCGGAAGGTCTCCTTCACGGTCCTGTCCTCCAGGGAGTGGTACGCGAGGACCGCCAGACGGCCGCCGCCGGCGAGGAGGCCTACGGCGCGCTCCAGGAACTCCCCGAGCCCCTCCAGTTCCCGGTTCACGGCGATGCGGAGCGCCTGGAAGGTCCGGGTGGCGGGGTGGAGCCGACCCTTGGCGGCGGCGGGAACGGCTTCCTCCACGATGCGGGCCAGGGTGGCCGCGTCTTCCAAGGGGGCCGAGAGCCGCTCTCTGCAGACGGCGCGCGCGATCCGTCCGGCGAAGGGTTCCTCGCCGTAAGTACGGAGAAGTCTCGCCAGGTCCTTCTCGGAAAGCGTGTCGAGAAGGTCCCGGGCGGATTCCCCCGCGGAGGGGTCCATGCGCATGTCCAGGGCGGAGGAGTCCTGGAAGCTGAACCCCCGCCCGGATTTCAACTGGTATCCGCTCATACCCAGGTCCACCAGGATTCCGGCGGGCGCCTCCGGCAGGAGGGGGGCCCAGCGGTCCACATCCTTGAAGTTCGTGTGCAGGGCCCGAAAGCGCCCCGCCGATCCGGAGAGCCTCTCCGCCGCAAGGCGGAGGGCGCCGGCATCCCGGTCCAGTCCGAGGAGGCAGGCCGAAGCCCCGGCCTCGAGGATGGCCCGGCCGTGTCCGCCCATGCCCAGCGTGCAGTCCACGAACCAGCCGCCGCCCTCAGGACGAAGGGCCTCCACCACCTCCCGAACCATCACCGGAACGTGGAGAGGTTCCGCTTCCATCCCTCGCCTCCCGGAGGATCTTGGATACGTACCGGACCGCGTCCTCCGTCAGGGGTTCCCGCGCCTCATACTCGTTCAGGACCTCTTCGTTCCAAATCTCCAGGACGCCTGTGGCGTGGCCGATGATCACCACGTCCCCGTCCATCCTTGTGTGTTTGCGAATGTGCTGGGGGATGAAGAGCCTTCCCTGCCCGTCCACTTCCTGCTCGTCGCCGTACCGGCCCACCGTGGTGAGGAAGCGGTTCACCACTGGGTCTTCCGCGTACTGGCCCTCGCGCAGCGTCTTCTCGTTCCGGATCCACTCCGAGAGGGGGTAGACTTTGAGGGAGGGGTTTCCGAAGGAGGTCATGAAGACCTGGGCGCCGTAGTTCTGCCGCAGAACCTCGCGAAATTTGCTCGGGACCTTGAGGCGGCCCTTTTCGTCGATCTTGGCCGCGGCGCTTCCGCGAAACATGGCCACCCCTCACCGGCGGACCCAGTGGCCGCATGGGTCCGGAGGTCCGGTCCACTTTGGTCCACTTTGGTCCACAAGTGAATGTTAGGGCTC
>JBFLVU010000016.1:0-11279 GCA_040758175.1 Acidobacteriota bacterium | reverse complement strand
AGCCTTCACCTCCGGCGATGGGAGTCGTTTGCATCGACCTGACTCCTTCAGGTCCCTCGGCGTGGGTCCCGCCCCGGCCCTCCGCCCCGATTGCGCGCGGGCCGGAGGGGGCGCTAGACTGGGCCGGGGAGGCCCCATGATTTATCGGTGGAAGGCCCGATTCCAGACCGCCGTGAGGGGACTGGCCGGGAACTGGATGACGCCCGACATGGCCCTGGCGGGCGGGGCCGTGGCCACGCTGATGGGCGGGGCCTGTCTTTACGCGGGCCTGGTCCATCCGCGGGGCCGGTGGCTCCTCCTCCTGGTTCCTCCCCTGCTCCTCCTTCGGATGGCCCTCAACGCCCTGGACGGACTGCTGGCCCGGGAGCGCGGGCAGGCCTCCGCCCTGGGAGAGGTCCTCAACGAGGGCGTGGACGTCATCGGGGACACGCTGGCCTACGGAGTCCTCTACTTCGTCCCCGGCGGGCCCCGGCTCACGGTGGCCGTCTTCCTCCTGTGCACCTGGGCGGCGGAGTTCTTCGGCGTTCTCGGAAAGGGCCTCCCGGGAGGGGTTCGAAGGTACGAGGCCGCCTTCGGAGGGAAGCCGGACCGCGCCTTCTGGATGGCCCTCCTCTCCCTGGCGCTCTGGGCCGATCCCCGCCTCCTGTCCCACGCGCCCCACTACCTCGCGGCGGTTTCGGCCCTGGTCGGCCTCACGGCCGCGTGGCGCGCCCGCGCCGCGGTACGCGGGGCGCGAGGGCTGGCCTACGACGCCCGGACCCCTGTCGGCCGATGAGGTCTCTCTCCCACCTCACGGTCCCGTTCCTCCTCCTCGCCTTTTCCGCCTACGAATTGCGGGAAAAGGGCGAGACCGGGATGCTCGGCATCCTCCTGGCCGTCGCCGGGCTCCTCCTCTTCTTCACCGCCGTTTCGGCCCTGCTTCGCTGGAAGAAGGCCGCCCTGGCGCAGGAGGTAAGCTCCCGGACGGAGACCTGGTGGTGGATGGCGGCCGTGTTCATGCTGGCCTTCTCCACGCACCGGCTCGTCTCCTTTCTCTTTCTCGGCTTCCTCTGCTTCTCCGCGCTGAGGGAGTACTTTTCGCTCCTGCCCATGCGGGACGCCTCCGAGGGCCAGATCCTCTCCTTTCGGGACCGGCCGTCCATCCTTGTCGCCTACTGCATGGTGCCGCTCTCCATCTACGTCGCGTACATCCGCTGGTACGAGCTGTTCATCATTCTGGTGCCGGTCTACTTCTTCCTCCTGATTCCCATTCTCTTCGTCATCCAGGACAGGACCGAGGGCGCCCTGAAGTCCATGGGCGCCATCTCCCTCGGGACCCTCTTCTTCGCCTTCTGCCTGGGCCACGCCCTCTTCATGATCAACGTCGGGCCCATGCTCCTGTTCTTCTGCTTCTTCCTGACCGAGTCGAGGGACGTCATCGCCTTCTGGGTGGGAAAGGCCCTCGGGGCGCTCACCGCGGCGCTTCCCGAGGGAGGGGCGAGACGTCTCCTGGAGCTCCGCGTCGCGCCCACTGTAAACCCCCGGAAGACCTGGGCGGGGGGCCTCCTGTCCGCGCTGGCGGTGGCGGGTCTCGCGGTGGCCGTACGGCCCCTGCTTCCGCCCTTCGGCGGCGCCGCGGCCACCCGGGAATTCTGCGCTGTGGCTGGCTTCGCCATCGGGTTCTTCGGCCTCTTCGGGGACCTCGTCTTCGGCATGGTGAAGAGGGACATCGGCGTGAAGGACACGGGATCGCTCCTCCCCGGCCACGGGGGGGTCATCGACCGCGTCAACGGCCTCGTGTTCACCGTGCCGCTCACCTTCCACCTCTTCTACTGGCGGTTCTTCTAGGGAGCACCGATGCGCGCCCTGGTCCACGCGGTCCTGAGGCTTCTGCTTAGGGTCATCTTCGGCGCCGCCCCGCGGCAGACCATCGGTGACTGGCCTGCCATCGTCGTGGCCAACCACGACACCCACCTGGACGTATTCCTCGTCTTCTCGCTCTTTCCCCTCTGGCGGGTGAGCCGGGTGCGCGCGGTGGCGGCGGCGGACTACTTCGGAAGGGGGTTTCTTGGGGTGGGAGCGAGGCTCGCCTTCAACACGATTCTGGTTCAACGGGCCAGCGGGGACGCGTCGGCGGCGCTGGAACCGGTTCGGGAGGCCCTGCGCGCGGATTGCTCCCTCGTGATCTTCCCCGAGGGGACCCGTGGGGAGCCGGGGGTCCTCCTGCCCTTCAAGCCGGGCATCGGGGCGCTGGCGGAAGAATTCCCCGACGTCCCCATCCACCCGGTGGCGCTGGTCGGCGCGGAACGGGCGCTGCCCAAGGGAGATCCCCTGCCGGTTCCCTTCAACATCGAGATTCGCCAGCTCGAGAAGGTGTACGGGAGGGACCTCGTCCGGCGCCACGGGGCCGGGGCCCGGAGGGCCATGGCGGCGGAGTTGGAGGCGAGAATCCGGGAAGGGCTCAAGGAAGGGGAGCCCCTTCCGCCGGAGGCGCCGGCCGAGGAGGGGGCGTGACCCCCCCGAGCCGGAGGGCCTACGCCCTCGAACAGAAGGCCCGTGGCCGAAAAGTGGCCGCCGTCTTCCCCGCGCGGTATCCGGCCGAACTGCTCTGGGCGCGCGACGTCTGCCCCGTGGAGGTGTGGGACCCTCCCGCGGGGACCCAGGCGGCCCAGGCGCACCTGCAGGCCAACGTCTGCTCCGTCGTGCACCGGGCGCTTTCCCTCTGGCTTTCCGGAGGCACCGGGGCGGCCGATTTTCTGCTCTTCTCCCACGCCTGCGACTCCCTTCAGAACCTCTCCACCCTCGTTCCGGACCTGCTCGGAGAGGGGAGGCCCTGCCTCTTCTTCTATCCGCCCAAGGGACGGCGCGACGACCTGGCCGAAGGGTACCTCGAGCGCCAGCTGGAGGCCCTTTCGGAGCGGCTGGACGAGGCGGCGGGCCGGCCCCGGGAGGGGGCCTTGGAGCGGGCGGTCGCTTGGGGGGAGGCGAGGACCCGGGCGCTGAACGACCTCTACGACGCCCGGGCGGGGGGACGCCTCGCGGCCTCCAACGGGGAGTTTTACGCTGCCGTGAGGGCCTGCGAGTACCTGTGGCCCGAGGAGGCGGTCCTGCGCCTGGATGCGTTCCGGACGGAGCGGTCCGGCCCCTCCGCTTCCGGGATCCCCCTCGTCTTCTCGGGCGTCCTCCCCCAGCCCGCCGGCCTACTCCCCCGCCTGGACGACCTGGGCGTGCGGATCGCCGAGGACGACTTTATCGCCTGCGGACGGCGCTTCGTCCGCGGCTCCCTCCCGCACTCCGGCGAACCCCTCCCCACCGTGGCGCGCCGCTTCCTCGCCCTGCCGCCCTGCTCCACGGCGGGATCCCCCGTCCCGGATCGGCTCGATTTCCTCACCCGCCTGGCGGGCCGCTCCTCGGCCAGAGGGGTCGTCTTTCTCGCCCTCAAGTTCTGCGAGCCCGAGCTCTTCGACGTCCCAACCCTCGCCGAGGGCCTTCGCTCCCGGGGCATCCCCTGCCTGGTCCTTGAGGTGGAGATGGGAGGCGACGTCCCCGCCCAGACCCTCACGCGGCTGGAGGCGTTCCTGGAGTCCCTGCCGTGAGCGCCCTTGCCCGTCTCCGCTACCGTCTCGTGAAGGACGCCCTCTTGCCGGCGGCGCTGGCCCTGAAAAGAGGCGGAAAGAAGTCCCGGCCTCCGGATCCCCTCTTTGGCCCTCCCCTGAAGAGCACGTCGGACCTGCGGAGGATCATGGCGCGCCACTATGCGCTGGCGAGCCACGCCAAGGGGGCCATGCCCGTGGCCTGGGTTACGAGCGGCGCTCCCGTGGAGCTCTTGAGGGCCTTCGGCTTCTACACCGTCTATCCCGAAAACCACTCGGCCCTGTGCGGTGCGCGAAAACTCGGCCCCGAAATCTCTGCCGAAGCCGAGGCGAGGGGCTACTCCCAGGACCTCTGCTCCTACGCGCGTGTGGATTTGGGGCACGCCTTTTCCGGCAAGACCCCCGTGGGCTCCCTGCCCGCGCCGGACCTCCTCTTCTGCGCGAACAACATCTGCCAGACGGTCCTCTACTGGTTCAAGGCCCTTTCGCGGGAGTACGGGATCCCCCTGGTCCTGCTCGACACCCCGTACCTCCACGGGGGGCGTGACGAAGCTTCGGCCTTCGCCTACGTGGAGGACCAGCTCCGTCGGGCGGTGACGGACCTGGAACGCTTCGCCCGGAAGGACTTCGACGAGGCGCGATTCCTTCAGGTTCTGGAGAGTTCGCGAAGGGCCGCCCGGCTCTGGGGCGGGGTTCTCGAGACCCTCCGCCGCCGGCCCGCCCCCATGACGATCTTCGACGCCTTCGTCCACCTCATGCCCATCGTTTCCCTCCGGGGCCTGCCCGTCTGCGAGCGCTACTACGAGGGCCTTCTCGCAGAACTGCGGGACCGGGCGGAGCGGGGGGTGGCGGCGGTTCCCGGCGAACGCCACCGGCTCCTCTGGGACAACATCGCCATCTGGTTCGCCCTCGGGCCCCTGGCCCGGCTCTTCGCCGAGCACGGGGCCGTCCCCGTGGTGGCGACCTACACCCACGCCTGGGCGGAGACCGCCCACCAGATGGATCTCCAGAACCCCTTCGCCGCCCTGGCGCGGACCTACGGGGGGATCTTCCTGAACCGGGACTTGGCCCATCGCCGGGCGTTTCTCGAGGCCCTCTCGCGGGAGTACGCCGTCGACGGAGCGGTGCTCCATTCGGCCCGCTCCTGCAAGCCCTACTCCATCGGGCAGTACGACCTGAAGCAGAGCTTGAGGGAGACCCCGGGCATCCCCTCCGTCGTGCTGGAGGCGGACATGACGGACCACCGGGTCTGGTCCGAGGCCCAGGCCCGGACGCGCCTGGAGGCTTTCTTCGAAGCCCTGGAGGGGCGGGGAATCGGGGGTTCGAGCGATCAGGGATCCGCCTGACCGGCCGGAGGAAAGAAGGTATGGACCTCTACGCGGGCGTGGACGTGGGAAGCCTGACGGCGAAGGCCGTGATCCTGGGCGAGGACGGCGCATGGGCGGGAGAGTCCCTCGTCCGGACGTCGCCCGATTTCGCCGAGTCGGCGCGCCGCGCCCTCGGGGAAGCCCTTTCGGCGGCAGGCTTCCCGGGCGCGGAACCCAGGGTCACGGTCGGCACGGGCTACGGACGCGCCAGCGTCCCCGGAGCCACGCGCTCGGTGACGGAAATCACCTGCCACGCCCGGGGCGCGGCGGCGCTCGTGGAAGGCGCGGCGCTCGTGGTGGACGTGGGGGGGCAGGACAGCAAGGCCATCCGGGTCGGGCCGGGCGGTCGGGTGGAAGACTTCGCCATGAACGACAAGTGCGCCGCCGGGACGGGGCGCTTCCTCTCGGCCATGGCCGAAACCCTGCATACCGGGATCGAAGGCCTCGGGCCCGCGGGGCTCCGCTCGCGGAGGGAAGTGGTCCTGTCGAGCACCTGCACCGTCTTCGCCGAAAGCGAGGTCATCTCCCTCCTGGCCAAAGGAGAGCCCGCCGACGACGTGGCCCACGCCGTGCACCTGGCCATGGCCCGCCGTCTCGCCGGCCTCGTTCGCCTCGTGGGGGCACATGCGCCGGCGGTCTTCACGGGTGGGGGGGCGCTGAACGCCGACCTGGTCCGATGCCTCGAGTCGGTCCTCGGCCTCCGCTTCACCCTGCCCGAAAAGCCCCAACTCGCGGGGGCCCTCGGAGCGGCCCTGATCGCACGCGAGTCGGCGCTTCGCTGATAAGGCGAGGGTGCGGGAGTCCTTGAGGGCCACCCAGGACGCCCCCCTGTCCCCCTCCGCGCGTCGCCCCCGCCGGTGATCGGACAAGGCGCGAATAACCCTCCGCCGCTGCTGTTTTTCACACCTGCGACTTGACGTATACTGCCGCTTACGATTTGGGTCCTTGTCACTTCACGAGAAAGGGGTTGCGCATGTTGAAGATCGTTTTCTGTCAGGCCCTCGCCGGGGCCCTCGTCCTGGGAATGGCCCTTCCCGCCGCGGCGGGGGAGCGCTCCGAGGTCGACCCGAAGTACCAGTGGAAGCTCACGGACATTTACGCCACGCCCGAGATGTGGGAGGCCTCCAAGGCGGAACTTCAGAAGGGGATCCCCCGGATGGCCGGCTTCAAGGGCCGCCTCGGGGAATCGGCCGGAACGCTCTACGAAGCCCTGAGTGCTCTGGCGGGCCTGGACAAGGAACTCTCCCGCCTTCTCTCCTACGCCGCCATGACCTACGACCAGGACACGCGGGTCTCCGCCAACCTCGAGAGGCTCCAGGCCGGCGAGCAGGTGGCGGCCGAGTTCGGCGCCGCGGTCTCCTACCTTCGCCCGGAGATCCTCGCGATGGATCCCGCCCGGGTGGAGGCCTTCGTGGCCGAGGAGCCCCGCCTGAAGGACTACAAGCCCTACCTCGACAACATCCTCCGGATGAAGGCCCACACCCTCACACCCGCGGAGGAGCAGGTCGTCGCCCGGGCCCTGGGCCAGATGGGCGGAGCGGCCGACGCGGTCTACGGGATCTTCACCAACGCCGACATGCCGTACCCCGAGGTGGAGCTGATCTCCGGCGAGAAGGTCCGCATGGACGCGGCGGCCTACACCAAGTACCGCGCCTCCCAGAACCGCGAGGACCGCATGCGGGTCTTCCAGAAGTTCTGGGGCAAGTACGCCGAGTTCAAGCGGACCCTCGGAACCACCCTGTACTCCGCCGTGAAGGGCCACATCTTCACGCGCGACGTGCGAAAGTACGACTCGTGTCTCCAGGCCTCCCTCGACCGGAACAACATCCCCGTGGAGGTCTACAAGCAGCTCATCGCCGACGTCCACCGCAACCTGCCCGTCCTGCACCGCTACCTCAAGCTCCGGCAGAAGATGATGGGCGTGGACCAGCTTCGCTACGAGGACCTCTACGCCTCCATCATCCAGGAGGTGGACCTCCAGTATTCGCCCGAGGAGGCCATGAAGCTCACGCTGGAGGCCTGCGCCCCCCTCGGTCCCGAGTACATGGCCGCCCTGCAGAAGGGCTACGAGAGCGGCTGGGTGGACTTCATGCCCAGCACCGGCAAGCGCTCCGGGGCCTACAGCAACGGCTCGGTCTACGACGTCCACCCCTTCCAGCTCCTGAATTTCATGGGGACCTACGAGGACGTCTCCACCCTGGCCCACGAGTCGGGCCACTCGATGCACTCCTACCTGTCCAACAAGAAGCAGCCCTACATCACGGCCGACTACTCCATCTTCGTCGCGGAGGTGGCCTCCACCCTCAACGAGAACCTGCTTCTCCACCACATGCTCAAGAACACCAAGGACGATGCCACGCGCCTGTACCTTCTCGGCTCCGCCCTGGACAACATGCGGCAGACCCTCTTCCGCCAGACCCTCTTCGCCGAGTTCGAAATGACGATCCACGAGATGGCCGAGCGGGGCGAGACCCTTTCGGGCGACAACATGAGCGCCCTCTACCTCAGGCTTCTGAAGGAATACTACGGGAGCGACCAGGGGGTGTGCGCCGTGGACGACCTCTACGGGGTCGAGTGGGCCTACATCCCCCACTTCTACTACAACTTCTACGTGTACCAGTACGCCACGAGCCTCACGGCCTCCACGTACATCGCCGACGCCATCCGCCAGGAGGCCTCGGCCAAGAAGCCCGCGTCCAAGGCACGCGACGCGTACATCGGTCTCCTCTCCGCGGGTTCCTCCAAGTACCCCATCGACGTCCTGAAGGACGCGGGCGTGGACATGACGACGAGCGCCCCCTTCGACGCCGCCATGCGGGAAATGGACCGGATCATGGACGAGATCGAGGCGATCCTCTCCAAGAAGAAGTGACTTCGCGCGGCCCGTCCCCCGGCACCCCGCCGGGGGCGGGCCGGGCGCAGATTGGCCAGAACGGGGACGGAGGAACCCCGCGCAGCCCAAACGCCGGACCTTGAAACAACCCCCCCGGGGAGGTCCCCCCTCCTCCCTCCCGATCGTTTACGCTCCCGAGCGTTACCGCGCCGCCTCGTCCTCCATCATGCGGTGGACGACGCTGTGCCTCCGCCCGTAGGCGAAGTAGATCAGGAGGCCGGCGGCGAGCCAGGCGAAGAGCCGCCACCAGTTGGCCACGGGCAGGGAGAACATGAGCAGGAGGCAGGTGAGGATCCCGAGCACGGGGGTGGCCAGGCCGAAGGGCGCGCGGAAGGGGCGCGGGGCCTCCGGGTGCCGGAGGCGCATGACGAGGACGGCGGCGCAGACGATCACGAAGGCCAGGAGGGTCCCGATGTTCGTCAGCTCCGCCAGGACCCGCAGCGGCAGGAGACCGCCCATGGCGGCCACGACGAGGCCGGTGAGGATCGTGGATTTCCAGGGAGTCCGGTATTTGGGATGCACGGCTCCGAAAAAGCTCGGAGGCACCATGCCGTCCCGGGCCATGGCGAGCAGGACCCGCGGCTGGCTCAGCATCATGACGAGGAGCACGGAGGTGATGCCCGAGAGGGCGCCGAGGGACACCACGAACTGGGCCCACGGAAGGCCGACCTGACGGAAGGCGTCGGAGACGGGGGCGTCGATGTTGATCCGGTCGTAGGGGACCATCCCCGTAAGGACCGCCGAAACCGCGATGTAGAGGACCGTGCAGAGCAGCAGGGACACGACGATTCCGATGGGCACGTCCCTCTGGGGGTTCCGGGCCTCCTCCGCGTGGGTGGACACCGAATCGAAGCCGATGTAGGCGAAGAAGATGATGGCGGCGCCGGCGAGCATCCCCAGGGGCTGGCCCCCCGCGTCGGTCATCCCCGCCACGGCGTGGCCGAAGAAGCTCAGGCCCGTGAAGCCGTAGGGGGCGAAGGGCCGCCAGTTCTCGGGGTTCACGTAGAAGGCCCCCAGGCCCACCACGAGGAGCACCACCGCGAGCTTGACGGCCACCATCACCGTGTTGAAGGTGGCGCTCTCCCGGATGCCCTTCACGAGGACCGCCGTCATGGCGAAGGCCACGATCATGGCCGGCAGGTCCACGTAGGTGCCCGTGGCGACGAAATGACCAGAGGACGGGTCGTAGTCGAAGGGTGCGAATCCCAGGGACCTGGGGACGTGGATCCCGAGGATGGACAGGAAGTCCTGGAAGTAGTGGGACCACCCGTGGGAGACCGTGGACGAGGTGACCGTGTACTCGAGGATGAGGTCCCAGCCGATGATCCAGGCGGGGAGCTCGCCCAGGGTCGTGTAGGCGTACGTGTACGCCGATCCCGCCACGGGGGCCATGGAGGCGAACTCGGCGTAGCAGAGGGCGGCGAAGATGCAAGCGATCCCCGAGACCACGAAGGACAGGATGAGGGCGGGCCCCGCCTTGTCGTGGGCCGCCTGTCCCGTGAGGACGAAGATGCCCGTTCCGATGATGGCCCCAACGCCGAGGCTCGTGAGCTGGACGGGCCCCAGGACCCGCCGCAGGCGGTTCTCGCCGCGCATCTCCTCTTCGATGAGGCGCATCGGTTTGGTGGTCCACATCTGACGCCGCATGCCCCCTCCTCGCCCCCCGAGGGGCCCGTGGTCGGATCCGAAGGCGAAGTGTAGCGCGGCGAATCCGCCAAGTCACGCGGAAAGAACGTGGCGCGGGGCGCGGGAGGGGGCTCGCTTCTCCACCAGCGAATCAGGGAGGCGGCGGCGGATTCGGAGGGGCGGGCGGGGAGGCTGGGTCCTCGTCGTCGGGGTTCACTTCGATGTGCACCCGCTTCCCTCCCTCCGCCGAAACCAGGAGCCGCCCCATCGCGCGCACGGCGCGGCGGGGGTGAACGCAGGCGCGTATCCGCTCCTCGTCGGCCCGGTACAGGCCCCAGTCGGCCTCGTAGGGAGCCCCCCACATCTCGGGGAGGTCCTCGAGGGCCTCGAGGTGCCGCCGGAGCTTCGTTCTCTGCTGTTGGTCCACTTCGGGAGAGTCCGCGAAGCGCCGGACCTTCTCGGCCTCCTCGCGCGCGTGCCGGCGCGTCTCCTCCGAGGGAGGGCCTTGGGCAACGAGGCGGAGGCGCTGGTGGATCCACTCGAACTCGGCGGGCCCCATGCCCCGCGCCGACAGGGCCGCGGAGAGGTCCCCCAGGTAGGCGACCACGAGTTCGGCTCCCTCGTCGTTGAAAACCGGACGGCCCACCACGACCGTCGGGCCGTTGGCGGCGATCCAGGCTTCCACGCGGTCGGCGGAGGGCTTGGTCGAGCCGGATACCTCAAGGAACACTTCGACCCGGGCGGGCGAGAGGGCGGTGCCCGGTTCCCGCGAGAAGGGAAAGCGCTCGTCGAGGGTCGCGAGGGCGCGGGCCGCCTCCCCGACCCGGGCGTTGGACTTCATGAAGCCCGTTCCGAAATCCGTGAAGACGAGGATGCCGATGGAGACCAGACAGGAGAGCACCAGGAACAGGACGACGACGAGGGCTGTCTTTTCCAGGATCTTCAAGGCGCCCCTCCCTTGGGGAAAGCATACGGCTTGCCGGCCCCGTGGGTTTCCGTGGCCGGGATGGTATCATCGGTTTCGGACCCGGCCCCCGGGCGCCCGAAACCGGCCCAGGAAGGCCTTCCCGCACGCCGGAGGATGGGACCATGACGACGAGCACCGCGCCGACCCTCGAGACCGTCCGGGAGATCACGCGCCCCCACAAGAGCCTGTTCGACTACTACGCCCTCCGCTGCCTCCTGGCGGGCCCCCTCTTCTTCCTGCCCCTCGTGCCCCTGTACTTCCGGTACCACACCCTCCGGTACCGCTTCGACGGGGAGGGGATCCTCATGCGGTGGGGGATCCTTTTCCGCCGGGAGATCAACCTCACCTACGCGCGGATCCAGGACATCCACCTCGTGAGCAACGTGGTGGAGCGCTGGCTCGGCCTGGCCCGGATCCAGATCCAGACGGCCAGCGGGAGCGCCCGGGCGGAGATGACCATCGAGGGGATCCGTGACTTCGAGCTCCTCAGGGATTTCCTCTACTCGCGCATGCGGGGGGCCCAGGGGACCTCCCCGGCGGAAGCCCCCTCGACGGCGGGCGCGCCCGGCGAGGCGGCGGAGGATTGGGCCGCCGTCGCCGCGGCGGTGCGG
Organism: Acidobacteriota bacterium; assembly: GCA_040758175.1. Lineage (GTDB taxonomy): Bacteria > Acidobacteriota > UBA4820 > UBA4820 > DSQY01 > JBFLVU01. The sequence goes on along the minus strand of JBFLVU010000016.1, from coordinate 243 downwards.
GAGGCGGCCTCCGAACTGCGGGCCGTCCGAGAAGCCCTCGCCGGGCAGGGGGGTGGCCGTGGGGGGCGGTAGGGGGAGGATCCGGGACGGTCTCTGCCGGGTCCTGAAGGTCCCCCCGGAGCCCTCGGCGCCGGCCGGGGCCCCGGGATCCGTCCGCACCTTCCGCGCCGCCCGCGGCTTCTACTCCTACCGCCTGCTCGCCGGGGGCCTCTCCCAGGCGGGGGCCGCGGCCGGGCTCTTCGC
>JBFLVU010000015.1:0-23521 GCA_040758175.1 Acidobacteriota bacterium | reverse complement strand
GAGCCAAGCCCCGGCCCCGTGTCCCTCACGGCGCTCCGGCCGGCGCCTCATCCGGCCTTGTGTGGAGAACAGCGATGCCGACCACGCTCCAGATGACCAGCGGGACCCTATCGGAAGGCAAGGACGTGGGGTCGCCGCGCCTGATGAACATCCCCAAGGACAAACTGGCGGTGGCGGGCCACGGGCGGAAGGTGAAGAAGGACCTCACCATCACCGTCATCCCCGGGCACTGCAAGGGGGCCCTCTGCAACATCTGCGTCAACTATTGTCCGGAGAAGGTCCTCGGTATGGGATTCCGGCACGCCGAGGTGGTGGACGCCGACGCCTGCACCAAGTGCATGCTCTGCGAGATCCGCTGCCCCGACTTCGCCATTTTCGTGGATTGAGGCCGAAACCATGAGCACGTCCAACGTGAAATTTCTCGCCGGCAACGAGGCCAGCGTCGAGGGCGCCCTCGCCGCGGGCTGCCGGTTCTTCGCGGGCTACCCCATCTCGCCCTCCTCGGAGATCGCCGAGCGCATGTCGAACCGCCTCCCGAAGCTGGGAGGCCGGTTCATCCAGATGGAGGACGAGATCGCCTCCATGGGCGCCATCATCGGGGCGAGCCTGACGGGCCAGAAGGCCATGACCGCCACCTCGGGTCCCGGCTTCTCGCTCATGCAGGAGAACATCGGCTACGCCATGATGGCCGAGGTCCCCTGCGTCATCGTCAACGTGATGCGCGGCGGACCCTCCACCGGGAACCCCACGGGACCTTCCCAGTCCGACGTCCTCCAGAGCCGCTGGGGCACCCACGGGGATCATCCCGCCATCGTCCTCTCCCCTTCCACGATCCGGGAGGTCTTCGACACGACCGTGCACTGCTTCAACTTCGCCGAACTCATGCGAACGCCCACGATCCTCGCCATGGACGAGATCGTGGCCCACATGCGGGAGAAGATCGTCATCCCGCCCGCCTCGGAGATCCGCGTCCTGGACCGGCGGCGTCCCAACCTGGGCGCCGGAGAGGCGTACAAGCCCTTCCAGCCCGAGGCGGACCTCGTGCCCCTCTGGCTCAATTACGGCGAGGGCCATCGGTACCACGTCACGGGCCTCGACCACGACGAGACGGGCTTCCCCTGCCTCGGCACCGAGGTCATGGAGAACCTCCACCGCCGGCTCGTGGACAAGGTGGAGAAAAACCGGAAGGACCTCCTCCTCTACGAGAACTTCCTGACGGACGACGCGGAGGTCCTCGTGGTGGCCTACGGCTCCACGGCCCGCTCGGCCAAGCGCGCCGTTTCCGAGGCGCGGGAGCGCGGCGTGAAGGCCGGCCTCTTCCGGCCCATCACCCTCTACCCCCTGCCGGATGAGGAGATCGCCGCCGCCGCCGCCCGAGCGCGCCGCGTCGTCGTGCCCGAGATGAACCTGGGGCAGTACCGCCTGGAGGTTGAGCGGATCCTCGGCAAGGCGGTCCCCGTGGTGGGCGTCCACCGGGTCAACGGCGAGCCCATCGCCCCCTCCCTCATCCTGCCCGCCATCCTGGGAGACTGAGCCATGTCCATGGACTATTTCCAGTACCTGCGCAAGGAGCGGATGCCCCACATCTGGTGCCCCGGCTGCGGCCACGGCACCATCATGAAGTCCATCCTGAGGGCCATCGACAAGCTCAAGTGGAACAAGGACGAGGTGGTGGTCGTGTCGGGGATCGGCTGCTCCAGCCGCACGCCGGGGTATCTCGACTTCAACACGCTCCACACGACCCACGGCCGGGCCCTCGCCTTCGCCACCGGCGTCAAGCACGCCAATCCGAAGCTCCACGTGGTCGTGGTCTCGGGGGACGGCGACGCCATGGCCATTGGCGGCAACCACTTCATCCACGCCTGCCGACGCAACATCGAGATCTCCCTCATCGTCTTCAACAACAACATTTACGGCATGACGGGCGGCCAGGCCTCCCCCACGACCTTCACCGGCTCCAAGGGGACGACCGCCCCCTACGGCGCCATCGAACAGCCCTTCGACGTGTGCGCCCTGGCGCAAGGTTCGGGCGCCACGTTCGTGGCCCGGGCCCTGGACCTGGACGCCGTCGCCATGGACCGCATCATCCTGGCCTCCCTGCAGAACAAGGGGTTCTCGGTGGTGGACGCGTGGTCCCAGTGCACCACGTACTTCGGCCGCCAGAACAAGTGGGGCGACGCGTCGGAGATGATGGACCGGTACAAGGGCATGACCTACAACGTCAAACTCGCGGACAAGTTGAGCGCCGAGGAGAAGGCGGGAAAGTACCCCGTCGGGATCCTGCACCAGATCCAGCGGCCCGAGTTCTGCGAGGAATACGACAAGCTCTGCGCGCGCGTGCAGGCCAAGTGAGGAGCGGACCCCATGGGAAAGCGCTATGAAATCCGTCTGGCGGGATCGGGCGGCCAGGGCCTCGTTCTGGGGGGCGTGATCCTCGCCGAGGCCGCCATCCTGGAGGGCAAGAACGCCTGCCAGTCCCAGTCCTACGGCCCCGAGTCCCGGGGCGGCGCCAGCAAGAGCGAAGTGATCCTCTCGGACGAGGAGATCGACTATCCGAAGGCCACGAGCATCGACCTGCTCCTGTGCATGACCGAGGCCTCCGCGGACAAGTACATCAAGGACGCGCCCGATTCGTGCATCGTCATCGCGGACGGAGACCTCGTGCCCGGGGACATCCCGTCCAAGTACCGCCACGTGAAGGCGCCCATCACGCGCCTGGCCCGCGAGACCGTGGGGCGGGAGTTCGTGGCCAATATCGTGGCTTTGGCCCTCATCGCCGAGCTGACCAAGGTGGTCTCGGTGGAGTCCCTCGAAAAGGCCGTCCTGGCGCGCGTGCCCAAGGGCACGGAGGAACTCAACAAGAAGGCCATCCGCGTGGGACAGGAGGCGGCCCGGGAGCACGGCGCCTCCCTGCTGGCCCAGTGAGCGGAGGAGCCATGGCCGAGCGAACGCTGACCATCCTCAAGCCCGACGTCATGGCCAAGCGGGTCGAGGGCCACGTCCTCCAGCGCCTCCTCGACGAGGGCTTCGAGATCGTGGGCCTTCGCCTGAGGCGTCTCTCGGAGACCGAGGCGGCGGGGTTTTACGCCGTTCACCGGGAGCGCCCCTTCTATCCCGAGCTGGTCCGCTTCATGACCTCCGGCCCGGTCCTGGTGGCTTGTCTCGAGCGGGACAACGCCGTGGCGCACCTGCGGGCGGTCATGGGCCCCACGGATTCGGGCAAGGCCCCCAGGGACACCATCCGGGGTCGCTTCGGCACGGACGTCCAGGCCAACGCCATCCACGGCTCCGATTCGCCCGACAACGCCGAGAAGGAGATCCGCTTCTTCTTCCCCGGCGGCAAGTTCGAGTGATCCCCGGGAAGCCTTTTCCCGGCCGCGCGTTTGGTTCATCCTAGAGGGGACGCTCCCGGCGTCCCCTCTGCGTGTAGGAAGATGGATCGATATCCGGACGGGGACCACTTCCAGGCCGTGCCGCCCCCCGCGGGGGCGGGGGGATTCACCGTGGCCGTGGGAGGGCTGTCGGTGGGCTTTGAGGGGGTCCTCCCGGGAGTACTGGGGACCTGCCGGGACCATTACCGGCCCTTCCTGTCCGACGCGATCCCCCAGGTCACTTTCCGCCTGGGCCCCGGATGGGAGAATTACCTGGACCTTCCTCCCGACGGCTACCTTCGCTTGGAGGAGCGCCCTCTGGGCCCGGGACGCGTCCTCCTCTCCCACACCTTCGCCACCTTGTGGCATGGCGCCTCCGGAGAGCTCCGCTCCGCTTCCCTGGAGGACTTTGAGACGCTCAAGGCGGGGATCGAGAACACCCTCCGCTGGGTCGTGGCGGACCTCGCCCTGGAAAGCCATGGCTTCGTGCTCCACGCCTCGGGTCTCGTCCGGAACGGTCGGGCCTACCTCTTCTTTGGCCACTCCGGGGCGGGGAAATCCACGGTGGCCTCCCTCAGCCCGGATTGCCTCCTCCTCTCCGACGACCTCGTCCTCCTCGTCCGGAGGGAAGGAACCTGGATGGCCGCCACCACCCCCTTCGCCGGCACCCTTCCCCAGACCCACAAGCAGGCCGGCCTCTATCCGCTGGCGGCCCTGTACCGGCTTGTCCAGGCGCCCGAGGACTTCGTCCAGCCCCTGTCCCTGGCCGAGGCGGCGGGGCGCGTCCTCTCCTGCTGCCCCTTCGTCACCGACCCCCCGGCCCGCCAAGACCGCCTCTTCCCCCTCGTGGAGGCGTGCTGCAGGGCCGTGCCCGTCCGCGCCCTCCATTTCACGAAAAGCCGCACTTTCTGGGCCCTCGCGGCCCCCGAGGCGACCCCATGACCGAGAGCTCGAACCTACGGCGAAACCCCGACGTCTCCTGGCGCACCATCGAGGGCCAGAGCGTTCTCGTCTTTAACCGCGAGGGCGAGGTCCAGGTCCTCAACGAGATCGGCACTTACGTGTGGGAGCACCTGGAGGAGGGCGCCGAAGCCCTCGCCCGGAATATCTCCGAGAGGTACGAGGTTACCCCCGGAGAGGCGCAGAGCGATGTAGCCGAGTTTCTGCAGGACTTGCGCCGAAGCGGCGCACTTTTGGAAGGGTGAGGGATGGTACGCAGGGAAATGCCGCTCCTGGCCAGGATCTTGAACCGCGCCATCGAGTCGGCGCACCCCTACAACGCTTCCATCGAGCTGACCTACACGTGCAACCTCGCCTGCCGCTTCTGCTACAACCCCGTCCAGAGAAAGAACCAGGCCCGCACGACCCCACCGCCGGAGCCCAAGGCCTCACCCCTCTCCTTCGAGGAGATCGTGGGGATTCTGGATCAGCTCAAGGAGATGAACGTTCTGTACCTGACCCTGACGGGGGGCGAGGCCCTGCTTCACCCGCGCTTCTGGGACATCGCCCGGGAGGCCAAGGCCCGGTCCTTCGCCATCCGGGTGTTCACCAACGGGGCTGGGATCACGGAGGCCGTGGCGGATCGCCTCGCGGAGCTGGGGCCCCATTGTCTTGAGATGTCCCTCCACGGGGCGAAGCCGGAGACCGCGGAAGCGCTGACCCAGGTCAAGGGTTCCTTCCACCGGCAGATGAGGGCCTTGGAGTTCCTGCGGGCCCGCGACCTGCGAGTCTACTTGAAGGTGGTCGTCACGCATCTTGTGGAGAAGGAGCTGGCGGAGTTAAGAGCCATCGGGGAGCGCTTCGGTTATCCCGTGTACTTCGACCCCGTCCTCACCATCTCGGACGATGGGCAGGATTACCCCATGGCCCTGGCGGCCTCGGACGAGGCCCTGGCCGGCCTCTACCGCCAGGACGGGATCAACATCGGCAACTCCCCCTTCGACCGGGAGCCCGGGGAGTACAACTGCACGGTGGGAACGGGCATGATGCACATCACGCCCTACGGGGACGTGCAACCCTGCACCCAGTGGAAGCAGGCCGTCGGCAACGTGCGCGAGGCGCCCATCCGCCAGATCTGGGAGACTTCTCCCCTCCTGAAGAGGGTCCGGGAAGTGAACCGCGCCGTGCCCGACCGCATCCGGGAGACAGTGGAAGACCACGCCTACTGCTTCTCCTGTCCCGGCCTCTCCCAGCTCAAGACGGGGGACCCCATGCGGGTGGACGACCAGTACCTTCGCATCGCCAAGATCCGCCGGGCCGTGGCCCGGGAAGGCGACGCGCCCGGGGCCGGTTGTGCGAAGGTCGTGGCGCTCCGCGGCGAGACAGTGATACGTCCTTGACACGGTGGCCTGAACGGATTATTTTGAGCCTTGTACGGAAAGGGGTGGCGACGTGGAGCGAAGAAAACCCTACGAGAAGCCGGCTGTGGTGTACCGCGAGAAGATCGAGGCCAAGGCTGGCTCCTGCTCGAAGACCGGCGCGGGAACGTGCGGCGCGGGCCCGTACGTCAGCTGAAGTCCGTAACAACGCCTAGTGTCATCCGGCAGGACCCGTTGCCCAACGGGTCCTTGCTTTCTATACTCTACCCATGAAAAGAGCCCTTGGAATCCTTTTCTCCGCCCTTCTTTCCGGCCTGACGGCCCTCGCCGGGGGATCCGGCCCGGACTCCCGGAGCGTCCCGATCACCTGGTCCCCGTCGCCCTCCCAGGTGCGGGCGTGGACGGACCCGGAGGCACTCTCGCGCCGCTCCTCCCCGCCCGTGGTCTCCGTGAAGGTGCCGGTGCCCGCCTGGGCCGAGGACGTGGCGCTCACCGTGAAATCCTCCGAGTGGACCTTCTTTTCCGGCGAAACCTCCGATCCTCCCGAAGACCCGCCCTGCCTTCTCGGCCCGGGTGGAACATGGGAAGGGGTGGCGTTTCGTGAGGTCCTGGTCCACCCGGTCCGTTCCGGCGGCGAGGGGTCCCCGGGGCTTCTTCTCACCCGGCTGCAGGCGGCTGTCTCCTGGTCCGAAGAGCCCGCCGAGGCCAAGCCGGACCTTTGCGAGGGGCGGCTCCACCGGGGCGCCGGGCTCTTCGCCGCCCCCCTCGCCCTGTCGGGGCCCTCCACGGGGCCGGCGCCTTCGGCGAACGCGCCGGAACAGGGGCTCGCCTCTCCCCCACAGGGTCTTCGAATCCGCGTGACGCGGGATGGGATCGTGCGTCTGGGCCGGGACGACTTGGTTTCCTTCGGGTTCTTGCCGGACGGAATCCCCCTGGAGGATTTCCACCTGACCAGCCAGGGCGTCGAGGTTCCTCTGGCCGTCGAGGGCCCCGAGACGGGCCCCTTCGGCCCCGGTCACGCGCTGGTCTTCTACGGCCAGAAGGCCGACCTCCCGAACCGCAATTTGTTCAACGGCGGGGATTTCACGGAGGAAAACGTCTACTGGCTAACCTCCGGCGGCGGCACGCCGGGCCTTCGGATGGACGCCCTGGACGGCGCGCCCGGCCGCGGATTCACCCAGGCGACTCAATTCGTCTCTCGCCAGCGCGTGGAAGCCAACACGTTCTTCTTCAATATTTATCATTATCGCCCCAACGGGGACCTCTGGTATTTCGGCTCCCCGGTTTACAAGAACCAGCCGCGGACCTACGTTCTCCCGCTTCCCCACAGCGCTTCGGGTTCCGTAACCGTGGAGGCCCTGATTGCGGCGCTCTCCTCGGGCACCCACTCCCTTCAGGCCACTCTCAACGGGGTCCCGCCCGCCGCGGGCCCCTATCCGGCCGCGTGGTCCGGACTCGGGCTTTCGTCCTTTCAGTGGACCTTCGAACCGCCCATCGTCCCCGGGGACGCGACCCTCACCCTGACGGTCCCGGGTACGGGAGACTACCTGATCCCGGATTACTTCGACGTCTCGTACGCCCGGGACTTCACGGCGGATGGAGGATCCCTCTCCTTCTCCGACGCGGGTCCCGACGCCCGGTATGTGGTGCCGGGCTTGGCCTTCTCCCCCTGGATCCTCGATCTCTCTCGGATGGACGCCGCCACAGGCCTGGCCCTCCCTCGCCTCGTGACGGGGGCGGCCTATGACGCCGGGTCGGGGTCGGCCACCTTCGAGATGGCCCAGGACCCCCTCGTTCCGGAGCGCCGGGTCGCCGTCTCCTCGGCGCCCCTCCTGCCCGACTCGGCGGAGATGGCCTCCCCGCGGGACCTCTCCTCGCCGTCCCTGGGCGCGGACCTTCTCCTCCTCACCCACCCGGACTTTCATCCCGAGGGGGCGGATTCGGCCTGGCAGGATTTCGTGGCCCGCCGGTCCGGGGAGATGGCCGTGGAATCCGTGGACATCCAGGAGGTGTATGACAACTACTCCCACGGGATCTTCGATCCCACGGCGATCCGCTCGTTCTTGGAGGCGGCGGCGGCACACTGGACTCCCGCGCCACGGTACGTCCTGCTCATCGGGGACGCGACGTACGACTACAAGAACGCCAACGCCGACACGGGCCTCAAGAACTGGGTGCCCACCATGATGTTCGAGGACTTGACCGACTCGACCTACATGGGGCGGTATCCTTCCGACGCTTGGTACGGAGACGTGAACGGGGACGGCTTCCCCGACATGGCCGTGGGGCGCCTCCCCGTGAGGACCTACGAGGCCCTTGAAGCCGTGCTCGACAAAATCGCGGCCTACGAGGACCAAACCTTGGCCGGCGCCTGGTACAAGACAGGCCTCTTCCTGGCCGACACCTACACACAGTGGTGGGAGCAGGAGTTCGAGTTCTACAACACCTACCTCCGAGACACGTTCCTGGGGCCGCCCTGGCAGAACCTCCACGTTTACTTCCACGATGCCCCGTACAACGGCACCGACGCGGATGCCTGCGCGGCGGCCATCCGTTCGGGCTGGCCCCAGTCGGCCCTGGTCCACTACTCGGGGCACAGCGGCGTGGCCTTTTACGGCAAGAGTTACGCGATCTTCACGGCCTTCCCGTCCCGCAACTGCGGAACGGGGACCTGCCTCGACTCGGACGTGGACCTCCTCCCGTCCATCGTCCCCGGCGGCGCCCCCCTCCCCTTCGTGGTGAACAGCTCGTGCTACAACTCGGCCTTCAACGAGGTGGGGACCGAGGCCCTCATGGAAGCGCTCGTCGCCAGGGGCGACGGGGGCGCCATCGGCTCCAGCGGCTTCTCGACCATCGCCTACCAGGACGAGGAGGAGGCCTTCAACACGGCGCTTTTCCTCCAGGCCTTTGGCGCGCCCAAAGTCCGGCGCATCGGCGACCTGGTGGAGGCCGGGCGGTTCGCCCTCCCCTCCACCGTATCGAGGGCCGTACTCGGCAACGTCCTCCTCGGGGACCCGACCCTGAAGCTCCGGCTCCCCGCTCCCCCCGCCCCGGAGGGTCTGACCGCAGCCTCCAACGACGGCGCCGTCGCCCTGGAATGGACCGCGCCATCTCCGGCGCCATCCTCCTATGCGGTGTACCGCTCCGAGGACGCGGGCCAGACGTGGACCCAGGCGGGGACCCCTTCGGGAGGGGCCACCGCCTTCGCGGTGACGGGACTCACCAACGGACAGGCGTACTCCTTCTACATGACGGGCGTGGACGTGGAAGGCTTTGAAGGGCCCCCGAGCGACGTGGTTTCAGCGACACCGGCACCTGTCCCCTGCTCCCTCGCCTGCGAGGCCGCCGCGCCGTCGGTGGCCTCCACGGGCTCCGCGTCGGCCTTCGACTCGACCCTGACCTCCGAACACTGCGCCGGCTCCCCCTCGTACCTCTGGGATTTCGGAGACGGATACGCTTCCACCGAGGCGGACCCGGTCCATGTGTACACGGCGCCGGGTGCCTACAACTGGAGCCTGACGGTTTCGCAAGACGGCGCCGTCTGCCAGGAAACGGGCTCCCTCACGGCCGTGGTGCCCCCCACGGTGACCTCCGTGAAAAAAGTCGCGAGTCCGTTTCGGATCATCCTCACGGGGGGCAACTTCCACTCGGACGTGGCGGTGTACGTGGACGGAGCCCCCTGGCCCACGGTGACCTGGAAGAGCGCCTCCAAGGTCGTCCTCAAAGGGGGAGCGACCCTCAAGGCGGAATTTCCCTCGGGCGTCCCCGTGAGCCTGAGGCTCGTCAACGGGGACGGCGGAGAAACCACCGTGGTCTATACGCGGCCCTAAGGTGGCCGCTCTCCGGTCGGGAAGGGAGGCCTCCTTGGCGGAAGACCCGGTCCGCCCCGAGGAGTGGGTCGCCGCGGCCCGGAGGGGGGACGAGATCGCCTTCGAGCGCTTGCTCAAGCACTACTACGCCCCGGTCTTCCGCGCCCTCTTTCAAATCGTCCCGCATTCGGAGGACGTGGAGGACATCCTTCAGGATGCCTTTTTCCGCTTCTACCGCTCCCTGGGCAAGCTCCGGCCCGGCGAGGACCCCTACCCTTACTTGAAGACCATCGCGGTGCGGAGGGCGTACAGCCACCTTCGCCGGCACCGGGTTCACGTATCCCTGGAGGAGATCCCGCAGGACCTTCCCCAGCTCCGCGTGGCGGGTCGTCCCGCCGATCTCCGGCGGGTGTACGCGTGGGCGGAGACCCTTCCCGCTCAGCGGCGCCTGGTGTTTCTCCTGAGGGAGGTCCTGGGGCAACCGGATTCAGAGGTGGCGGCCCTGCTGGGGATCCGCGAGACCACCGTCCGCCGCCACGCCTCGCTGGCCCGTGAGGCGCTTGAGAAGGCCCTGGACCAGGCCGGAGGCGCCTTCTGAGGCGTGCCGGCCGTCGCGGCGACCCGCCCCCGCGGAGGGCCCGGCTTTCGCCCCAGCGCCCTCCAATACGGTTTCGGCCGCCGCGGGCTTCGTTGCATGACACTCCCCCCTCCCTTATAATCGGTGGGGTTCAAGGGGGCACACGTGGATCTGGCCAAGATTCGCAAGAAGGCCCGCCGAAATCCCAACGGGCCTGAGGCATCGAAGGATGATGTCCGCACCCCGGCCGAGGGGGCGGCGCCGTCCCCGTCCGATTCCGAGACGACACCACCACCGGCCCCCGGGCCCGCCGGACCCGAAGAGGTTCCCGTTCTGCCTTTACCGGCACCGGCACCGGTTCCGGCGCCCCCACCCGAAGAGGGTGGAGAGTTCCCCGCGCGCTCGGGATCCGGAAGGGGGGAGGAGCTTCTGGTTTTCGTCCTCCACCGGGAGAAGTACGCCATACCCATCCATGACATCACCCTCATCATCGACGAGCGCGACATCACGCCCATCCCCAACGCCCCGCCGTTTCTCAAGGGGATTCTGACCCTCCGGGGAAAGATCGTGAACGTTCTCGACGTCGCCGCCCGGCTGGGGATCCGCCGTCCCTCGGCTCCCGAGGGAAGGAAGATCGTGATCTTGGACATGGGCGCGGACCACTTCGGCCTCCTCGTGGACGGAATCGAACAGTTGGTCGAGGTGGACGTTCAGTCCCTCGAACCCCCGCCGGACGGATTCCGGCCGGTGATTCAGGAGTACGTGGAGGGAGTCTTCCATCACGGCGGTCGGGCCGTCGCGTTCCTGAATCTCCCCCTCTTTCTCACCTTCGAGTTCTGACCCGGAGGCCGTATGTACGTCCACTGCCCTTACTGCCTCAAGCGGTACAAGCTCCCTGCCGACCACGCCAAGCTCCTCCGGGTCCATTGCCGGGGATGCGGAAGGGAGTTCCTCTCCAATCCGACGGAAGTGCACCGCCACGAATTGGAGGGCCGGGGCCACGTGGCGACGGGGGTCGTTGCGGACATCCAGCGCGACTTCCGGAATTTCGTGATCGACGTCATGCGACGGCAGGGGTTTGGCCTGGTTATGGCCGAGGACGGGAACACGGCGCTCGAGGCCGTCTCCGAGCGGCATCCCGACCTGCTCCTGGTGAACCCCTATCTGCCCGGGCTCATGGGGGTCGACCTGATCGCCCGCCTCAGGGAACTCGGCCGCGCCCCCAAGGCCATCCTGCTGATGGGCGCCATCCACAGTTCGCGCCGCTACCACCGACGGCCCGAGTCGCTTTACGGCGCCGACGACTATCTCGAGGAGGGGTACACGGAGCAGGCCGTCCTTCAGAAGCTGGCCTACCACCTCCACCTCCCCCTTTCGGTGGACGGTTCTTCGGCGAGTTCCAAGGACTGCGAGTCCCTGCGCCTGGCCCGTAGCGTTTTCGCGGACCTGATGGTGTACCACCCGGAGAAGATGGCGCGGATCAAGGACGCCCCCGGGTTTTTCGCGGCCTTTCCCCAGGAGACATCGGAGGCTCGTCGGTACCTGGAGGGAAAGAAGGCAGGCGCCGGGGAGCTCCTTGCGGAGGTGGTGAGCCAGTACGTGGCCTGGTCGGCGGCGAGGGGAGGAGGGCGATGACCGAGGCTCTGCGCTCCCAGGCCCAGGCCCCGGATGCGGAGACGAGGCGGAAGGCGGCCCTCGGTCTCGGCGAATTCCGCAGCGGCGAGGCTTTGGCCCTCCTGGACGTCCTCCTGGGAGATCCGAACTGGAGGGTGCGCAAGGCCGCCGTGGAGTCCCTTCTCCTCTACCCGGGACAAGGCACACTGCCCGTTCTTTTCCGCGCGTTGTACGACTCCGAGAACGCGGGCAAGCGAAACTCGGCAGTGGAGGCCCTGGTCAAGATCGGGCCCCAGGTCCTGCCGAGCGTCTACGACCAGCTCGTGGAAGGCGACCTCGACGTGAAGCTCGCCCTGGTCACCCTCCTGGGAGAAATTCCCTCCCGCACCTCCGCGCCCCACCTGATCTATTATCTGAGCCACGAGAACAAGAACATCATTTCGGCGGCCATTACGAGCCTGGGCCAGCTCCGGGACACCGGGAGCCTTCCGGTCCTATTCGACATCTTCCGGCGTGAGGACGACTGGCTTTGGTACCATCTCATCGACGCCCTGAGCCACATCGGGGGCCCACAGGCCACGGCCAAGCTGATGGACCTTTACGAGGACCGGAAGTTCCGGAAAGCCGTTCTCAAGTCCTTCGGCAAGATGTCCGACCTCTCCGTCGTCCCCTTCCTGCTGGAAAGGGCTCGGGGGGGGGAGACGCCCCTGGGCGACCTGATGGACACCATCGGGCGCCTGCACCACTCGGGCATCCCCGGCCCCCTTCTCCCCCGTCACCAAGCGGAACTCGCCCGCCTGATCCGGAGCCACTTCCCGATGGAAATGCTCGAGCCCCTCGACCGGGCCTGGCCCGAGTCCAAATCTCCCGAAAGGCGGGGCATGATCGCGGTGGCCGGGGCCCTGGGGGACCTGAGCCTCTTGGACAGGGTCCTGGACGAGCTCGACAACGTCTACCTGCAAAAGGACGCCTACGCCGCCGCCGCGGCCTACGGCCAGTCGGCCAGCCGCGCCGTGGTCCAACGCCTCGGCCGGGCCGTGACCCTGGACCAGCGGGTCCTCCTGATCCGGCTTCTTGGAAGGACCGGTGGTCCGGAGGCGGTGGTCCCCCTTCTCAGCCAGGCCCGCGAGGAGGACGTCCAGGTTCGCATGGAGGCGCTCGCCGCCCTGGGCGAGCTGGACGACCCGCGCGCCCTCCAGGAACTCATCGGCGTTCTGAGGGAGCCGGATTCGACGTTTCACGAGACATCCCTGCAGGCCCTTCGCGCCATGTCGAGACGCAACCCGGCGCACCGCAACCGCTTGGCCGAGGTGGGCCGGAGGATGACCGCAGAGACGGAAGAGGGCGTCCGCAGGGCCGGCTACCTCCTCCTTTCCGAGGGCCTCGGGACCGACGCCTCCGCGCTGCTGCCCGGCCTTCGGGACGCCTCCCCCGCCGTCCGGAGGACCGTCGTTCGCCTGGTTTCCGAGCGGGCCGGTTCCGCCTCCTTCGAGCCCCTCCTTCCCCTCCTGGGGGACCCGGATCCGAAGGTGCGACGCACCGCCGTTTCCGCCCTCGGGCGGGAGCTCCTCGCCCGCCAGCGCGAAACCCTCATGGCCCTTCTGACGGACCCCGACGTCTGGGTCCGCTCCGAGGCGGCGGTCCACTTGGCCCAGAGCACCGTTCCACAGGTGGCCGAGGCGCTTCTCAAGGTGCTGGAGGAGGACGGTCTTCCCGTGCGGCTGGGCGCCCTCAAGGGACTCGGGGAGGTGGGATGCGGGGCCCTGTTCCCGCAGGTCATGGCCCTCGCCCGGCAGGCGGACGCCCCCCTCGAGATCCGGAGGGCCGCCCTCGGAGCCCTGGCCCGGTCCCACCGTCCCGACGCCGTCCGGGTCATGGAGGAGGCCCTGGAGGACGCCCACTGGGAGATCCGGTCCACCGCGATCGAGCTGATGGGTTCCTCCCAGGACGACCGGTACCTTCCCGTCCTTCTGAGGGAGCTGGAGCACGACCCGGATCCCCTGGTCAAACAGACCGTGATCCAGGCCCTCGTGGCCCTTCGGGCGGTGCAGGCCGTCCCCCGCATGCTGAACTACCTGACGGACCCCGTCCTCAAGGACGCCGCCTTTTCCTTCTTCCTCAGCCTGGGGAGGGAGAACCTTCGGTTGATCGAGCACGAGGCCCAATCGGTGGACTTTCAGACCAAGCTCATCCTCATCGAGATTCTCAAGCACCTGGAGAACGCCTAGGCGATGGCCCTTTGGGAGAGCGGCGCACCGGAGCGGAATCTCCTCGACGACGAGTTGTTCCGACTCTACTGCAAGCTCGTGCACGACGAGCTGGGGCTGTCCTTCGGACCAACCAGCCGATTCTTTTTCGAGAAGCGGCTCGAAAACCGGCTGGAGGCGCTGGGGGGGCTCTCTCCGGTGGACTACTACCACTACCTTCAGTTCGATCCGGACCGCGCGCAGGAGTGGGACCGGCTCATCTCCCTGATCACGACCAACGAGACCTACTTCATGCGCGAGGAGCGCCAGCTCCAGTGCTTCGTCAAGGACATCGTGCCGCGGTTGAGGGAGGCCCGCCCGGGCCAGCGGATCCGCATTTGGAGCGCGGGCTGTTCGAGTGGAGAGGAACCCTACTCCGTCGCCATCCTCCTCTCGGAGTCCGGACTTTGGACCGACGGGGGCTTCGAAATCCTGGGAACGGACATCAACACGCGCGTCCTGGCCCGCGCCAAGGAGGGGGTTTACCCCGAGAGCTCGTTCCGGGGCGTGGACTCCGCCTTCAAGGCCCGGTGGTTCCAGCCCGAGGGTCCCGGACGGCACCGACTGCGCGATGAGGTCCGGCGCAAGGTCCAGTTCTCCCGGTTCAACCTCTTCGAGGCGGACCGCTACGGCCTTCTCATGCCCTTCGACGTGATTTTCTGCAGAAACGTCATTATCTATTTCGACATGGACGCCAAGGTCAAGGTCATGGAACGCTTCCACGAAAAACTCCGGACGGGAGGCTTCCTCCTCCTGGGCCACTCCGAGAGCCTGATTTCCGTCACGGACCGGTTCCGGCTGATCCATCTCCCCACGGACCTCGTCTACACGAAGGAGGCGCCGTGAAACCGGTCCGTGTCCTCGTCGTGGACGACTCGTCCTTCAACCGGAAGATCATCTCCGAGATCCTGGAGGGCTCGGGCCAGGTCGAGGTCGTGGGCAAGGCCTTCGATGGGGAGGACGCCCTGCAGAAGATCCTCCGGCTCCAGCCCGACGTCATGACCCTCGACCTTGAGATGCCCAACATGGACGGCTTCGCGGTCCTGAGATGGGTGATGGCCAACCGGCCCATGCCGGTGATCGTCGTATCGGCCCGGGAATCGGACCGATCGGTTTTCAAGGCCCTCGACCTGGGGGCCGTGGACTTCGTCGTGAAACCCACCCGGACGGCCTCCCCTGAGCTGAAAAACATGGAGGCCGAACTGCTCGCCAAGATCCTCTCCATCCCTTCCCTGAAGCTCGACCGGGTGCGCAAGCGCCTCGACGCCGCCGCCCCGCTGCCCCCCGATCCCCCACCCCAAGCCCGGGGCGCCCGCAGGGCGGAGGTGGTGGCCTTGGCGGCGTCCACGGGCGGTCCTCCTGCCGTCCAGAGGATCCTCCAGGGGCTGTCCAAGAGGATTCTCTCCCCAATCCTGGTCTGCCAGCACATGCCCCCCGTCTTCACTCGGCTCTTTGCGGAGCGATTGCAGGGGCTCACCGGAAGAGTCGTTCGCGAGGCGTCGGACGGAGAGGCCCTCGCCTCCCGGACCGTCTACATCGCACCGGGAGGCCGGCAGACCCGTCTGGGGTTCCAGGGGCAGCAGGTCGTCCTCCGAGTGACCGACCGCCGCGCCGAGGACCGTTTCGCCCCTTGCGCCAACATCCTCCTCACCAGCCTTGCCGAGGCGTACGGGAAGAACTGCCTCTGCGCCGTGCTGACCGGAATGGGGGACGACGGGACCGAGGGCGCGCGGGCCGTCCACGGGGCCGGGGGCATCGTCCTGGCGGAGAGCGAGACCTCCGCCGTTATTTACGGCATGCCCAAGGAGGTGGTCCGGGCGGGCGTCGCGGACCACGTGGGCGACCTGGAAGGCATCACCGATCTCATCAACCGAAACGCCCTGCTGGAAGAGAGTTCGTTGCAATCCCCCTGACCCTGTGGTACAAACCTTCCCAGACGGGATCCGGCGATGCCAGAAGACCACAGCGACGTATTCAAGAAGAGCCAGGAATTCCTTCAGATGCTGTCCAAGCAGAAGGAGTTCATCCAGGATCTTCTGAAGGAAAACGAGCGGCTCCGCTTTCAGGTGGCCTCGCTCCAGTCCCACTCGGGGGAGAACCGCGGCCTCGAGGCGGAACTCGACCACCTCCGCAAGCGGCTGGAAGCGGTTGAACGGGAGAAGCGCGAACTGGAGGCGGCCTTCCAGCGCGTCGAGGACGAGAACAAGGATTTCGCCCAACGGTACGTGGAGGTGGAGGAGCAGAACAACAACCTGGCCAACCTCTACGTGGCTTCTTACCAGCTCCACTCCACCCTGGACTTCCAGGAAGTGGTCCAGATCGTCATGGAGATCATCATCAACCTCATCGGGGCCGAGGTCTTCTCCATCATGCTCCTGGACGAGAAGACCAACGAGCTGGGAACCATCGCCCACGAGGGGTACGACGAGGGCCAGGTCTTCCCCTCCGTCCGGATCGGCGAAGGGATCTTGGGGCGGGTGGCCAAGTCCGGGGAGCCGTACTACATCAACCAGGCCGGCACCGGATACAGCGTGGACTTCGAACACCCGATCGCTTGTATCCCGCTGAAAATAAAGGAGAACGTCATCGGCGTCATCAACATCGGCAAGCTCCTCGTCCAGAAGGACGCCTTCACCGCCGTGGACTACGAGCTCTTTTCCCTGCTCGCCGCCCACGCCGCCACAGCCGTCTTCTCCAGCAAGCTCTATTCCCAATCCGAACGGAAACTGAACACCATTCAGGGCTTTCTGGATTTGCTGACCACGCCCGTCGCGAAGGGGTAAGGGGGATACGGGATGGAAGGGTTGCGCTTTCTTGTCGTGGAAGACTCCCCCACCATGCGGCAGCTCATCTCCTTCTCCCTCAAGCGCTTCAAGGGATGCACCATCCTTGAGGCGGTGGACGGCGTGGATGCGTTGAAGAAGCTGCAAACGGAGGAGGTGGACATGGTCCTGACGGACATCAACATGCCCGTCATGGACGGGCTCAAGCTCGTCTCCCTCATTCGTCAGAACCCGAAGACTCGCGCCCTGCCCATCGTCATTATCACGACGGAGGGAGCCAAGGAAGACCGGGAGCGCGGTCTGGCCCTTGGAGCCAACGCCTACATCAGCAAGCCCATTCAGTCCTCCAACCTCCAGAAGATCATCACCGACCTCCTCGAACAGACCATGCCGGGGGCCCTGAGCTGACCGGCGCAGGCCGGCCGCCCCGCGCCTGACGCCTTCGCCGTGGCCCGCAGAACCCCCGTCCCGGATCGGACCCGATTGCGCCTCGACTTGGCCTTCGCGGGAACGGGGCTGCAAGGCTGGCAGGCCCAAGCCCGGGGGACTACGGTCCAGGGGCTGGTGGACGCCGCCCTCACCGCCGTCGGCCAGCGCGGCCCCCGGGTGGTGGGCTGCTCGCGGACCGATTCAGGCGTCCACGCCCGGGCTTTCACGGCCCACGTGGACGCAACCTTCGCGCGCGATCCGGTGGCGGTTCTCAAGGGGCTGAACGCGAACCTTCCCCCGCAGGTCCGCGTCTATCGGGTTGCCGCGGCCGGCGAGTCGTTTCACGCCCGGTTTTCATGCGTGGGCAAGACGTACCGCTACCACCTGTACCGAAGCGAGGCCGTCCCCCCCTTCCTCGCCCCCTACGTGTGGGCCTGGCGCGGGCTCCTCGATCTCTCGGCCGCCGCGGACGCCGCGGCGCTCTTCCTGGGAGAGCACGACTTTTCCGCCTTCACCACCTCCGACGGACGCGAGCGAAACCCTCGACGCACCCTCACGGAATGCCGGATCCTGGAGCGGGGGGATTTGCTGACGTTTCACGTGTCCGGAGCGTCCTTCCTGCACCGAATGGTCCGGTGCATCGTGGGCCTTCTCCTGGCGGTCGGCGGAGGACGCCTGGGCATGGACGAGGTGCGGAAGTCCCTTTCGGGGGAGGATCCTGGCTTTCAGATCCCGGCGCTCCCCGCCCAGGGGCTGGTTCTGTGGGAGGTGAATTATCCCCGTGCAACGGAGGCGTTCCCCTCCGCGGGCTCGGTGCCCCGGGAAGGTCTCTTCCCCATCCCCTGAGCGGGGCCCCGGGGTAGGCGAATCCGAGACCTTGCGATCCGTGGACCGGGGGGTTCGGGACGCTTCACACCTCCTTGAGCGTGTGCCCCATTTTGACCTTCTTGGTCCGTAGGTAGTCCCGGTTGTTGTCGTTGGGCTTGATTTCGAGCGGAATCTGATCCACGATCTCGATCCCGAAACCGGACAGGGCGGCGAGCTTCTTCGGGTTGTTCGTGAGAATCTTGATCTTCTTGAGGCCCAGATCGTGGAGGATCTGCGCGCCGATCCCGTAATCCCGCTGGTCCGGCGCGAACCCGAGGGCCTCGTTGGCCTCCACCGTGTCCATCCCCTGGTCCTGCAGCTCGTACGCGCGCAGCTTGTTGAGGAGTCCGATCCCACGGCCCTCCTGGCGAAGGTAAACGATCACCCCGCGGCCTTCCCGGGCGAGCGCCTTCATGGCGGCGTCCAGCTGGGCGCCGCAATCGCAGCGCAGGGAGAAGAGGGCGTCCCCCGTAAGGCATTCCGAGTGCATCCGCACGAGAACCGTATCCTCGGCGCCCCAGTCCCCGATGGTGAGGGCGATGTGCGTGCGCTCCGTGAGAATGCTGTCGTAGGCGATGACGCGGAAGTCCCCGTACTTCGTGGGCAGTTTGGGCTGGGCCACCCGGCGGACCAGGGACTCCATGGACAGGCGGTACTTGATGAGGTCGGCGATGGTCACGATGTCCACACCGTGCCTCTCGGAGAACTCCATAAGGTCGGGCATGCGGGCCATGGTCCCGTCGTCCTTCATGACCTCGCAGATGACCCCCGCCGGGTAGAGGCCCGCCAAACGGGCCAGGTCCACCGAGGCCTCCGTCTGGCCGGGACGCCTCAGGACCCCTCCCTCCTTGGCCCGGAGCGGAAAGATGTGGCCCGGACGGGCCAGGTCCGCCGGGCGCGTGGCGGGATCGATGGCGGTCAGGATGGTGGCGGCCCGATCGTGGGCCGAGATTCCCGTCGTGGTCTTGTCCCGCGCCTCGATGGAGACGCAGAAGGCCGTCTGGAAGGAGCTCGTGTTCTGCTGGACCATGAGCGGAATATCGAGCTGGTCCAGACGCTCCCCGGTCAAGGCGAGGCAGATGAGCCCCCGCCCGTGGGTTGCCATGAAGTTGATGGCGTCCGGTGTCGTGAACTGGGCGGGGACATAAAGGTCCCCCTCGTTCTCCCTGTCCTCATCGTCGCAGATGATGAGCAACCGGCCCTCTTTGATCTGCCCGAGGGCCTTCTCGATGGAAATGAGCGGCATGGCGCGTCTCCCTGGTGAGGGCGGAGGGGTTGGACCCCTGCGCCGGTTGATGGCGCGTGTCAGAACCCGCGCGCCTTGAGATCCTCCACGGTGAGCCCCTTTCCCGCGGGTACGAGGCCCCTAAGGTAGGCCACCACGTAGCGGCCCACCAAGTCCGTCTCCACGTTGATCCTGAGGCCCGGGCTCCACGTGCCGAGGGTCGTTTCGCTCAGCGTCGCCGGAACGACGGCCACCTCCACCCGGTTCCCTGACATCCGAGCCACTGTCAAACTCACCCCCGCCAGCGCGATGGATCCCTTGGGGACGACGTACGGGGTCAGGTCCGCGGGCACCTCCACCGCCAGGGCCCAACCCTCTCCGACGCGCTCCAGGGAAACCACCGTCGCCACACCGTCCACGTGTCCCTGGACCATATGGCCGCCCAGTCGGCCCCCCACGGCCAGCGCCGGTTCCAAGTTCACCCGGGTTCCCGGTCCCATACCCCCGAGGGTGGTCTTCGACAGGGTCTCTGCGCTGAGGAAGGCCGAAAAACCGTCCCGATCCAATCTCTCCACGGTCACGCAGACACCGTCCACCGCCACGCTGTCTCCCCGGAGCGCCCCCTCCAGTACCGAGGCGCAGGCGATCTCGATGCCCCCCTCCCGCCCACGGCGGGTGAGGCTTCGGACGGTACCCACCTCCCTCACGAGTCCCGTAAACATCGCCCCTCCAGTTCGGCGGTCCACAGGGCGTCCGGTCCCGCCACCTCCCATCTTGCGCTCACGGGCCGAAGGCCGCCACCCCCCTCTGACCGCAGGGGCGCGGCGACGGCCGGGGGCGAGGGAGGTCCGCCCAGGACGACGGGCGCCACGTGCACCGAAAGGCGGTCCACCCAGCCCTCCCGGAGAAAAGACCCCGCCAGGCGTCCCACGGCCTCCACGTAAATTGCCATCACCTGCCGCCGTGCGAGCAGCTCCAGCACGTGGGCGAGGTCGAACCCGCCCTCTGGCCGCACGGCCAGTTCGACCGATTCCACGCCCTCCCTGCCGGTGTCCGGAAGGCTTTGGCGTCCCGGGCCGTGAACCACCAGTACGGGCCCCTCCTCGGGAGCGGTGGCAAACACGCGCTCCCCCCCGGTCAGCCGGCCCGACGCGTCTAGAAGAATCCGCAGGATGGGTTTCTTCCGTCCTTCGAGCCGCACCGTTAGGAGCGGGTCGTCAGCGACCACGGTCCCCGAGGAGACCAGGACCGCGTCGCTCGCGTAACGGTCCTCGTGAACCCTGGTCCGGGCCAGGGAACTGGTCAAGTAGGCGCCGTTTTGGGCGGTCACGTGGCCGTCCATGGAGACGGCGTACTTCAGGTGGACGAAGGGGCGTCCCTTCGAGTAGAAGGTGTGGTAGGCGGGATCCACCGCCCTCCCCAGGTCCTCCAGATACGGCATGGCCACGGGGATGCCGGCGCGGCGAAGCGCCTCGGCACCGCCCCCGGACACCTGCGGGTTGGGGTCTGCCGCGGCAGCCACGACCCTGCCGATGCCAGAGGACAGGATGGCCTCCGTGCAGGGCGGGGTGCGGCCGAAGGTGTTGCAGGGCTCCAGGGTGACGTAGAGATCCGCCCCCCTCGCCTGTTCCCCCGCTTCGCGGAGGGCCACCACTTCCGCGTGCGGGGTGCCTGGGCCCCGGTGGAATCCCCTCCCCACGACGCGCCCGGCCCGGACGACCACCGCGCCGACGGCCGGGTTGGGATGGGTAAGCCCCCTCCCCCCGGCGGCCTCCCGGACGGCTTCCTCCATGAAGCGGGCCTCGGGTTCCATCGCGCCCTCCCTCAAGCCAGGAGGCCCCGGACGTATTCCTCGGGGTCGAAGGGAACCAGATCCTCCACCCGTTCACCCACTCCCACGAGGCGGATCGGCAGCCCCAACTCGGCCGCGATGGAGAGGGCGATGCCTCCCTTGGCCGTGCCGTCCAGCTTGGTCAGAACCAGGTCGGTCACCCCGACCTTGTCGGTGAAGAGCCGAGCCTGGCTCAGCCCGTTTTGTCCCGTCGTGGCGTCCAAGACAAGGGTGACTTGGTGGGGCGCCCCCGGGAGCGCGCGAGCGCAGACCCGCTGAATTTTTGCCAGCTCTTCCATGAGGTTGTGCTTGACGTGCAGTCTTCCGGCCGTGTCCACCAGCACAAAATCGAGTCCCCTCGACACGGCCGCCTGGACGGCATCGAAGGCCACGGCCGCGGGATCGGCCCCCTCTTTCTGGCGAACCAGGTCCGCGCCCGCCCTGCGGGCCCAGATTTCCAGCTGGTCGGCGGCGGCGGCCCGAAAGGTGTCTCCGGCCGCCAGGAGGCCCCTCTGGCCCGCTCGAACCCTTTGAGAGGCAATCTTTCCGATGGTCGTGGTCTTCCCGACCCCGTTGACGCCCACCACGAGTTGAACCCAGGGTGCAGGGGGCGGGCCCTCGGCGGGGGGAGACGGGGGCCAGAGGGACGCCATCCTTCTTAGGAGGGCCTCCCGAAGGCTCCGGCCATCGGCCCGGGCCTCGCGGGGAAGGCGATCCAAGAGACGGCGGATGGTGTCGAGCCCGACGTCGGCCAGCAGAAGCGCCTCCTCGAGCGCCTCCAGATCCGCCTCTCCCGCTTCCGTCGTCCGGCTGAATATCCCTCCCACGCGCTCCGAGAGGGCCTCCCGAGTCCTCCGGAGGCCGTCGAGGATGCGTCCGATCATCGGCCCTCCCCGATTTCCTGCAGGATCCTCTTCGCGCTCTGACCGTACGTCCCTTCGGGGGCGATCTTCAGCACTTCCAGGAGGGACGCCCTCGCCTGGGGGTAGAGCTTCTCCTGGTAGAGAGCCTCCCCGTAGTGGAAGTGGATCTCCGCCCCATCGCTTTGGAGGCCCTCGTAGTTGTTGGAAAGGAGGTCGATGGCCTTCTTGAAGTACAGGGCCGCGTCGGACCACTTCCCCCGCGCAGCGGCCAGCATGCCGAGTTTGTTGTACCCCCTGTAGTATCGGGGGTTCTCCTCCACGACCTTGATGAAGACCGCTTCGGCATCCATCAGCTTGTTCTGCCGCATGTAGATGACGCCCATGTTGTAATAGGACTCGTAGCGGCTGAACATCCCCGGCGTATTGACCACCTCCCGCAGGACAACCAGGGCCTGGTCGTCCTGGTTGAGCTGCATATGGCAAACGCCCATGGCGTTCAGCACGGCCACGCGGTTCTCCGAGGTTCCCGGCCCCTGCCGCAGGGCCAACTCCAACTTGGCCAAGGCCTCCGGAAAGCGGCTTTCCGAAAGGTAAAACAGGGCGTCGGCGAAGGAGTATTTGGCCTGCGGTTCCATCCTGGCGGCCATGGCGATGTAGTGGTGGGCGGCCTCGAAATTCCTCTGGCCCGCGAACTCCAGCGCCATGTTGTACGCGACCTCCGGGTTCTTGATGTGTTCGTCCCCGGGGAGGGCGCCCTCCGCACGGGGGGCGGGCGGGGTCTCACCGGGTCCCGCAGGGGGCTTTCTGGGACCACACGCCGCCGTGAGAACCACCACCACCAAAAGGGTCGAGGCCCGCTTCCATTTCATGTATTCGCTCCCCAAGCGACACCAGACAGCCGCGCACACACCCTCCCCGGCGTTCCAGGGGGGCCGCGGAGGGCCCATTTTACCACAGGGTTGCTCCTCCATCCCCCCCGCCGCCCCTGTCCCCGGGCTTGACCGCCGGGCCCTCTTGGGGTAGTATTTTCAGGCCCCTGGAAGGGGCGCCGAGGAGGTTGAATGATCACGGTCCTCTGGATTCTCTACATCCTGGATTGCCTGCTCCTCGTGGGCATCATTCTGCTTCAGCCCGGTGAAGGCGGAGACCTCGCCGCCGCCTTCGGGGGAGCGAGCTCCCAGACCGCCTTCGGGGCCCGGGGCTCGGCCACGTTCATGCACAAGCTGACCGCCGGTCTGGCCATCCTGTTCATGGTGCTTTCCATCGTTCTGGTCATCGCAACGAACTGGCGCCAGAAGAGCATCCTCGAAAGGAACTTGCCGGCCGCAACAACCAGCAAGCCCGCCGCCACGTCCCAGCCGTCGGCGGTACCCCCGGCCCAGCCCGCTCCCCAGCCCGCGCCGCCGACCGGAGGTTCGAAGTGACCCCAAGTGCCGAAGTGGTGGAATTGGCAGACACGCCATCTTGAGGGGGTGGTACCCGACAGGGTGTGGGGGTTCGAGTCCCCCCTTCGGCACCATACGTTTCCACCGGCGGGCGCCCCAAGGCGCCCGCTCTTGCTTTCTAGAGGGCTCCCTATAAAGGGGGG
>JBFLVU010000014.1:0-24524 GCA_040758175.1 Acidobacteriota bacterium | reverse complement strand
CGGAGGCCGCCCGCAAGGCCCAGGAAGAGGCCGCCCGCAAGGCCCAGGAAGAGGAGGCCGAGAGGGCCGCCCAGGCCGGGAAGGTCAAGGCCGGCGACTTCGTGGACCTCTGGGCCGTGGACGTGAAGCCGCGCGAAACCAAGAAGGTCCCCGTGGCCTACACGCCGATGGCGCGGCAGAACAAGGCGCAGGGCACGGTGTACGTGGAGGTCTCGATCTCGGAGGCGGGGGACGTGACGACGGCCAAGGTGGTGCGCGGGCTGAGCCCCGACTACGGCCTCAACGACGCCTGCGTCCAGGCGGCCCTGCAGAGCAAGTATTCCCCGGCCATCAAGGACGGGGTGCCCGTCAAGACGACGTTGACCTATCCTGTGGTCTTCAAGATCCAGAGCCCGTAGCGCAAAAGAGGGATGGAGGTGGCCGTGACCCTGACCGACAAGCAGAAGAAGTTCTACGAGGACGCGCACAAGCAGACGAAGGAAGAGATCAAGGAGATCGACGCCCAGATCGAAGACGAGCTGGCCAAGGTCAAGGAGCGTCTGGCCGCCCTGCAGGAAGCCAAGAAGGCGGCCCTCCAGATGCACGCCGCCGCCTGCATGCGCCTGAGCCTGAAGAACGAGTTCGAGGAGGACGCGGACTGACGTAGCCGGGGACGCGGGGAGGGGCGGCGGAGCGTTCCCGTCCGCCCGAGACCCGACCCGCGAGCCCCACATCCACCGTCCGAGGTGCCCCGCCGGGGTGAAAAGGGAAGGCCGTGAAAATCGGCCGCGGCCCAGCCACTGTGAGCGGCGACGAAAGCGGCACGACGCCACTGCCCGCGTGAGGGTGGGAAGGCGCCGCGAGTAGGAAGACCCGCGAGCCAGGAGACCTGCCTCCAGGACGCACGTTGGGTTCCCTCTCGGGAGGGGGCCTTGATGCGCGCCCAGGGACCCCCCGGACCGAAGGGAAGGTCCCATGAGGCGCGCAATTTCGTTTTCCGAACCGGTCCCGCCGCGAAGCCCCTCCGCGGGGAGATCCCTCTTCGGCGCCTTCGCCGCCCGCCTCCTCCCTGCCCTCCTCCTCACGCTCCTGGCCTGCTCCTGGGGCGATGGGGCTCCATCCGGCTCCGCGCGATGGGTGAGCCTGGCCCCCAGCATGACGGAGATCCTCTTCGCCGTGGGCGCGGGCCGCGAGGTGGCGGGCGTCTGCGAGCCGGCGGACCGCCCTCCCGAAGCCGCCTCCCTCCCCCGCGTGGCCTCCTGGGAGCGTCTGGACGTGGAAGCCGTGGTGGCGCTGGCGCCCTCGGCGTGCTTCACGGTGTCCGGCATGCAGACCCCATCGGCGCTCGCGAGCCTGGAGCGGTTCGGCATCCCGGTTCACGCCTACCCCATGGAGAGCCTGGAGGACGTCTTCTCGGCGGTGGAGTCCGTGGGAGCGCGAACGGGGCGGGCCGCGGAAGGCCTCGGGCTCGCGGAGTCGTATCGGGCGCGGGTGCGGGCGGCGGGCCGCGGGATTCCCCCCGGGCCGCCCGAGCGCGCCCTCGCGGTGGTGGGCCTCAACCCCCTCGTGGTGGCGGGCGGACCGAGCTTCCTGACGGGGGTCCTGCGCGCGGCCGGCTTCGAGAACGCCCTCGAAGGCCGCGGCGAGGGCTATCCCGCCGTTTCCCTGGAGGACGCGGCGGCGGCGGCGCCGGACGCCGTCGTGTTTCCCGAGGGCGAAATGTCGGCGGGGTCCGTCCGGCTCTTCCTCGAACGGCTCGAAGAGGCCTCGGGGCGTCCCGCCCGGGCGGTTCCCGTTCCGGCGGATCTCCTGGTGCGCCCCGGCCCGGGATCCGTTGAAGCGGTGGAGCGTTTGGCCCGGGAGCGCGGGGCGGGGGGGACCCCGTGAACCGCCGGGAAGGTCTCGCGCTCGCCCTTTCGTCCTGCGCCCTGGCGGCCTCCCTGGCCCTGGCCCTCGGGCTTTCCCTCCCCGGCGAGGGCGTGGAGTCGGCGCGCATTCTGGTCCACGTGCGGGTGCCGGAAGCCGCCGTGGCCCTCCTCGTGGGCGGGAGCCTGGGACTCTCGGGACTCCTGTACCAACTGGTTCTCCGGAACCCCCTGGCGGACCCCTACGTGCTCGGCGTGGCGGGCGGCGCCACCTTCGCCACCGTCCTCGTCCTCCTGTTGAGCGCGGGGACGGTCGCCCTCATGGGCCTCGGCCTCCAAGCCGGCGCGGCCTTCGCCGGAGGCATGGCGACGCTGGTGCTTCTCATGCGGCTCTCCGAGGGGCGCGCCGAGTCCCTCCTTCTGTGCGGCGTCGTGGCCAACACGGCCTTCGCCGCGGGAGCCCGCCTCCTCACCGTCTGGCTCTCGCCCTCCGAGATCGCCACCGTCACGGCCTACCTGGTGGGCTTCGTCCCCACGCCCTCCTGGGTGGCCCCCGCCCTGCTCGCTCCACCGGCCGCCTACGCCTTCGTCCGCTTCTCGCGGGCGGGCCGGGGGCTGGACCTCCTGCTGCTCACGGACGAGGAGGCGTCCTCCCTGGGCCTCGCCGTGCGCACGGTGCGGAGGGAGGCCCTCATCCTCGCCACCCTTCTCGCATCGGCCTCGGTGGCCCTGTGCGGCATGTTGGGGTTCGTCGGGCTGGTGGTCCCGCACGTGGCCCGCCTCCTGGCGGGCCACCGGCACCGCGTGCTCGTGCCCGCGTCCTTCCTGTTGGGGGCTTCCTTCCTCCTCTCCGCGCACGCCGTGGGAAAGGCCTTGTCGGGCACCTGGTTCCTGCCCGTCGGCGTGTACACGACGCTGGTGGGGGCGCCGCTCTTCCTGTACCTCCTCGTCCGCTCCTCCCGGAGGGCCTGGCCGTGATCCGCCTGGAGGAGGTCCGCCACGGGTACGCGGAGCGCCCCGACGTCCTGAAGGGGTGCTCCATGGAGGTGGCCGCCGGGGAGGTGGCGGCCGTGGCGGGCCCCAACGGCTCCGGGAAGAGCACGCTCCTGCGCGTGGCCGCCGGGGTCCTGGCGCCGCAGGGAGGGCGCGTGCTCCTCGACGGCCGTCCCGCCCCGGCGTGGCACCGGCTGGAACGGGCCAAGCGCCTGGCCTACGTCCCCCAAAGCCCCGTCCTCCCCCCCGAATGGACCGTCTCGGACCTCGTGGCCCTCGGGGATTTTCCACACCGGGAGCGGCCGCCCGCGCCACGGCCCCTCCAGGAGAGGCTCGGGGAGGTGAAGGATCTGCTGGGTCTCGCCGAGGTGTGGACGCGGCGGGCGGGGGCCCTCTCGGGCGGGGAGGCCCAGCGGGTGGCTCTGGGCCGCGCGCTGGTGCAGGACACGCCCCTCCTGGTCCTGGACGAGCCGGCGAGCCACCTGGACCTGAGCGGGCAGATCGCCCTCTTCCGGCTCTTGAAGCGCTTGGCCGGGAGGGGCAGGGCCGTGCTCCTGGCCACCCACGACATCACCCTCTCCCTCCTCTTCGGCCATCGCCTTCTCATCCTGAACGGCGACGGGGTCCTGAAGCCCTTCCCTGGGTTGCCGGAGGCCCAGGGGCGCCTCCTCGAACGGGCTTTCGGGGTGCCCTTCGCGGGGATGGAGGTGGAAGGTGTGACCTGCTGGTATCCACGGATCAATGCCTGAACACGATGCGTCCGGTGCGGCCGGGCCGGAATCCGGCGCGGAGCGCCCGGGGGGAGGGTAGGCCATGGCAAAAGGGACGGGAATCGGGGCGGCGCTCCTGCTGGGCGGGCTCTGGGCGGCGGCGCAACAGCCCTCGCGGCTGCTGGAGAACTACCAGACGGAGATCACCGTTTACGGGGAACGCCTTCCCGGCGAAGAGAGACAGATCCTCGACACGGCGGCCCCCGTGGTGGTCCTGTCCCGGGAAGCCATCGAGGCCTCCGGGGCGGGCACCCTTCAGGAGATCCTGTCCCAGCTTCCCGGCGTCACCCTGCACAACCAGACGGGGAACGACGCGGAGAGCACGGTGGACGTGCGCGGCTTTCCGCAGGGGACGAGCTTGGCGGTCTTCCTCGACGGCGTGCGGCTGAACGACCTCCAGGACAACGCCGTCCGGTGGGATCTGATCCCGATCGGGGACGTGGAGCGCATCGAGGTCTACTCCGGGGCGGCGGCGCCCCTGTACGGCGGCGGCGCCCTGGCGGGCGTCGTGAACGTCATCACGCGTCGCCGGCCCGGCTTTCCCCGCCTGGACCTCACGACGGGGGGCGGCTCTTTCGGGGCGTGGGAGACCCTCGTGCGCGCCTCGGGAAGCCGGGGCCCCGTGGAGTTCTACGCGGCGGGATCCCGCAGGGCCGAGCAGGGCTGGCGCCAGAACGACGGCCATCGCCTCGACGACGGAATCCTCCGCCTGAACGCCGCGCCCCTCGATGGGCACGAGGTTTCCCTCCTCCTCAAGTACGCCGGAGGGGCGCAGAGCGCCCCCGGCGCCCTCACGGCGGAAGAGCTGAAACGGGACCGGGAGCAGTCCCCCTTCAACCTGTACGACGGCACGCGGGGACGCCACCGCCTGGCGAGCCTCGGTTACCGGGGGAGGTGGAGCGGATGGAGCGTGGCCGGGCAGGCGTACGGGCGCTTCCACGACCGTGACACCCTCACCACGGGCCGCTTCGGCTCGGGATTCCTCACGTCGGGCCGGGAGAGGCTGAGGGGCGGAGCGGCGCAGGCCTCTCGCTCCTGGAGCCGGGGCGAGGCGGCCTTCTCCTTCAGTGGGGGGGCGGAGCTCTCAAGGGGCGCCTTCGAAGGCCGCGGGTTTTTCACGGACGTCTTCGGGAAGGACCCGTCTCCGGCTTCGGACACGAGGACGCGCCAGAGGTCGGAGGGGATTTACGCCCAGGGCGAGGCCGCCCGGGGGGCGTGGCAGGTCCTCTGCGGCGTCCGGACCGACAGGGCGCGCTACGCCTACACCGACCGGCGCGCGCCGTCCAACAACGTCCGCCGGACCTTCCGGGAGACCACGTGGCGCGCGGGGCTCCTCTACCGCACGGGGGAGGCGTCCTCGGCCTTCCTGACCCGCTCCCAGGGATACCGCATCCCCTCGGTGGTGGACCTCTTCGCCTATCCCGGCTTCTCCTCCAATCCCGACCTCGAGTCCACCCGCTCCTCCGACTGGGAGGCGGGGTGGCGTTACCTCTCCCAGGGGCGGCGCTTCAAGGTGACCCTCTACCGGATGGAGATGCGCGACGAGGTGGTCTTCGTCCTAACCAACCCCCAGTGGTTCATCGGCCAGAACCGGAACGTGGGCCGCTCCTTCCGGCGCGGCGTGGAGGCCGAGGTGGAGTGGCCCCTCCCCGCCGGCTTCCGCGCCTTCGCGTCGGGCTCCTACCAGGACGCGGAGGTGACCGCGGGGCCCCACGCCGGAAGGCGCCTGCCCATGGTCCCCCGCGCACAGGGCACGGCGGGCCTCCAGTGGAATGGCGGGGAATGGACCGTTCGCCTGGCGGCCTCCTGGGTGGGCCCCCAGCTCCTGGACAACGACCTCGCCAACCGGCGCGCATCCCTCCCCGGCTACACCGCCGCCGACCTCTCGGCGCGGTGGACCCACCGGGCGCTCACGGTCGAAGCGGGAGCCTTCAACCTCCTGGACAAGGCCTATTCCGGGCGCGGCATCACCAACGGAGCGACCGACTACTTCACCCCCTCCGCGCCCCGCTCCTTCCGCCTCGCCCTGACCTGGAGCCTCTGAATCCGCCAGGGCGGCTCGGCTTCGGGGAACCTTTTCCCCCCTCCCGTCGTCATGGAGGGTGTGGAGGAAGGATGGAGAGCACGACGCCCTCGCCGGACCTGTTTCTCGCGCGGCGCGCGGCCGCGGGGCACGAGGACGCCTGGGCGGACCTCGTGGACCGGCACGGCCGGCGCCTCTTCAACCTTGCCTTCCAGTTCGCGGGAAACCGGGAGGAGGCGGAGGATCTCACCCAGGAGATCTTCGTCCGTCTCTACCAGAACCTGCGAGGCTACCGGGGGGAGGTCCCCTTTCTGGGCTGGGCCCTGAGGCTCTCCCGGAACCTCTGCATCGACCATTACCGGCGAACCAGGAGGGAGCGGCGCTGGCACCGGGTGGCCGAGGCCGTCCTGGAACAGATCCCCGCGGGACGGGACTTCGAGGCGGAGGCCCTCCGGCGGCAGCACCTCGAGGCGGTGTACGGGGCGCTCGCCGAAATCCCGGAGGAGCACGCCGAAGCGGTTCTCCTGTGCGACCTCCAAGGGCTCTCCAGGGAGGAAGCCTCGGCGTACTTGGACGTGCCCCTCGGGACGGTCAAATCCAGACTGTACCGGGGGCGCCAGCACCTGACGGAGATCGTGCGCGGCCGTCTGGGCCTAGACAAGGAAACGCGGGGCGCCGCGCCGCGAGCCTCGGAGGGGGGACCCCCATGCTGAACCCCTCCTGCCGCGCCTACAGGGAAGACGCCGATCCGGGCCCGACCGAGGGCCACGGCCTCGAGTGCGCCGCGTGCGCAAGGTGGGCCGCCGCCGTGAGGGACATCCGGAGCGCGGGCGCGGACTTCCCCCTCTCCCCCTCCCTGGTGTCCAGGCTCGACGAGGTCCCGGAAAGGCCCCTGGCGGACTGGAGGACCGGCGCCCCCGGTCCGCATCCACAGATTCCCCTCCCGCCAGGATTAAAGGCCTCGCTGATCCGGATCCCCTTTGGTGCTCCGGGCGGGCGCCGTCGTCCGGCTCCCCCGATCCGCACGCGGGAGACCGTGGCCGCGAGCCTCGTGTTCGCCACCCTTTTCACCCTCGGTCTCGGGGAGAGGATCCGCCTCGACCGGAAAGGCTGGCCCCCCGTTCTCGCCTGGGTATCGGGGGCGGCCGGAGGCCTTCTCGCGGACGCGAGCCACCGCGGGACGGATACGGTCCTCGGAGCGGGGGCGACCATCCTCAAGGGGTGCGTCGCCGCCAACGGGACCTTGAAGAAGGCCATGGAGCGCCTGGCCGGTTCCGCGGAGGATCCCCCCGTCCCCGTCCAACCTCCCCCCTCCGGGGCGGGAACGCCCGCCCGGCCATCGAACGACGACAGGAAGGAGAAGCCCGATGGAAGCCGCCCGACCCGCTGAATCCCCCATTCCCGAGGCCAAGACCCCGACCGCCCCAGGCCTTCCGCCCCTTCTGAAGCGTCCCATGCTGGCCGGCCTTCTCGCCCTCTTCCCCGGGGTGGGGAACGTCTACAACGGCCTCTACCTCCGGGGCGCCCTGTTCTTCGCCGTGATCGCGACCCTGCTCGCCATCGGGAGCGAAGGGGACCACCCGGTCCTGGGGTTCGTGGTGGCCTTCGCCTGGATCTTCAACGTCCTCGACTCCTACCGCCAGGCCAAGCTCATCAACTACGGGTACGCCCAGGACCTGGGACTGGAAGACCTTCCGGCCCTGCCGAAGGCGGGCCAGGGCGGGCTGCTCGCGGGCCTGCTCCTTTTCGTCCTCGGCGCGGTGGCGAGCCTCCAGATCTACTTCGACGTGGACCTGTCGTGGCTCCTGGATTTCTGGCCCGTCGCCCTCATGGCGGCAGGAGGCTGGCTGATCTTCTCCTGGTACCGCGAGAAGCGCCGCCGCCAGGAGGTCGAGGAGAACCCGGCCTAGCCCCCCCCGACCTTCCCGCGAACGGCCGCGGCGTCCGGTTCCCTCCGTGGGGGCGAAATCGCTCACTTCCGGGACGGAATCGTCCGCCGCGGTCGTGCCTTTGACTCGCCCAAAGCCTTGTGCTAAATTCACAAGTCTTTACAGATGAGAGAGGCGGGGCCTTCACGGTGAGTACGTTCAGCGGCGTCGGGGAAACGGGACGGCATCCATGACCTTTCAGGGCTCCCTGAGGGAGTTGCACCTCCCGGACGTCATCCAACTCGTCGCGGTTTCGGGCAAGACGGGCGCCTTCCAGCTCCTGAGGGGCCGTGAGGAGGGCCTCATCTACCTGGAGGCCGGACGCATCGTCCACGCGACCCTCGGGGACCTCGGGGGCGAGGAGGCCGTTTACGCCCTGGCGACCTGGGACGAGGGGAGCTTCCGTTTTCTACCGGGGGAGGAGCCGCCCGAGCGCACCGTCACCAAGAACAACACGAACCTCCTCATGGAAGCGGCTCGCCGCATGGACGAGTGGCGGGTCCTCAACAAGAAGATCCCTTCCCTGGACCACGTGCCGCGCTTCCAAGTGCCCGAGGGCAAACAGGGCCAGATCAACCTCAACACGCAGGAGTGGCTGGTCCTGAGCAAGATCGACGGGAAGACGGGGATCTCTCAAATCGCCCGCCGTGTGAACCTGCCCGCCTTCGAGGTGGCCAAACTGCTGTACGGCCTCGTCACCATGGGGCTCATTATCCTGGAAGAGCCGGGCCTGGAGCCCGCAGGGCCCTCCGTGGAAGACTCGGGTCTGGACGCCGTGGAGGGCGGGGTCGCCGTGGATTCGGACGACCTCCGCAAGGAGCTCCACGGCCTCATCCGGAAGCTGAGGGAAGAGGCCCAGATCGCCATGGGAGAGGTGGGGTGGAGCGTGATCCTCCGGGCCTACCGCCGGGCCAAGTCCGAACTGGAGGGCGGCCGGGGCACGGAAGCCGTTCAGAACATGTGCCAGGAGATCCTCAGCCAGGCCGCCCACCTTGAAGGCCCCGAGTCCCAGCGCCTCCTGGCCGAGCGCTTTCGGGACGTCCTGGCCGAGTGGAACGCCAAGGTCTCCTGAGGCCGCCCCGGCGGGGCCTCCTTTCCCCTCTCCAACCGAAGGACTTCGCCCATGAAATTCCTCGTGCTCGTCCGCCACGGTGAGACCGAATGGAACTCCGACAACCGCGTGCAGGGCTCCGTGGACGTGCCCTTGTCGGAGAGGGGGAGGACCCAGGCGAATGCCCTCGCGGAGGCCCTCGCGTCGAGGGGAGTGACCTTTCCCGCGGCCTACACCTCCGATCTTCGCCGGGCGCGGGAGACTGCCCGCGCCGTCCAGGAGCGTCTGGCGGTCCCCCAGCTCGTCGTGGACCCGCTTCTGCGGGAAATGCACTGCGGAGAGTGGGAGGGCCGCTCCATCGACGAATTGAGGAAGACCGAACCGGAGGCCTACGACGCGTGGATGGACGACCCACTCTTCCGGATCCCAGGGGGAGAGTCGGTTCAGGACGTCCGGGAGCGCGTGGATCGCTTTTTCGAGGGCCGGGCCGCGGAGCTCGCGGCGGCCGACCACGTCCTCCTCGTGGCCCACGGGCTCCTCAACCGGATGATCCTCTCCCGTGTCATGGGAATTCCGCCCCAGCGCGCCCGCTACTTCGCCACCGACAACGCCTCCGTGAGTCACTTCCGCTTCACCCGCGGGCGGGTGTTCTGCGACGGCTGGAACGTGGGGTGCCATCCGGTAGGTGAGTAGGGGAGTAGGTGAGTAAGTGAGTAGGGGAGGAGGGAAGAGGCTCAGCCGCCACCCACCCTTCGCCCTCCGCGACGATCGCCTTCCTCACCCCCCATCGGAGTGACCTGAGAACGCCGGGACGGCCCCTTTTCGCGGGGCCCTCGCGTGTGCTTTAATTCGGAGCCATGCTGACAGCCCTTGCGATATGGCAGGAAGAACTGGCGGACGCCATCCGGGACCGCCTCGGAGTATCCTGGCGACCCGACCGGATCCCCATCACCTTTCCTCCCAGGCCCGAGATGGGCGACGCGGCGTCGCCGGTGGCTTTCGCGCTGGCCAAGTCCCTCCGCCGCAACCCGGCGGACTTGGCGCGGGAGCTCGCGCCGGCGACCCTCACCGGCGTCCGCGAAATCCGCGCGGCCGGGGGGTACCTCAACCTGTACCTGGACCGGGCGGACGCCGTGGACCGGCTTCTTTCGGGGAAGTTCCTCCCCTACACCACGGGCGACAAGGTCATCGTGGAGCACACGAACATCAACCCAAACAAGGCCGCCCACGTGGGTCACCTCCGCAACGCCGTCCTGGGGGACACGCTCGTGCGCTGCCTCCAGTACCTGGGGCGCCGGGTGGAGGTCCAGAATTACATCGACGACACGGGCGTCCAGGTGGCCGACGTGGTCGTGGGGTTCCAGCGGATCCTCGGTTGGGACCTCATGCGGCTGAAGGCGGCCCTGGCCGGCTCCCTCGAAGGGCCCTTCGATTCCTTCTGCTGGGACCTGTACGCCCGCGTGGCGCCCTGGTACGAGGCCTCGGAAGAGAGCAAGAGGGCCCGATACGAAACCCTCCGGCAGATGGAGGAGGGGGACAACCCGACGGCGGAGATGGCCGCTCTGGTGGCGGAGGAGATGGTCCGGTGCCACCTGGCCACGATGGCGAGGCTGGGCATCGCCTACGAGGTCTTGCCCCACGAGAGCGACATCCTGAAGATCGGGTTCTGGCAGGCCTGCTTCGAGAAGCTCAAGTCCTCGGGAGCCATCCACCGCGTCCCCGACGTGTCGGAGGACAAGAATCGCGGGTGCTGGGTCATGGCGCTGCAGGAATCCGAGGAGTTCAAGGGCCTGTCGGACGCCGACAAGGTCATTGTGCGCTCCAACGGCACCGTCACGTACATCGGCAAGGACATGGCCTACCAGCTCTGGAAGTTCGGACTCCTCGGCAGGGACTTCCACTACCGGCGCTTCCGGACGCCCGCGGGGGAGGTCTGGCGGACCGACTCCTCGACGTCGGACCCCGGAGCCCCCGCCTTCGGCGGCGGGGAGGCCGTCTACAACGTCATCGACGTGCGCCAGTCCTACCTTCAGAAGATCGTGAAGGAGGGGTTGAGGCAGATGGGCCACGAGGCCCAGGCCGAGCGCTCGATCCACTTCGCGTACGAGATGGTGGCCCTTTCCGCCGCCTTCGTCCGGGCCGAAATCGAGCGGGGGGCTTCCCTCCAGGTTTCCGAGGAGGATCTGCAGAAGCCCTTCGTCGAGATGTCCGGCCGGAAAGGCCTCGGCTTCCAGGCGAACCACCTACTCGACCGGCTGGAGGAACGGGCCCGGGAGGAGATCCTCAAGCGGGAGCCCGGGCTTCCGGAGGGCGAGGCGGGCGATCGCTCCCGCGCCCTTTCGGTGGGGGCGCTCCGGTACTACATGGTGCGTTACGGAAAGAACGTCATCATCCCCTTCGACCTGGACCAGGCGCTAGCCTTCGAGGGCGACACGGGGCCGTATCTCCAGTATGCCTGCGTGCGCGCCGAGAACATCCTGAGAAAGGCCCGGGAAGCGGGTCTGGAGGTGCCCGACCCGCGGGACAAGGCCGCCGCCAGGGAGGCCGTGGCCCATTTCGACGAGGAGGGGTGGGGGCTGGTTTCGCTCTTCCTGCGGGTGCCGATCCAGGTGCGAACCGCGGTGGACGGGTTGGACCTGAACATCGTGGCCCGCCAGTACTTCGATGCGGCCCAGGCCTTCCACGGCTACTATCACCAGTTTCCCGTGATCCAGGAGGCGGACCCGAAGAAGCGGTTCGCCCGGCTCTACACGGTCGCGCTTTTCGCGCGCCTCCTCCGGAGCGGCCTTGAGACCCTCCTGGGCATTCCCGTACCCGAGAAAATGTAGAAGGGCGGCGGGGATCCCGCCGCGGGTAAACCAGTCCGCCGGTGTCGGACGACGCCTCCCCCCAACGCGAATCCCGCAGGATTCGAGCCGGCGCGGTTCGGGCCCTTCCGGTCCGAGCTTGCTCCACCTCTCGGCCTCCACTTGTGGTACCTTGGGCCCATGAAGAAAAAGACGCTCATCATCGTGAATCCGGCGGCGGGCAGGGGGAAGGCCCTCAAGGCCCTTCCCGCCATCGAGGCGGGATGCCGCGACATGGGCCTGAGCTACGACGTGGTCAGGACGGAGGGGCCGGACGACGCGACCCGACTGGCCCAGGAGGGGGCCAACGCCTCCTACGACGTGGTCGCCTGCGTCGGGGGGGACGGCACGGTCAGCGAGACGGGCCGAGGGCTCATCGGCACGGAATCGTCCCTGGCCCTCCTGCCCGCGGGAACGGGGAACGACTTCGCGCGCGCCCTCGGCGTCTACCGCAAGATGGACCTCGCCATCCGCACCCTCCGGGACGGCGTCGTGAAGCCCATCGACGTGGGCCGGTTCGGCCCCCACACCTTCCTTAACACCGTGGGCGTGGGCTTCGACGGCCAGGTCACGGCGGACAACCAGAAGGTCAAGACCCTGACGGGGATTTTGTCCTACCTGGTGGTCGTCCTGAAGAACCTGCCGACCTACAAGAACCCCCACTTCAAATTGAAGGGCCGCGACTGGGAGTTCCAGAGCAAGGGGGTCCTTGTGGAGTTTGGAAACGGGCAGTGCGCCGGGGGCGGTTTTTTCCTCACGCCCCACGCCGACCTCCACGACGGCCTGATGGACGTGACGCTCTTGGGCGATTACGGCCCCATGGAGCGCTTCGTGGCGCTTCCCATGGTGCTTTTGAGGCGTATGGAAATGCTCAGCGGGGTCAAGACCTTCAAGACCGACATCCTGGAGATTTCCGTGGACCGGCCCACCTACATCCACGTGGACGGGAACCTGAAGACCCTGACCGAGCCGGCCACCGTGGAAATCCTCCCCCTGGCGCTCAAGGTGATGTTTCCGCCCGCCGCGTGAACCGTCCTCCCGGCGCCGGCTGGGCAAGATGAACGGGTCGGGGCGCACCGGAAGAGGGCCCCTCCCCGCACCTACTCACCTACTGACCTACTGACCTACTGACCTACTCACTTACTCACCTACTCATCACCTACTCACCTACCTGCCTAATCGCCTGCCAGCAGGGCCAGAAGCGCGCCGGCGGCGACGGCCGTGCCGATGACCCCGGCCACGTTGGGCCCCATGGCGTGCATGAGCAGGTAGTTGTTCGGGTCCTCCTCCTGGGCGACGGTGTGGGCCACCCGGGCGGCCATGGGGACGGCCGAGACCCCCGCCGCTCCGATGAGCGGGTTCACGGGGCTTCCGGGCAGGCGCGCCATGAGCTTCCCGAGAAGGACGCCCCCCGCCGTGGAGAAGGCGAATGCGGCGCACCCGAGGAGGAGGATCTTCAGCGTGGCGGGCCGAAGGAACCCCTCCCCGGACATGGAGACCCCCACGCACAGGCCCAGCACGATGGTCACGAGGTTGATGAGTTCGTTCTGGGCCGACTTGGTGAGCCTCTCGGTGACGCCGCACTCCCTGAGGAGGTTGCCGAACATGAGCAGGCCGACGAGGGCCGTGGCCGCGGGGACGAGGAGGGCGCAGAGGACGGTGACCCCGATGGGGAAGCAGATCTTCACCCAGCGGGGCACGTCGCCCATCTGCTCCATCCGGATGAGGCGCTCCTTTCTGGTGGTGAGCAGGCGCATGATGGGCGGTTGGATGAGCGGTACGAGTGCCATGTACGAGTAGGCCGATACGGCGATGGCCCCGAGAAGGTGGGGCGCCAGTTTCATGGTCAGGTAGATCGAGGTGGGGCCGTCGGCGCCTCCGATGATGCCGATGGAGGCCGCCTCCTGGGGCGTGAAGCCGAGGAGGGTGGCGCCGAAGAACGTCGCGAAGACGCCAAGCTGGGCGGCGGCGCCCAAGACCAGGGTCTTTGGGTTCGAAAGGAGGGGGCCGAAGTCCGTGAGCGCCCCGAGGCCGAGGAAGATCAGGGGCGGAAAGATCTCCAGCTCCACGCCTTTAAAGAGGTAATAGAAGAGCCCCCCCCCGAAATCCGGCCCGGGCGCCGCCATGAGCCCGTTGAGGGGGAGGTTCGCCATGAGGGCCCCGAAGCCGATGGGAACGAGGAGGAGGGGCTCGAAGCCTTTCCGGATGGCCAGGTAGAGCAGGAGACAGGCCACCGCGATCATCACGCCCTCCCGCCATGTCAGGTGGGCGAAGCCGGTGGCCGCGTACAGGTCGGCCACGTCAACCTCCTTCGGCGTACCGGAGGAGGGGGTCGCCCGCTTGAACGGTGTCCCCGGGCTTCACGTTGACCTCGCCCACCTGCCCCGCCCGGGGCGCGTAAATGTAAGTCTCCATCTTCATGGCCTCCATGAGGAGAACGGGGGCCTTCTCCTCGATGTGGCGGCCCGCCTCGACGTAGACCTTCAGGATCGTGCCGGCGATGGGGGCGGCCAGGGTCCGGGCGTCGCCCTTCTTGACCACGGGCGTTGGAGGCGGGACGGAAGGCCTGGGGGGCGTCGGCGCGGGGGGGGGCAGGGGCAGGTTCCCGAAGCCCGCGCCCGCGGCGTAGTTGGCCTCGTCGTCCTCAAGAACCTCCACCGTCACGTCGTAGGTTTTTCCAGCCACCGTGATTCTCAGCTTCTTCATGGGACTCTCCGGCTCCTGGCTCGGGCGGCCTCGCCGGCCGCCGCGATCTTCCGCGGGAAAGGGCTCCCGGATCGGCTTCCGGAAAAGGGCTTCGCGATCGTCATTGATGCCGCCCCACATGCTGGTGGGAGATCAGGATGTCCATCCGGCCCGCCCGGCTCCACGTTTCCGCCGAGGGTTCGCGGTGCAAGTGGATGCGGTGGATTCGCAGGGGCTTCCGGAGGGCCTGGTAGGCGGCGGCGGAGATCAGGACGAGGGTTTCCTCCTCGACTCCCTCCGGGGCGGCGGTCCCTGTCCCCCGACCCCTGGCGGCGGACCACCTGGCCGCGACTCGGGTCAGGTAAACCACGGCGGTGAGGGCC
Source organism: Acidobacteriota bacterium (assembly GCA_040758175.1). Taxonomy (GTDB): domain Bacteria; phylum Acidobacteriota; class UBA4820; order UBA4820; family DSQY01; genus JBFLVU01. The sequence goes on along the minus strand of JBFLVU010000014.1, from coordinate 10,001 downwards.
CCCATGGCGAGAATGACGACTCCGAAGGCGAGGAGGGCGACGGATAAGGTCTCGCGCATGGGCTACATGGGAATGTTGCCGTGCTTCTTTTGGGGCCGGAGGTTCCGCACGGACTGGAGGATCCCCAGGCGTTCGATGAGTAGGCGGCGGGTCCAGCTGGGCCGGATCACGTCGTCGATGTGGAGGGCCTCCGCCGCCTTGTACGGGTTGGCGTGGGTCCTCCTGTACTCGGCGATCTTCTCCTCGAGGAAAGCCTTCGGGTCCGCCGCGGCCTTGATCTCGCTCCGGAAGAGGACGCGCGCCGCCCCTTCGGGGCCCATGACCGCGATCTCCGCCGTGGGCCAGGCCAGCACGCTGTCGGCGCCCATGTCCCGGGAGCACATGGCCAGGTAAGCCCCGCCGTAGGCCTTCCTCAGAATGACGGTCAGCTTCGGGACCGTGGAGGCGGCGTAGGCGAAGAGCATCTTGGCGCCGTGGCGGATGATCCCCCCGTGCTCCTGGGCGACGCCGGGAAGGAAACCGGGAACGTCCACGAGGGTCACGAGGGGGATGTTGTAGACGTTGCACGTTCGGATGAACCGCGCCCCCTTGTCGGAGGCGTTGATGTCCAGCACCCCCGCCAGGTGCATGGGCTGGTTCGCCACGAGGCCGACCGTGAGGCCCGCCAGGCGCCCGAAGCCCACCACGAGGTTGGGCGCAAAGGCCTCCTGGATCTCGAAGAATTCCCCATCGTCCGCGAGCCGGCGGAGGACGGCCTTGACGTCGTAGGGCTGCCGGGGATCCTCCGGGAGGACGTCATCCATGGCCGCGTCGTCGGTCACCACGCCCGGGAAGGGACGAACGGGAGGGGACTCGAGGTTGTTCTGGGGGAGGTACGAGAGCAGGGTCTTCACGAGGTCCGCGGCGTGGGCGTCGTCCCGGGCCACGAGATGGACGTTTCCCGATACGGCGGCGTGGGCCTGGGCGCCACCCAGCTCCTCCTCCCCGATGACTTCGCCCGTGGCGGCCCGGATGACCTCGGGACCCGCGATGAACATGTGGGCCGTCCGGTCCACCTGGATCAAAAAGTCCGTAAGAGCGGGCGAATAGGCGGCCCCCCCAGCACAGGGTCCGCAGATCACCGAAATCTGCGGGCAGACGCCGGACAGGAGGACGTTGTGGTAGAAGATCTTGCCGTAGCCCGAGAGGGACTCCACCCCCTCCTGGATTCGCGCCCCGCCCGAGTCGTTGAACCCGACGACGGGCATCCCGCACTTGAGGGCGTACAGGAGGGCCTCCACCACCTTCTGGGCGTGGCGTTCCCCCACGGAGCCCCCGCCCACCGTGAAATCCTGGGAGTAGGCCAGAACGGGCCTGCCGAGGATTTCGCCCTTTCCGGCGACCACGCCGTCGGCAGGGAACTCCTTGCCTTCGAGCTCCTTGCACCGGTGCCGCACCCACAGGCCGAACTCCACGAAGGAGTCGGGATCGAAGAGGAGACTCAGGCGCTCCCGGGCCGTCCGTTTGCCTTTGGCATGCTGCTGGGCGACGCGTTCGGCCCCGCCGCCCGCTTCCAGGGCGCTTCGCCGTCGTTCGTAGTCCGCAAAACGGTCCTTCACGGAAGGCTCCTCCCTTGAGGAGTGCAAGCCTACACCCATTTGTGTGTAACGGACGGATACCAGGAGCAAGAGGGGCGGAAGTGGGGGCAATGACCCAGACTGGAAGATGGCCTTGGAAAATCAAGGATGTATAAAGACCCCTTGACAGATGGGTGGACGGGGAATAGATTATTTAACTGGTTAGTTAAACCAACCGGTTGGTCATTTTGGAGGATGCATGGAGGACGCGGTCAGGAAAGTGCGGAGGCCCAGGAACCCGGACGTGCGGGAGGCCATCCTGGACGCCGCGGTGCGAGAGTTCGCCGCCAGGGGCTTCGAGGGCGCGCGCGTGGACTCGATCGCCCGTGCGGCCGGCGTGAACAAGGCCATGCTTTACTACTACCATCGGAGCAAGGAGGGCCTGTACGAGGATGTCCTCTTGAGGAACTTCGGCAGGGTCCAGGAGGCCCTCGACGCGGCGCTTCAGCGTCCGGGTTCGCCCAAGGACCGCCTGCGTGCGGCCGTGGCGGCTTTCCTGCAGGTCCTTGCGGAGGTTCCCGAACATCCCTCGATCATGCTCCGGGAGGTGGCCTCCGGCGCACCCAACCTGCCCCCCCCCGTCGTGGAGCACATGGCGGGGTTGTTCCTTCGGATTCGCGGTCTTTTAAGGGATGGACAGGATTGCGGGGACTTCCGCCCGGTCCACCCTCTGGTGGCACACCTGCAGATCGTCGGCTCCATCATCTTCCTCCAGGCCAGCGCGGTCCTGAGGGAGCGCTTCGGCCAAGCCTTGGCGCAGCCCGCCCTCATGGACATCGGGCCCGGGGAACTCCCCCGGGAACTGTCGGACCTCATCCTGTTCGGAATCGGCTCGCACGGGGCTCCCCCGGAGCCCTCGAATTCCGGGAGGCGCCCATGAGCAAGAAATGGATCCTTTTCGCGGCGGTGGTCCTGATCGCCATGGTGGCGGCCGTGGCCCTTTGGAAGGGCTTCTCGTCCTCTGGCGGCGGCCCGCTGGTTCTTTCTGGGAACATCGAGGCCGTTGAGGTATCGGTGGGATTTCGTGTGGGCGGGCGCCTGAGCGAGCGCCTCGTGGACGAAGGCCAGCGGGTGGAAAAGGGCCAGGTCCTGGCCCTTCTCGAATCCGCCGATCTGGATGCCGTTCTCGCCCAACGTGAGGCGGATGCGGCCGCGGCGCGGGCCGTCTTTCAGGAACTGGAGAGGGGCTTCCGCTCGGAGGAAGTGGCCCAGGGCCGGGCAGCCCACGCGGCCGCTTCGGCGGAGGCCGAGAGGCTGGAAAAAGATCTGGAGCGCCAAAGGGCTCTCTTCGAACGCGAGGTCATATCCAAGCGTGAGTTCGACGCCGCCAAGGCCGCGTCGGATGCCGCCTCGGCGCGTCGAAGCGAGGCGAGTGAGCGCCTCAGGCTCCTCGAGCGAGGCGCCCGGAGCGAACAGGTGGAGGCGGCGAGGGCGCGCCTTGCCTCGGCCGAAAAGGTCCTCGACCTGGCCCGCGTCCAGAGAAGCTTCGCGGAGCTGCGTTCGCCCCTCTCGGGCCTGGCGCTGGCCAAGCATGCCGAGCCGGGGGAGGTGCTGGCCGCCGGGACGCCCGTCCTGACCGTTTCGGATCTGAGCCGGGTGTACCTCCGCGCCTACCTGGACGAGTCCGACCTCGGAAAGGTAAGGCTGGGGCAGACCGTTTCGGTCAGCACCGACTCCTACCCGGGCAAGGCCTACACGGGAACGCTCGCGTTTCTTTCCGACGAGGCGGAATTCACTCCCAGGACGGTCCAGACGCCCAAGGAAAGAGTGAAACTCGTCTATCGGGTCAAGGTGGATCTGCCCAATCCGGAGCAGGAACTCAAGCCGGGGATGCCCGCCGAGGCGCGAATCTCCCTCGACTCCGGGAGAGAAGGATGAAGGGGCGGGTGCCATGAAAAGCGGCGCGCCAGAGGCGCCCCGGACCTTGATTCCCGGGTGCGCCGGGGGGGAAGAATGAACCCGCGGGTGCTTTCCCCATCTACTCCCGCCGGTACCGAAACCCTCGCCGTCGAAGTGGTGGGCCTCCGACGGACCTTCGGGGGCAAGGAGGCGGTGGCCGGTGTCTCCTTTGCGGTGTCGAGAGGAGAGATTTTCGGGCTCGTGGGGCCCGACGGGGCGGGAAAGACCACGATCCTTCGGATGCTGACGGCGGTTCTCCAGCCCACCTCCGGGGAGGCCCGTGTCCTCGGCCTGGACGCGGCCCGAGACGGCGAGGCCATCAAGGACCGCATCGGCTACATGAGCCAGCGCTTCGGCCTCTACCCGGACCTTTCGGTGGACGAGAACGTGGCCTTTTACGCCGATCTCTACGGCGTGGGCCGGGTCGAGCGCGAGCGGCGAATGGCGGAGCTTCTCCATTTTTCCGGGCTGGCTCCCTTCCGCCGCCGGAGGGCGGGAAACCTCTCGGGCGGAATGAAGCAGAAGCTGGGCCTCTGCTGCGCCCTGATTCACGCGCCCGAGGTCCTCTTTCTGGACGAGCCCACCAACGGCGTGGACCCCGTGTCGAGGCGCGATTTCTGGCGGATCCTGTACCGGCTCCTGGGGGACGGGGTGACCATCCTCGTCTCCACGGCTTACCTGGACGAGGCCGAGCGGTGCTCCAGGGTGGCCCTTCTCCACGAGGGGCGCGTGATCGCCTGTTCCACTCCCGAGGGTGTAAAGGCCCTCCTTCCGGGGGCCCTCCTCTCCATCCGAACGGAGCAGGCGCGCCGGGCCGCCGGGCTCCTGAGGGAGGCGGGTCTGAGTCGCGTGGCGGCGTACGGGGACCGCATCCACGCCGCGGTGGACGAGCCGGACGAAGGCAGGAGGTTCGTGGAGGAAGTCCTCGCGGCCGGAGGCGTGAGCTTCCAGGACGTGCGCCTCGCCGAGCCCAGCCTGGAGGATGTCTTCATGGACTCCCTGGGCCGACGCGGGGCGGATGCCAGAGAAGGGGGAGCCTAACCGTGGCGCGCGACGTTGCGGTGCGTCTCGAAGGCCTCACGAGGCGGTTCGGTGAGTTCACCGCCGTGGCCGGCGTGAGCCTCGAGGTGGCCCAGGGGGAGATCTTCGGCTTCCTGGGCCCGAACGGTGCGGGCAAGTCCACCACCATCCGGATGCTTTGCGGCCTCCTCGCCCCGACCTCGGGACGGGGAACGGTGGCGGGCTTCGACGTCGCCGCCGAGGCCGAGAGGATCAAGGCCCACATCGGCTACATGAGCCAGAAGTTCTCCCTCTACGACGACCTGACGGTGGAGCAGAACATCGACTTCTTTTCCGGCATCTACCGCATCCCGAAGGTGAAGCGGGACGAGCGGAAAGCGTGGGTCCTGAACATGGCGGGCCTCGGTGCGCTCCGGGGCCAGCTCACCGGGCCCCTGCCGGGCGGATGGAAACAGCGGCTGGCCCTGGGCTGCGCGCTCCTTCACGAGCCGGCCATCCTCTTTCTGGACGAGCCCACCTCGGGGGTGGACCCCGTCAGCCGGAGGAATTTCTGGGACATCATCCACGGGGAGGCGGAGCGGGGGACCACCGTCTTCGTCACCACCCACTACATGGAGGAGGCCGAGTACTGCGACCGGCTCGGCCTCATTTACCGCGGAGAGCTTGTAGCGACGGGGACCCCTTCCGAAATGAAGGAGCGCTTCATGAAGGACGCGGTCCTGGAAATCCGCTGCGACCGGCCCCAGGAGGCCCTTGCCGTGATCGAGGGCGCGGAGGGAGTGAAGGACGCGGCCCTTTTCGGGCGGGATGTCCATGCCGTCGTCGCCGGGGCCCGGGAGCTCGCTCCCCTGGTTCGCGGGCGGCTGGAGGCCGCCGGCTTTCGCGTTGTCTCCATCGGGCAGGTCCCGCCTTCCCTCGAAGACGTCTTCGTCTCCCTCATCGAGCGGCGGGACCGTGAAGAGACGGCGCAGAAGGAGTACGCCCAGTGAGGCCCAAGCGCAAGACCGCCGACCTCGGGGGACATCCGTGAACCTGCGCCGCACGTGGGCCGTGGCACGGAAGGAGTTCCTCCACGTGATGCGGGACCCCAGGGCCCTCGGCATCAGCATCGCCCTCCCGATGGTCCTTCTCCTCCTCTTCGGGTACGCGCTCACGCTCGACGTGGACGACGTGCCTCTGGCGGTCTGGGACCAGAGCGGCACGCCCCAGAGCCGGGACCTCGTTTCGCGGTTCGAGGCCTCCCGGTACTTTTCCGTGGAGAGCCGGGCCTCCGGCTACGGGGACATCGAGAGTGCGCTGGACCGCGGCGAGGCCCTCGCGGCCCTCGTGATCCCCCGGAATTTCGCGGATCGACTGGACGGGCCCGCGGGGGCGGAGGTCGCGTTCCTGGCCGACGGCGCCGACGCCAACACGGCCACCCTCGTCCTCTCCTACGCCGACGCGGTCCTTTCCTCCTACGGCCGCGAGGTCAGGAGACAGCAGATCGAGAGGGCCACGGGCCTCGTCCAGGCCCCGCCCCTCGAGGTGCGGTCCCGGGTCTGGTACAACCCGGAAATGGAATCGAAGCACGCCATCATTCCGGGCCTCATCGCGGTCATCATGATGATCATCGCGGCCCTCCTGACCTCTCTTACGGTGGCGAGGGAATGGGAGACGGGCACCATGGAACAGCTCATCTCCACGCCCCTTCGCGGCCCCGAGCTCGTGGTGGGGAAGCTCGTCCCGTACTTCGTCATCGGCATGGTGGACATGGGGCTCTCGGTGGCCGTGGGCCGCTACCTTTTCGGCGTGCCGTTCCGGGGCTTTCCGCCCCTCCTGGTGGGCATGTCCGCCGTCTTTCTCGCGGGGGCCCTTTCCCTGGGTCTCGTCATCAGCATCCGGGCCAAGAACCAGCTCGTTGCGAGCCAGTTCGCGTTCGTCGTGACCTTCCTCCCCGCGTTCCTGCTTTCGGGCTTCATGTTCGACGTCGCCAACATGCCGAAGGCGCTCCAGGCGGTCAGCTACCTGATCCCCGCGCGGTACTTCATCAACCTCCTGCGGGGCCTGTTCCTGAAGGGTGTGGGCATTCCCGTGCTTTGGCGCGAGGGGATCTTCCTGTTCCTTTTCGCCGTGGGAATGACCGTCCTGGCCCTCCGGGCCTTTCGGAAACGGTTGGATTGAGGGGAGGGGCCCCGTGGGCGAGCGCTTGAAGCACATGCTCATCAAGGAGTTCATCCAGATCGCGAGGGACCCCCGGATGCGGGCCATCCTCCTGGTGATCCCCGTCGTCCAGGTCCTCATCTTCGGGTACGCGGTGACCACGGATGTCCGGAACATCCGCACGGCGGTCTACGACCTCGACGGGACCCCCGCGAGCCGGGAACTCCTGTCCCGCTTCGAGGGCTCCGGGTACTTCGAATGCGTCGCCCGCATCCGGAGAGAGTCGGAGGTGGCGGACCTACTGGACCGAGGGGAGGTCAAGGCGGTCCTACGGATGAACCGGGGTTTCGGAAGGGACCTGGGGGCGGGCCGAACGGCGCACGTCCAGATCCTGGTGGACGGCACCGACTCGAATACGGCTTCGGTCATCCTCAGCTATGCCGCGCGCATCACCGGGGACTTCGGAGCCGAGATGCTGTCGGAGCGGGCGAGCAGGACGACGGGGAGGACCGCGGCCTCCTCGGCCGTTTCCCTGGCATCGCGCGCCTGGTTCAACCCGAACCTCGAGAGCCGAAATTTCTACGTCCCGGGCGTCATCGCCCTGCTGGTCATGGTCCTCTCCATCCTTCTCTCGAGCATGGCCGTGGTGAGGGAGAAGGAGATCGGCACCATCGAGCAGATCATGGTCACCCCCATGGGCAGGGCCGAGTTCATCCTGGGAAAGACCGTTCCCTTCGTGCTGATCAGCCTCTTCGACGTGGTGCTGATCAGCGGAGTGGCGGTCTTCTGGTTCGACGTCCCCATCGCCGGCAATCCCCTCATCCTCCTCGCGTCCACGGTCTTCTACCTGATGGGGACCCTGGGGGTGGGCCTTTTCATCTCCACGGTGAGCCGGACCCAGCAGCAGGCCATGATGACGGCCTTCTTCTTCATGCAGCCGGCCATCCTTCTCTCCGGATTCATCTATCCCATCGCCAACATGCCCGAGGCGGTGCAGTGGTTGACTCTCCTCAACCCCCTCCGGTATTTCCTGGTCATTCTCCGGGGCGTCTTCCTCAAGGGGGTCGGCCTGGACGTGCTCTGGCCCCAGATGGCGGCCCTGGCCGTACTGGGGGCATCGCTCCTCGCCCTGGCCTCGCAGAGGTTCAAGAAGACACTGGCCTAGCTGCCTTTCAAGGAGGCGTCCCATGCGCCACGGCACGTTTCGCAGGTTTTTCCTCCTCCTCGTCCTCTTTTCCGCGGCGACCGGGGGGACCCTCCCTTCTCCGGCCCAGGAGCCGCCAGAACCGATGGACATCGATGCCTGCGTTCAGGAGGCCCTGAGGGCGAACCCTCTATTCCAGGCGGCGGGACACGGGCTCCTCGCCGCCAGGGAAACCGAAGGCACGGCGCGTTCCGCCTACCTTCCGCGCCTGGATCTGCAGGCCGCGTCCAGGCGCTTCGAGAGCCGGGCCTTCCTGCCCTCCGCGCTCACCGGCGAAGCGGCTCCGGCGGGGGCGCTTTCTCCCGTCATCGGCCCGGTCAACCAGCACTCCCTCTCGGTCAAAGGCGCCTATACGCTCTTCGACGGCGGGCTGAGGCGGGCCGAAACCGGCCAAGCGGCGGCGGCGGCCCGGGGCGCCGCGCTCGCGCGGGAGGAGGCTCGGCAGGACCTGGTCCTCTCTGTCCATAAGGCCTTCTACGGTGCGCTGGCGGCCCAGGAGGCCCAGGGTGTGGCCGAAAAGGTCCTGGAGCGCGCCCTGCAGCACGAGCGGATGGCCCAGGTGCGCCGGGAAGCGGGGGACGCGCCCCTGGCCGACGTCCTGAGGGCCAGGGTGCGGACCTCCGAGGCCAGGGTGGCCCTCCTGAGGGCTTCCTCCGACGTCTCCGTGGCTCTGGGAGCCCTCAACGCGTCCATGGGCCGCCCTCCCCAGACTCCCCTCGCGATCCTGAGCGAGCCTGGGGCACCGGCACTGCCCCGCCTCCCCTCGGTGAGCGAGGCCCTCGCCTCGGCCCTCTCGGAGAGGCCCGAACTGGACGGGGCCGTCCAGCGCGTGGAGGCGGGACGGCGTCGGGTGGACGCGTCCCGGAGCGCCTTCGGCCCGAAGGTGCGGCTGGAGGCCTCCTACGGCCGCCTCGACCAGGTCTACTTCCCCGGCGACGAGGACTGGTCCCTGGGGATCACCCTGGCCATTCCCGTATTCACGGGCTTCGCCCGGGGCCACGACCTGGCGCGGGCGCGCGCCGAACTGGCCCGCTCCGAAAGCGAGGCGCTGTGGATGGGGCTCGCCGTCGAGCAGGAGGCCTTCGCCGCGCGGGCCCGGGCGGAGGAGTCCAGGGCGGCCGTCCTCGCGGTCCGGGATCTCGTCCGCGAGGCGGAGGAGAGCCTCCGCATGGCCAGGGAGCGGTACGCCGAGGGCGCCGGGACGATCACGGACCTGCTCGACGCCGAGACGGGCCTCCGCGAGGCGCGGCTCCGCGATGTCCGCGCTTTGTACGACGAACGGGTGGCGGCGGCCGAACTCCGGTGGGCGATGGGAAGGCCGGACCGGGAAACCGGGGGGCCGGCAGGCCCATGAGCGGCGCGGACTTTCCGGCGAAGAACCGCCTCCAGGCGATCCTGGGCCACTACTGGACGCTCGCCCCGAGGATCGCCCACGGGCTGAAGCCCGAGGGGGCGCCCGATGCGGCGCCGTGGAACTTCGTCGTTCAAGATCCATCGGCGGGACCCGTGAAGCTGACGGGACTGTACCGGAACCTCGGCGCGGGTACGCCCCTCCTCGTGGTGGTCCACGGGCTCGGTGGAACGGCCTCGAGCTACTACGCCTGCCGGGCGGCCCGGGCGGCGGAGGCCGCAGGCATGTCCTGCCTTCGCTTCAACCTCCGGGGCGCCGCCCGGGATGGGGAAGACTTCTACCACGCCGGCCTCGTGGAGGACCTGGAGGCGGTCCTTTCGTCGCCCGAGACGCGCAACCATCTGGACCTCTACGTCTTGGGCTACTCCCTGGGCGGCCACCTCGCGCTGAGGTACGGATGCCTTCGGCCCGATCCCCGGGTCCGAGCCCTGGCGGCCGTCTCCTCCCCCCTCGACCTCTCCGCGTGCGCCAACTGGATCGACCGCCCCCGGGCGTTCATCTATCGGTGGTACCTGCTCAGGTCCCTCTTCGAAATGTACGAAAAGACGGCGGCGCGCCGCCCCCATCTTCTTCCGCCGGACGGCGTCCGGGACATCCGATCCATACGGGCCTTCGACGAGGCGGTCGTGGCCCCGCGGCACGGCTTCCATGGCGCGGCGGACTACTACGCCCGGGCGAGCGCGGGCCCCCTTCTAAACCGCCTCGCGCGCCC
>JBFLVU010000013.1:0-25072 GCA_040758175.1 Acidobacteriota bacterium | reverse complement strand
CGAAGAACTCCGCCTGAATGGGTATCAGGACGCTGTCGGCCGCCACCAGGGCATTGAGGGTCAGGAGGCCCAAGGAGGGGGGGCAGTCCACGAGGATGTAGTCGAAACGGTCCTTGAGAGGCTCCAGGAGCCGTTTGAGAACGAACTCCCTGTCCTGGGCACTGGCGAGCTCCACCTCCGCTCCGGCCAGGGACACGGACCCCGGAAGGAGACTCAAGCCGGGAAGCCCGCAGGGGACGATGACGTCCTCCGGCGCCTCGGAGCCGGATAGGCAAGCGTAGACCGTGCGGCCGTTCTCCGCCGCCGCGCCCACTCCGGAGGTGCAGTTGGACTGGGGATCGAAGTCCACGAGGAGGACCCGGCGCTCGGCGGCGGCGAGGGATGCGCCCAGGTTGATGACCGTCGTGGTCTTCCCGACCCCGCCCTTTTGATTGGCCACGGCAATGATGTCTCCCACGTGATTCCTCCCCCGCCCTTGTACCACAGACGCGGCCTTCGGGGAAGCCCGCCGGACGGCACTCAGCCGGGCGTGTCCCCCTCGACGGGGGTGGATGTTCCACGTGGAACAGAGGCGGCCAGCAGGGCGATCCCCGCCTCGGGCGCTTCGATCCGCCGCACGTCGGCCCCGAGGGCTCGAAGCCACTCCGCGTAGAGGGCCTCCCGATCCCCGCCGGTCCAGAGGAGCAAGGGCCCTTCCGGGCCGAGGGCCTTGACCAGGCGCTTGAGCAACCCCCTTCTCAGGCGCACGCCCCGCACGGTGGCGGCCCCGTAGGTTCCGCCCCGAGAAAGCTCCTCCTCCACCGTGGCGCACCTGACCTGGGCGGACAGGCCGAGGAGCGCCACCGCCTCCCGCAAAAAGGACGCTTTGGCCCCCGAGGGCTCGCAGAGGATGAACTGCAGGTCAGTCCGGTGAATGGCGAGGGGCAGGGCAGGGATGCCTCCCCCACTGCCAACATCCAGGACGGTGGCTCCCTGGGGCAGAAGGGGCTCCCCCAGGAGGGAGGGGCCGATGCCCTTCCGGAGGACCTCCTGGCGGGTCCTGAAGGCCGTGAGGCCGGCCGCCGGACTCCGGGAGAGGAGCAAGTCCACGAAGGCCGCGATCTTTTCATCCGCGCTCAATGGCCCTCCTCCTTTCCAGTGCGAAGCGGATCCGAAGGAGCGCGGCGGGCGTCACGCCCGGGATCCGGGAGGCCTGGTCCAGCGTCTCTGGCCGCGCCGCCGAAAGCCGCTCCACCACCTCCCGGCTCAGCCCGGGAATCCCCGAATACCGCAGGCTTTGGGGAAGACGCAGGGTGCGCGCGCCCTTCAGCCTGGCGGCCTCGGCCCTTTCGCGCTCCCTGTACCCCCGACCCTTGACCTCCGACTCCACGTAGAGGGCCTCCAGGCGGTCAAGTCCGGGGGGCCGGTCCAGGTGTAGGGCCACGGAGGACAAGGTCTGACCGGGGCGGCTCAGCCACTTTGCGAGGCTCACGCCCTCGCCGTCGAGACGGACGGACATCCGTTCCAGGTCTGCCAGGACCGACGCCACGCGGGCTTCACGCCCTTCCAGGATCCGGCGATCCTCCGGGGGCGACAGGCCGTCCGCCTCCGTCTTTGCACCCAGGCGCCGGTACGCCGAGTGCCGGTCCAGGAGCAGGCGAAACTCCGCGCGGGAGGTCAGCATCCGGTAGGGCTCCAGGATCCCCTTCGAGACGAGGTCGTCCACCATCACGCCCAAGTACGCCTCCTCCCTCCCGAGCAGAAAGGGCGGCTCCCTCCGAAGGGAGCGCGCCGCGTTCAGCCCAGCCCAGAACCCGAGCCCCGCCGCCTCTTCGTAACCCGTTGTGCCCACCACCTGGCCCGCCAGGTAGAGACCGGGGATCTCCCTGGCCTCCAGGGTAGCCGAAAGGGCCCTGGGGTCTACGGCGTCGTACTCCACGGCGTATCCGTAGCGGAGGATCTCCGCCTCCTCCAGCCCCGGAACGGTTCGAACCAGCGCCTCCTGCACATCCTTGGGAAGCGAGGTGGACAGGCCGTTGGGGTAGATTTCCTCCGATCCGATGCCGTCGGGCTCCAAAAAGACCTGGTGGGTCTCGTTGTGGGGAAAGCGGACCACCTTGTCCTCGATGGACGGGCAATACCTTGGACCCAGCCCGCGGATCGCCCCCGTGTAGAGGGGCGATCGGTCCAGGGCGTTCAGAATGGCCTTGCGCGTCTCCGGCGTCGTGCGGGACAGGTGACAGGGGCCTTGCGGAAGCACCGGAAAGGGCCGGCTCAGCACCGAGAAGGGCTCGGGGTCTCGATCCCCCTCTTGGGCCGTGGTCCGGTCCCACAGGAGGCTCCTTTTTCGCAGCCGGGGGGGAGTTCCCGTCTTCAGCCGAAAGAGGGGAAGCCCGAGGCTCCGAAGGGACTCGGCAAGCTCCCGCGCCGAAAATTCTCCCGCCCGACCGCCCGGGGTGCGCTCGTCCCCCACGTGCATAAGCCCCCCCAGGAACGTGCCCGTCGTCAGGATCACGGCACGGCACAGGAGGCGCCCTCCCCCCAGCAGTTCGACACCGACGGCCCGCCCCCCCTCCACTCGAATGCCGGAGGCTCGCCCTTCCAGGAGCCGAAGGCCGGGGACGGACTCAAGTACGGCCCGAACGGCCCGGTGGTAAGCCTGCCGATCGTTCTGGCTTCTCAGCCCCTGAACGGCTGGGCCGCGGCTCGCTCCCAGGACCCGGAAGTGGATTCCGGTGTCGTCGGCGGCCCTCGCCATGAGGCCCCCCAGCGCATCGATCTCGCGGACGAGGTGGCCCTTTCCCAGGCCGCCTATGGCCGGGTTGCAGGACATCCGTCCGAGGGATTCCAAGGAATCGGTGAGGAGGATCGTATCGAGTTCCTTGCAGGCCAGCACCCTCGCCGCCTCCGCTCCGGCGTGCCCGCCCCCTACAACCACGGCGTCGCAGGACATCATGGAGGACAACCCCTTCCCATCCGCGCGGTCTCCCATGGAACCGCGTCGGTTCTCCGTTTCCGGGTCCCCACGGTGCGCCTCACTTCCCGATGCAGAATCTGGAGAAGATCCTCTCGTAGAGTTCCTCGTCCGACGCCTCCCCGGAGATGGCCTCTCGCAGGGACCGATCGGCCGCGGACAGGGCGCTCAGGGTAATCTCGAGCCCCTGGCCTGCCCGATGTCCGAGGAGGGCCTCCTTCAGCGCGGCGGCGGCCCGAGCCACCGCCCGCGCCTGGCGCTCCCCGGCGGGCGGGATCTCCCCTCCGGCGGGAGAGACCTCTCCCATCCAGGCCCTCAGGGCTTCCACCAGCGCCTCCATTCCCTCCCCGGTGAGGGCGCTTACGGACAAAGCCCCAGGGCAGACGGGCGCCCCAGGGGGCAGGTCGCACTTGTTGGCCACCGTCCAGAGCGGGGGGCGCTCCAGCCGGGCAAGAACCGCCGCCGCGTCCTCTCCCCAGCCCCTTGACCCGTCAAAGACCAGGAGGGTTCCGTCCGAAGCGGCCGCGGCCTCCAGGCCCCGCTCCACCCCGAGGCCCTCCGCCTCACCCTCCGCCACCCGGACCCCGGCCGTGTCCCGCACGATAAGGGGAAGCCCGCCGATCTCCAGCGTCTCCTCGAGCACGTCGCGGGTCGTCCCCGGATGGGGCGTCACCAGGGCTCGCTCCCGACAGAGAAGGCGGTTGAAGAGGGAGGACTTCCCAGAATTGGGCGGCCCCACAAGGGCCACGCTCCAACCTCGGGCCATCCTGGCCCCGATCTCCCCCTCCCGCGCGAGGGCGGCCAGACCGGCGGCCAAACCTTCGAGTTCCCCTTCTTCCTTCGTGGAGGCCATCTCCCCCACGTCCTCCGGAAAATCCAGTCGGGCCTCCCAGGCCGCACGGAGATCCAACACCCTGGCGCTCAGCTCCGAAAGGCGGCCGGAGAGGCGCCCTCCCAGGGCGGACGCCGCCCTCAGGGCCAGGGCTTCCGTATCCGCGGAGACGAGGGCGTCCACCGCTTCGGCCTCCGAGAGGCTCATCTTGTCCAGGATCACGGCCCTCCAGAGGAACTCCCCGGGCCGCGCCTGCCGGATACCGAACCGGAAACACAGGTCGAGGCACGCCCGCACCACCCCCGGCGATCCATGCACCTGAATTTCCGCGACGTCCTCGCCGGTCAGTGAGTCGGGCCCCACGAAAAGGACCGCCAGGGCCCGGTCCACCACTCTTCCGTCTTCTCGCACCAGCTCTCCCAGACAGAGTCGCCGGGCGGATTCGGAGGGGGGAGGACCCACAGGATGGAAGTGCTTTCTGAGGAACGGACCCGCCAGCGGGCCGGTGATCCGCACCACCCGGACGGCGCCCCTCCCGGGAGGAGTGGCCTCGGCCGCGATGGTCCCCCCCAGATCAGGCACGGGAGGGACGGGACGGCCCCTTGGGCGTGGACTTTCGGGCCTTTTCGGCCTCGAGGGCCCGGGCCGCCGCCTGCCGGTTGATCAGGGCCTGCTGCCCCATGGTCAAGACGTTGTTGGCGAGCCAATAGACCGTAAGCCCCGCCGGGGCCCACAGACAGAACCACGTGAACATGACGGGCATGAACCAGAGCATGAGCTTCTGGGCGCCCTCCAGCCCCTGGGAACCCGACATCCGGGTGGACACGATCATGGTGGCCCCCATCAGGAGGGGGGTCACGTAGTAGGGATCTGGGATCGAGAGGTCCTGAATCCAGCCGAAGAAGGGGGCGCCCCGGAGCTCGATCGCCCTGGGGAGAAGTTCGAAGAGGGCGAAGAAGATGGGCATCTGAAGAAGGAGAGGGAGGCACCCGCTCATCTGCCCGAGGGGATTGACGCCCTCCTTCTGGTAAAGGGCCATCATCTCCTCGTTCATCTTCTGCCGCGTGGCCATGTCCTTTCCCATCTTCTTGTACTTGGCCTTGATCCGGTCCACCTGGGGCTTGAGGCGCTTCATGGTGTCGCCCATCTGCTTCATCTTCACCATGGAGCCCTGGGTCAAGGGGTAAAAGGCAACCTTGATCAGGAGCGTGATGAGGATGATGGCGATCCCGTAGTTGCCCGCGAAAGCATAGAGCTTCTTCAAGCCCCACAGCAGCAGCCCGCACAGGGGAGTGAGCCATCCCCAGTCGGTGAGTCGGTTGAACTGGTCCGCGACGCCCGACAGGAGACCCCACTGTTTGGGTCCAAGGAAAAGCCTCCCCTTGCCCGTAAACCCAGCCACGAGTGTGATGTCGTTCTCCGCAGGATGGACCTTCTGCAGGTCAGGCGAGAGGGCTTCGGTGACCACCCGCACCCAGGGCATCGGCGCGTCGGGCAGGAGGGCCGCGGCAAAGTAATTGTTGCTGATGGCGGCCCACGCGATGGGCCCCTTGGTTCCGTAGGAGTCGGTCACGGGCGCCTTGTCTCCCGTCACCTTGTCGGCGCGCTTGACCTTCTTGAAACTGCCGGCCTCCAGCAGGCCTACATACTCCTGCTGAAAGTATCGGTTCTTGGCCTGCTGCGCGTTCAGCGCCGCAAAGCCGGGGCCCCAGGCCACCGGCACGGGGGAGAGCGCCTGGCCGTCCATTTCGGCGGAGGCTTTGAACCCCACAAGGTACCCGGCGCCCGGAAGGGTGAACTCCTTCCGGACGGAGTTTCCCTTTCCGTCCGACCAGGTGAATTCCGCAACCGTTTCGCCCGCCGGCCCGGTTCGTTGTTCCACGTGGAACAACGCCTGCCCGGCGGCGTCATCGAAAGCCTTTGTCCCGGTGAGAACCGCCAGCGGATACCGCCCCGAAGCCGCCGACAGGGGGGAAACCAGCTCGTCCAGGGGCCCGCCCTTCAGCCGGTACTTCTTCAATTCGACCCGGATCAGCGCGGCGCCCCGGTTGCTAAAGACCAGCCGGAGATCCTCGCTTTCCAGAGTAATGCGCCGCTCCTCGGTATCCACCACGGCTGCAGCGATTTCGGCGGGTCCGGCTGTTTCCGCGGGAGCAGGCATCTGGGCCTCCGGTACCGGAGGCGCGCCTCCCTGAACGGCCGCGGGGGGCTCCGCCGGAGGCGCCTGACGCGTCCCCATAAAGAGGGACCAGACCCCGATGAGGGCCATCATGACGACCATGGCCACGATAAAGCGCTGTGTGCTCTTGGGATCCTCTTGCCCGAGCTGCTCCATCACCCGCTCCTCAGCGCGGCCCGGGCGGGCACGGATCGTACCCGCCCTCCGCAAAGGGGTGGCACCGCAGGATGCGGCGCGCCCCCAGCCATGTCCCCCGGAGGGCGCCGAACCTCTCGATGGCCTCCAGGGTGTATTGGGAACAGGACGGCACGTACCGGCACGCCCCGCCCAGATAGGGCGACAGCGCCATTTGGTACAGCCGGATCGCCCAGACCGCGAGCCTCCTCATTGCGGGTACCCCTCACGGGCCAGGCGCTCACCCACCTTCCGGAAGGAACCCAGCGCCTCCGCCAGGGTGAGCCGGCCCGCCGAGTGCCGCGCGTTCACCACGACCCGGCACCCTTCGGGCAGGCCCCCTCGCTCTTGGCGAAAGGCCTCCCGCACCAGGCGCTTGACTCTGTTTCGCACGACCGCACCGCCGACCTTCTTGGGCACCGTCACGCCCAGGCGTCGTGGCCCCTCGCCCGCGGCGGCGTAGAAAACGAGGCATCCCACGTGCATCGCCTTGCACGATCCGTACATGGCCCTGTATTCGGCGCGGGAGCGAATCCGGTCTTGCTTGGAGAAGGGTCCGGTGGGAAGGGTCACGCCGGCGTCAGGCGCCAGCGACCCTTCGCCCGCCGCCGCGAGAGCACTTCACGTCCGCCGCGCGTGGCCATGCGGGCCCTGAACCCGTGCGTCTTCGCCCTGCGGTGTCGGTTCGGCTGGAAAGTCCGTTTCATGTTGCTGCCTTCCTGACTGGCCCCTCTTTACTCACCGGGGGAGCGGCGCGCCCTTGGAGGCCACCTGCATCCGAACGAGCGCCTGCTCCAGGGCGATCTGGGCCTGAACGAAATCGGCGTCCGGGTGCTGAAGCCGCGCCCTCGCCGACTCGGCGTCCTGCTTGGCCTGTTCCACGTCAATATCTTCGGCCCGCTCGGCCAAGTCCGCGAGCACCGTCACCTTGTCGGGAAGGATCTCCACGAAACCCCACGAAACGGCGAGGTAGCGCCATTCGCTCCCGAGCCTGTACTTTATCTCACCAATCTTGAGCGACGTCAAGAGCTGGGTGTGGCCGGGCAGGGCGCCGAGGTACCCTTCGGTGCCCGGGAGGGATACCTCGTCCACCGATTCATGAACGAGGTGCTTCTCCGGCGTGACGACGGTAAGAAGGAGCTTCTTGGGGATCTCGAAGGTCGCCGCCATGGCTCAGCCTTGCTTGGCGAGGCGCTCGGCCTTCTCCATGGCCTCCTCGATGGTGCCGACCATGTAGAACGCCTGCTCCGGCATTCCGTCGTGCTTGCCGTCCAGAATCTCCTCGAAGCCCCGGATCGACTCCTCGATTTTGACGTACTTGCCCTTCATGCCCGTGAACTGCTCGGCCACGTGGAAGGGCTGGGACAGGAACCTCTGCATCTTGCGGGCCCGGGACACGGTGAGCTTGTCTTCCTCGCTCAATTCGTCGATGCCCAGGATCGCGATGATGTCCTGCAGGTCCTTGTACCGTTGCAGCACGCCCTGCACGCGCCGGGCCACGGCGTAGTGCCTCTCGCCCACGATCCGGGGGTCGAGTACCCGGGACGTGGAAGCCAGCGGGTCCACCGCGGGGTAGATGCCCAGCTCCGTCAATTGCCGCGAAAGAACCGTCGTGGCGTCCAAATGGGCGAAGGCCGTGGCGGGCGCCGGGTCCGTCAGGTCGTCGGCGGGAACGTAAATGGCCTGAACCGAGGTGACGGACCCCTTCTTCGTGGAGGTGATCCGCTCCTGGAGCTCGCCCATCTCGGTGGCGAGGTTGGGCTGGTAGCCGACGGCCGAGGGCATGCGGCCCAGGAGGGCCGACACCTCGGACCCCGCCTGGGTGAAACGGAAGATGTTGTCGATGAAGAGCAGGACGTCCTGCCCCTCCACGTCACGGAAATACTCCGCGGCCGTAAGGCCCGTCAGGCCCACGCGGAGGCGGGCCCCCGGCGGCTCGGTCATCTGCCCGTAGATCAGCGCGGCCTTGGACTTGTCCGGGTGTCCTGGGCTGATGACGCCCGATTCCGTCATTTCCAGCCACAGGTCGTTGCCCTCGCGGGTCCGCTCGCCCACGCCGGAGAACACCGACACGCCGCCGTGGTGCATGGCGACGTTGTTGATGAGTTCCATGATGAGGACCGTCTTGCCGACGCCGGCGCCTCCGAAAAGCCCTGTTTTTCCGCCCTTCAGGTAGGGCTCGAGGAGGTCGACGACCTTGATGCCGGTCTCGAACATGTCCGCGGACGTGGCCTGGTCCGCGAAGGGCGGGGCGGACCGGTGAATGGGGAACTGCTGCTCCGTGACCACCGGCCCGAGCTCGTCCACGGGCTTGCCGAGGACGTTCAGGATCCTCCCCAAGGTCTCCTTGCCCACCGGTACCAGGATGGGCGTTCCAAGGTCCGTGGCCTTCATCCCGCGCACCATGCCGTCCGTGGGCTCCATGGCCACGCAGCGCACCCGGCCCTCGCCGAGGTGCTGGGCCACTTCGGCCGTCACGTCGATGGGCACCGTCGCGTCGAACCCTTCGGCGGTGATGTGCACGGCGTGGTAGATCTCGGGGATGTGGTCCGCCGGGAATTGGACGTCCACGACGGGCCCGATGACCGCTACGACTTTTCCTTCGACTGCCATGTGCACCTCTCCCATCAGCCTAGGGCCTGGGCCCCGCTAACGACCTCGATGATTTCCTTGGTGATCGCCGCCTGCCGCACCCGGTTCGCGTACAGGGTGAGCCGGTCGATCATATCCCGGGCATTGTTCGTGGCGCTCTCCATTGCCGTCATGCGGGCCGCGTGCTCGGCGGCCCCGGACTCCAGCATGGCGCGGAATACTTGGAACCCCACGTGCTTCGGGAGCAGCGTCCCGAAGAGCTCCTCCGGAGTGGGCTCGTAGAGGTAATCCAGCAGGGGCTCCTCGGACTCGGCCTCCATCCGCGGGATGGGCAAGAGCCGCTCCACCACGATCTTCTGGGTGATGACGCTCTTGAAATGGTTGTAGATGAGGTAGACCGCGTCGCATTCCCCGCCGACGAACTTTTCCGTGAGGTCCTTGGAGATTTCCTCGGCGTCGTCGTAGGAGACCTTGGCGAAGCGCCCCACCCACTGGCCGCCCAATTCGAAGGACCTTCGCTTGAAGAAGTCCCGTCCCTTGCGGCCGATGCAGTCCACGACAACGGCCTTGCCTTCCGCCTGGAGCTCCGAGGCGTGCTTGAGGGTGTAGCGGAGGATGTTGGTGTTGAAGGCTCCGCAGAGGCCCCGATCCCCCGTGAGTACGACGATGCGGACGCGCTGCTCCTCCCTCAAGGTGAGGAGGGGGTGCGCCGCCTGGTCGGTCCGCGCCGCGAGCGAGTTGAGGACCTCGAGCATCTTGTTGGCATACGGGCGCGCGGACATCATGCGCTCCTGGGAGCGCCTCAGCTTCGCCGCGGCCACCATCTTCATGGCCTTGGTGATTTGCTGGGTGCTCTGGACGGAGCGGATCCGCCTCCGGATGTCCCTCAGGTTCGGCATGGCTTACTTCGCTTCCCGCTCTTTGATGTACTGGTGCTTGAAGCTCTTGAGCAGGTCCTCGACCTGCGCCTTCAAGGGCTCGTCGAGAACCTTCTTCTCCATGAGGGCGTCGGCCCAGGCCTGCCCGTTGAGGTCGAGGTACCGGTTCAATCCCGCCTCGAAGACCCGGCACTCCTTGACCTCGAGGTCGTCGAGGAACCCGTGGGTCGCGGCGTAAATGATGGCGATCTGCTTGACCACGTCCAGGGGCTGGTACTGGTCCTGCTTCAGGATCTCCACCAGGCGGACGCCTCTGTGGAGCTGGGCCTGGGTGGCCTTGTCCAGGTCAGACCCGAACTGCGCGAAGGCGGCCAGCTCTCGGTACTGGGCCAGCTCCAGGCGCAGGGTCCCCGCCACCGCCTTCATGGCCTTGATCTGGGCGTTGCCGCCCACGCGGCTCACGGAGATGCCGACGTTGAGCGCCGGTCGGACGCCCTGGTAGAAGAGGTCCGACTCCAAATAAATCTGTCCGTCGGTGATGGAGATGACGTTGGTGGGGATGTAGGCCGAGACGTCCCCGGCCTGGGTCTCGATCACCGGAAGGGCCGTGAGGGAGCCCCCTCCGCCCTTCTGGCTCAGCTTGGCGGCGCGCTCAAGGAGCCGCGAGTGCAGGTAGAAGACGTCCCCGGGGTAGGCCTCGCGTCCCGGGGGCCGCCGCAGCAGGAGGGAGATCTCGCGGTAGGCCGCCGCGTGCTTGGAGAGGTCATCGTAGATGCACAGGGCGTGGCCCCCGTTGTACATGAAGAACTCGCCCATGGCGCATCCCGAGTACGGAGCGATGTACTGGAGCGACGCGGGCTCGGAGGCCGAGGCCGCCACCACGATGGTGTGCTCCATGGCGCCGTAGTCGGTGAGCGTCTTCACGACCTGGGCGATGGTGGAGCGCTTCTGCCCGATGGCCACGTAGATGCAGATGACGCCCTTGCCCTTCTGGTTGATGATCGTGTCGATGGCCACGGCGGTCTTGCCGGTCTGGCGGTCGCCGATGATGAGCTCGCGCTGGCCGCGACCGATGGGGATCATGGCGTCGATGGCCTTGAGGCCCGTCTGGAGGGGGATTTTGACCGGCTCGCGCTGGACGATGCCCGGGGCGATCCGCTCGATGGGGTACCGCTCCTTGCTCTCGATGGGTCCCCGTCCGTCCTGGGGCTGCCCCAGGGGATCCACGACCCGGCCCACCATGGCCTCGCTCACCGGGACGGACATGATCTGCTTCGTGCGCCGGACCTCGTCGCCCTCGCGGATCTTGTCCGTGTCCCCCATGAGCACGGCGCCGACGCTGTCCTCCTCGAGGTTCAGCGCCATGCCGAAGACGTCGTTGGGGAAGGCGAGAAGCTCTCCGGCCATGG
The DNA here is from genome assembly GCA_040758175.1 of Acidobacteriota bacterium. Taxonomy (GTDB): domain Bacteria; phylum Acidobacteriota; class UBA4820; order UBA4820; family DSQY01; genus JBFLVU01. The sequence goes on along the minus strand of JBFLVU010000013.1, from coordinate 14,055 downwards.
CCTTTTCGAGGCCATAGATGCGGGCGATACCGTCCCCCACGGACGTGACGTAGCCCACTTCGGCCACGTCGATCCGGCTCTCGAATCCTTCCAGCTGGGCCTTGAGAATCTTGGTGATCTCTTCCGTCTTAATCATGCTCGCCTACCCCTTCGCCAAGTCTTCGCGCAGGGTCTTGAGCGCCCCCGCCACGGACCCGTCGTAAACGGTCGAACCGACCTGAACCTGCACCCCCCCGAGGATCTCCGGGGCCACGCGGGCATCCAGCCGAACGGGGCGCCCGAACACCTTTCCCAGCCGCGTGGCGAAGGCTTCCGCCTCCTTTGCCTCCAGGGGACGCGCCGTCACGACCTGCCCGCGGAGGATCCCTCTGGATTCGTCCAGGGCCTCCCCGAAGGCCTTGACCATGTCGCCCCACTGGCCCACGCGGCCCTTTTCCACGACGAGGAGAATGAACCGAGCGCTGGCCTCCTGGAAGCCCGCCCTCCCGGCCAGCTCTCGCACCAGGCTCTCCTTGGTCCCGGCGGGAACGCCGGGGTTTTCGAAGGCCGACCGCAACCCCTTTACGTCCCTCAGCCACCCATCGAAGGCTTCGAGGTCCCTTAGGACCGCCTCGGCGTCGGCCCCCTTCAGGGAGGCCATCAGCGCGCCGGCGTACCGCCTACCCACGCCGCTCATGGCGATCCTCCATCAGGTTGAGGAACCGTCCTTGGATGCGCGCCTCGTCCTCGGGGGTGAGGCTCTTGGAGAGGATCTCCCGGGCCGCCTGGACGGCGAGGTCCGCGGCGTAGGCCCGGAGGTCCCGCTTCGCCTGAACCATCTGCCGCTCCATTTCGAGGCCCGCCTCCTGCTGGATTCGCGTCTTGGCGGCCTCGGCCTCCTGGTGGAGGCGGACCTTGTCCGCTTCGGCGGCCTCCCGGGCGGAGCGCTCGATGGCCGCCACCTCTTCGTCGAGGCGGGACATCTTGGCTTCGATCTCGCGGAGGCTCCGGGTGGCCTCCTCCTTCTCCCGCAGCGCCTTCTCCAGGAGGTCCTGGATCTCCTTGGCCCGGCCCGCGAAGAACTTCGGCGCGGGGCGGCGCAGGAGGAAGACGAAGAGGACGACGACGAGGAGGGTGTTGACGATCTGCCAGGCGATGGTGGGCACACCCCAGATGGGCGCGCCCCAACCCGCCGCCTCCCCGTGGCCCTCCTGGGCACCCTCCGCCAGGGCGGAGAGGGACGGCCACAGCAGCATGATGGCGAGCCCGATTCGGTTCTTCAAAGGGCCACCTCCCTGCCCAGGATCTTCCCGGCCAGGAGCCGCGACACCTGGGGGATCTCCTTCTCCAGGGCCTGCTTGACCTCCGCCACGTTGGCGCTCAGCTCCGCCTCGCGCCTCCGCAGGTCCCGGTCCACCTCGGCCTTGACCGACCCGAGCACCTCGCTCCGGGTCTGGAGGGCCTGGTTTCGGGCCTCTTCTTTGACCCGCGTGGCGCGGCGGTGGGCCTCCAGGACGGCCTGGTCGTACTCCAGGTAGCGGGTCTTCAGGGTCTCCTGGGACGTGGCGGAGAGGGAGGAGGATTCGTGAATCCTTCTCTTTCGCTCTTCGAGCACGCCCTGAATGGGCCGGAAGAAGACCCGGTTCAAGAGCCAGCCATAGATCAGGATCATCCCCATCAGGATAGGGATGTGCCACCAGTTCTTTGCGATTTCTTCAAGCACCTGTGCTCCCCCCCAGAGAGGATCGGACGCTCGATCGAGAAAAAGGAGAGTAACAGACTTGACTCCAAAGGGTCAAGTTGCTTCCCTTGCCGGGTGAAAGCGCCTTTGACGAAAGCGCACCAATACGATACACTCGCCTTCCCTACGGGCGGTTAGCTCAGCGGAAGAGCGCCTGCCTTACACGCAGGATGCCGTCAGTTCGAACCTGACACCGCCCACCAGAAAGAACCGAAACAGCGAGACGGAAGCCAGGGGAAGGGCAACCGTCCTACCCCAGGCGGCGGCTAGCCGCCGCCCACGAGCTGGACGACCTCCAGGCGATCCCCTTCCTCCAGGAAAACGGAGTCGAGGTCGGCGCGCGGAACCACCGTCCCGTTCCGCTCCACCGCCACCCGGGAGGGAGAGAGTCCCAACCCCTCGAGGAACTCCCGCAGGGTGGTTCCGGCATCTGTCTCACGGGGGGCGCCGTTTACGAGAAGCGTCACGATACGCCCCCCCGGGTCACGAGCGCCTTGTGGCTGAAGGCCCCGCGCTCGTGGCTCACCTCCAGGAGCACGACGGCGCTCCCCGTCACGGAGGGAAGCTGGAAGGCGGCCGAGCAGAGCCCCTCCGGCCCGGTCTCCCCCGAGTAGAGGCGCTGGCGAGTCCCGTCGGCCGAAACGAGGTCCACACAGACCGCCGCGCCCCGGAGGGGCGTGCCGCTGATGTCGGTCTTGGCCCTCACCTGGAACCATCCGCGCTCGCCCGCCGCCAGGGGCGATTGGTCCAGGACTTCCACGGAGAGGCGCTCCCCTTCGCTCTCGCTGGTCAGGTAGTCGAGTATCACCTCGTCCAGGCTCCGGGGGGAGATGATCCCCTCCCCGAAGGCCGGGGGGCCGGCGTCCTTCGCGTACTTGCCCAGACGAACGTCCACCACCACCTTCTTGTGCTGCTGTTCGAGGAGGGCGGCGATTTTCTTCTCGTCCGGGGCCGATTCCACCAGGGATGCGTAGGAGGTCTTTTTCGAGGCAAGGATCTCCCCGCCCACGTAAATCAGCGTCTCGATGATGGGATTGGCGAGGCCCCGGTCCTCTGTCTGAACGTGGTAGACCTTCCCCTGGTACACCACGTCCTGGTTGAATCCCGTGATCATGTCCGCTCGCTCTCCGGCTCCACCTTAGCCGATTCCACAGTGCCGCCTCAAGCCCGCCCGCCGAGGGGCTCCAACCGGGCCGTGAAGTGGCGGAGGAAGGGGGGCTCCTGCGTGATGCGGAAGCCCGAACATCTCTCGGGGTCCAGAAGCACCTCTCCGGCCACATCCGCCGTGTAGGCCAGGTGGTTGTCCGTATACACCCGCCGCGGGACGGCCAGCCGGACGAGTTCCATGGCGGCGGGGAGGAAGGCGCCGTCGGGGGCCCGCTTCCCGAACATGAGGGACCCGATCTCCACGCCCCGGACCGCGCCCTCCCGGTACAGCGCCACCGCCAGGCTCTGGGCAGGCAGTTCCTCGGGCGGCAGGTGGGGAAGCGCCCTCCGCGCGTCCAGGTAGACGGCGTGCCCCCCGACCGGTTCGAGGATGGGCACGCCCCGTGCCGACAGGGCCTCCCCGAAGCGGCGCACCTGACCGATCCGGGCCTCCAGGTAGGCCTCGTCCTGGACCTCCTCCAGCCCGGAGGCCAGGGCCTCCAGATCCCGTCCCGCGAGGCCCCCGTAGGTAGGGAAGCCCTCCCGCAGAATGAGCTGGTTCTTCAGGCGCCCCGCCAAATCCCCGTCCCGCAGGGCCAGAAACCCGCCGATGTTCCCGAGTCCGTCCTTTTTGGCGCTCATGGTGGCCCCATCGGCGCAGGAGAACATGGCCCGCACGATCTCGGGAATGGTCATGGAGCGGCACGCCTCCTCGCGGGTCTTGATAAAGTACGCGTTCTCCGCGAATCGGCAGCAGTCGAGGAAGAAGGGCACTCCGGCCCGGCGGCAGATCTCGGAGGCCCCCCGGATGTTGTCCAGGGAAACGGGCTGTCCTCCTCCGGTGTTGTTTGTGACGGTCAGCATGCAAAGGGGGATTTTCTCGCGCCCCCAGCGGGCGATCGCCCCTTCGAGGGCGTCCAGATCCATGTTCCCCTTGAAGGGGTGGTGCGACGTCAGGTCCCGGCCCTCGGGGATCACCAAGTCGAGGGCCTCTGCCCCGAAGTACTCGATGTTGGCCCGCGTCGTGTCGAAGTGGTTGTTGCTGGGGATGACCCGCCCCGGGCGGGAGACCTCCGAGAACAGGATGTTCTCCGCGGCGCGGCCCTGGTGGGTGGGAAGGACGTGCTCCATCCCCGTGATCCCTTTGACCGTTTCGTAGAAGCGGAACCACGACCGGGCCTGGGCGTACGACTCGTCCCCGCGGAGAAGCGCCGACCATTGGCGGTCGCTCATGGCGCCCGTACCCGAATCCGTCAGAAGGTCCACAAACACCGCCTCGGCGGGAATCAGAAACAGGTTGTACCCGGCGCGCTTCAGGTGCGCCTCCCGCTCCGCCCGTTCGGGCAGGCGGATGGATTCCACCATCTTAATCCGGTACGGCTCTGGCCAGGTCGGCATGGGACCCCCCTAGGACCCTCTTAAGATACGCGCCTGTGGGCGAAGCCTCCACCCCCGCCACCTCTTCGGGGGTCCCCTGGGCGATCAGCCGCCCCCCGGCCTCCCCCCCCTCCGGACCCAGCTCCAGGATGGAATCGGCGCACTTGATGACATCCAGGTTGTGTTCGATCACGACCACCGTATTGCCCGCCTCCACCAGGCGGTGGAGAACGGCCAGGAGGTGTTTCACGTCCTCGAAGTGAAGCCCGGTGGTGGGTTCGTCGAGGACGTACAGGGTCTGACCCGTGGCGCGGCGGCTGAGCTCCCGAGCGAGCTTGATGCGCTGGGCCTCCCCTCCCGAAAGCGTGGTGGCCTGCTGGCCGAGGTGGACGTAGCCCAGGCCCACATCCTCGAGCATCTGGAGCTTGCGGTGGACGAGGGGGACCTTCTCGAAGAACTCGAGGGCCTCGCTGACGGTCATGTCCAGGACTTCCGCCACGGTCTTGCCCTTGAACCGCACCTCCAGGGTTTCCCGGTTGTATCGCTTGCCCTTGCAGGTGTCGCAGGTGACGTACACGTCGGGCAGGAAGTGCATCTCGATCTTGAGGACGCCGTCGCCCTGGCAGGCCTCGCACCGCCCCCCCTTCACGTTGAAGGAGAAGCGGCCGGGACGGTAGCCGCGGGCACGGGATTCGGGCACCTGGGCGTAAAGGTCCCGGATGGGCGTGAAAAGGCCCGTGTAGGTGGCGGGGTTGCTCCGGGGCGTTCGCCCGATGGGCGACTGGTCGATCTCGATGACCTTGTCGAGGCGCTCCCACCCCTCGATGGACCGGTGGCGCCCCGGCTTGTCCATGCTGTGGTAGATCCTCGCCATGAGCCCCTTGTAGAGGACCTCGTGGACCAGGGTGGACTTTCCCGATCCGGACACGCCCGCGACGACGGTGAGGACGCCCAGGGGGAAGGAGACGTCCAGGTTCTTGAGATTGTTCTCCTCCGCCCCCCGGACCCGGAGGTGCGCGCGGGGGGCGCGGCGCCTCGCCGGCAGGGGGATGGAGCGGCGCCCCGCCAGATAGGCTCCCGTCACGGACCGGGGGCTGTCGCACAGGTCCCTCACCCCTCCCTGGGCGACGACTTCACCCCCGTGGACGCCTGCCCCGGGCCCCAGGTCCACCACGTGGTCCGCCGTCCGGATGGTCTCCTCGTCGTGTTCCACGACCACCACCGTGTTCCCCAGGTCGCGCATCGCCAGCAGGGTGTCGAGGAGGCGGCGGTTGTCCCGCTGGTGAAGGCCGATGGACGGCTCGTCCAGAACATAGAGGACCCCCGTGAGCTGGCTGCCCACCTGCGTGGCCAGGCGGATCCGCTGGCTTTCGCCGCCGGACAGGGTGGTGGCCGACCGGGAAAGCGACAGGTACCCGAGTCCCACGTTGGCCAGGAAGGAGAGGCGGCTGCGGATCTCCTTCAAGACCATGCGGGCGATCTCCCGGTCGCGCGGTCCCAGTTCCAAGGCGTCCAGGGCCTCCAGCGCCCGGTCCACGGAGAGGTCGGTGAAGGAGGCGATGGTGTGGCTCCCCACGCGAACGGACAGGGCCTCGGGCTTCAGGCGCCGCCCTTCGCAGGCGGGACAGGGGGCCGTGGACATGAAGGTCTCGATCTCCTGGCGCGACGCCTCGGACTTGGTCTCCCGATACCGGCGCAGGAGGTTGGGGACGACTCCCTCGAAGGCGTGCTCGAACTGGTAGCGGCTTTTCTCCCTTCGGACGTCGTAGGCGATCTTGCGGCCGTTCGTGCCGAAGAGGATCGTGCTCCGGGCCTCCTCGGGGAGCTTTCCGAAGGGGGTGTCCATGGAGAAGCCCATCTCCCGGGCAAGTCCGCTGAGCATCTCCCGGTACCAGAAGCCGCCCTCGGCGGGCCACGGCGCGATGGCCCCTCGGTTGAGGGAGAGGGCGGGATTGGGCACGATCTTGGCCGGGTCGAGCTCCATTTTCACGCCCAGGCCCGAGCATTCCGCACACGCCCCGTGCGGGCTGTTGAAGGAGAAGAGGCGGGGCTCCATCTCGGGGAGGGCCGTCCCGCAGTCGGGACAGGAAAGCCGCTCGGAAAAGAGCTGGTCCGCCGCGTCCGAGAGGCGGTGAACGATGGCCAGCCCGTCGCCCTTTTGAAGGGCCAGCTCCACCGACTCGGTGAGCCGCCCCTGAATCCCCGCTTTGATCACGAGCCGGTCCACCACCACTTCGATGGTGTGCGCCTTGTAGCGCTCCAGGGGAAGCCCCTCCTGCAACTCCACCACTTGGCCGTTCACCCGCGCCCTTACGAAGCCCTCCCGCAGGAGGTCCGCGAGAAGCTTGCGGTACTCGCCTTTTCTCCCCCGCACCACGGGGGCCATTACGTAGATTCTCTCCCCTTCGGGAAGGGAGAGGATTTGGTCCACCATCTGCTGGACCGTCTGGCTGGCGATGGGTTTCCCGCAGGAAGGGCAGAAGGGGCGCCCCACCCTTGCGAAGAGGACCCTCAGGTAGTCGTAAACCTCCGTCACCGTCCCGACGGTGGACCGGGGGTTGTGGGAGGTGGATTTCTGCTCGATGGAGATGGCGGGCGAGAGGCCCTCGATCCCGTCCACGTCGGGCTTTTGCATGAGGTCGAGAAACTGCCGCGCGTAGGCCGACAGGGACTCCACGTAACGCCGCTGGCCCTCTGCGTAGAGGGTGTCGAAGGCGAGGGACGACTTGCCCGAACCGGAGAGGCCCGTCACCACCACCAGGCGGTTCTTGGGAAGCGTGAGGTCGACGTTCTTGAGGTTGTGCTCACGGGCGCCCCGGATGCGGATTGTGTCCATGGTCTTCGCGCGCTCCCAAAACTCCCCATGTATCACGTTTCGGCCTCCGATGCCAGGGCCTAAGAGACCGGCCGCGGGGGGGCCGGGAGGCGAAAAACGCCCGCAGATCGCAAGGCGTTCCCGGAAACGATCAGGGGGCGCCGCTCCGGGCGCCCCCGTGTTTTCCCGATTCGTCGCCCACGTCAGGCAGCGGCCTTCTCCTGGCCCGCGCCGTTCTGAAGGAGTTCGATGGATCCGTTCACGGTCTCCACGGTCAGGGTGCCCCCGCCGCCGTTCATCTCCCCTCGCACCGAGTGCTTGGCGCGGGAAAGCCCCGGAAGTTCGGACCGGATGGACCCGTTCACGTTCTCCGCCTCGACGCGAAGCGCGGCCCCCGCGGACAGGGTGACCTCGATCCCACCGTTCACGGTTTCCAGTTGCCCCCCCTTTGGCTTCAGGGAGCGGATGCGGCCCGTGAGCCCCCCGTTGGTGCTGCTCACCTCGCCCACGTCCTCCACGTCGAAGCGGACCTTGCCGTTGACGGTGGCCGCATGGAGAAGAGCGGCCCGATCCACACCGATGGATCCGTTGGTCGTTTCGCTGGTCACCCGGGCTCCGGCCACATCCACGTCCACCGACCCGTTGACGGTGGCGAGTTGAAGGACCGTGCCCCGGGGAACCTCGAGGGCGTAGGTGACGGTGACCGAAGCCCCCGGGTTGAGGAAGCCTCCGGACTTCATCTTGGGGTAGACGGTCCGGACCCGCACTTCGCCCGCCGTTTCCTCGATCTCCACCCGTACCTGGGAAAGGACCTCCCGCGCCCGGGCATCCTCCACGGCGCGCACCCGCTTTTCGGCGACGAGGTGGACCTCGCCCGCCTTCCCCTCGGTCACCTTCACGGAGCCGTTCACGTTCTCCAGGCGGAGGGTCCCCCCGTCCGAGAAGGCAAGTGTCTTTTCCACCCGGTCCGTCGCCGCCGCCCCCAGGATGCCCTGGGTGCAACCGGCCCACACGCACAGGGTCGCCGCCGCCAGGAGTCCCGCCGTTCGCTTCGTCATGGACCACCTCCATCCCCCGTCCGCAGGGTTAGACGGGAACCCACGCCTCGGAGTTTCAAGGCCGTTTTCCCCGGTCCCGAGGTTATACTGGCTGACCGAAGGGGGATGCCGTGCCGGAATCGAAGGGAATCCATCTGGCCCTGCCCGAAGGGGGGCGTCTGGACCTCCGCTACCTCCTTCTGGACCTGAACGGCACCCTCGCCCGGGACGGCCGGGTCCTTCCTGGAGTGGAGGAGGCGGTCGTCCGGGTGGCGGAGATTTTGGAGGTCCGGCTCCTCACGGCCGACACCTTCGGCACGGCCGGGCAAGTGGCGCGAGCCCTGGGGGCCCGGCTGGAGGTCCTCCCGCCAAGCGCCCCCGGAGGCCCTGTGAAGGCCGGCGCCGTACAGGCCCTCGGTCCGGACTCCGTGGCCGCCATGGGGAACGGCGTCAACGACGCGTCCATGCTCCGGCTGGCCGCCCTCGGCATCGCGGTCCTCGGGCCCGAGGGTTGCGCCCGGGAGGCGTTGGAAGCCGCGCGGATCACCGTCAAGGATCCCCTGGAGGGGCTGGAACTTTTCCTGTATCCTGACCGGCTCGTGGCGACACTCCGGCCCTGAAGGGGACGGACGCCCCGGATCCCGAGGAGAATTCGATGCGAAGCCTTGCCTGGATCGCCCTTTCCGCCGGCCTTCTTCTCATGGCCTGCTCATCCCCTCAGACCTCCGCTCCCGCCGACGCCGCCGCGTCCGCCGCGCCGGCCCAGGCTTCCGAAGGCCTAAAGGCCTCTTCCGGGGAGGAGGCGGCGGTTTTGGACGCCGTCCGGACGTACCTCACTGAGGTCCGTCAAATGGACGTGGCCAAAATGAGCCTTGGGCTTCGCAACCTCACGGTGGACGGGGACTCGGCGGAGTGCATCGTGGACTTCGGCCTGAAGGAGGCCCCCGGCGCCCCCGCCATGACCTACGCCTATTCCCTGGCCCGCAAGGACGGGCGCTGGACCGTCGCCGCCTCCCGGCCGGCGGATGGGACGGGCCACGGAGCCGTTCCTTCCGGCGGGACCTCCATGCCGGGGGGGCACCCGCCGGCGTCCGGGGCAAACCCCCATGGAATGGCCGCCGGTCATGCCGATTCCACGGATCTCCCCCCGGGCCACCCACCGGTGGCCTCGAGCGAATCGCAGGCCCCGGTCAAGTAGGCGCCCGCGCCGGGCCACCCTTTCAGGGAAAGAGGATCTCGGCGGCCTCGGCGAGACGGCGGACGGGTTGGAGGTTCGATCCGGGGACCACTTCCTTCAGCCGCTCCAGGTCCGAGGCCGGTAGTATCCCCCGGGAGAATCCCAAGGCGGAGGCCTCCCGGACCCGTTCGGATACGGAGCCCACACCCCGGACTTCGCCCGCGAGCCCAACTTCCCCGAAGGCCGCGAGGTCCTCGGGCAGAGGCTTTCCGAAGTACGCGGAGGCCACGGCGAGGCAGAGGGGAAGGTCGAGGGCCGGCTCCTCCAGTTCCACGCCGCCCACGACGTTGACGAAAAGGTCCCGGTCGCCCAGGGTGATGTGGAGGGCCCGCTCGAGCACGGCCGACAGCAGCTGGACCCGGTTCCGGTCGAGGCCCGCGCTCATCCTCTTGGACAGCCCGAAGGCCGATGCGGAGGTCAACGCTTGGATCTCCACGAGGAGGGGTCGCGTCCCCTGGACCGCCACGCCGATGACCGTTCCCGCGACGCCCAGGGGGCGGTCCGCCAGGAGGGCCGCCGAGGGGTTTTCCACGGCGACCAGACCCGAGGCCGTCATCTCCAAAAGGGCCAGCTCGGAGGTGGCCCCGAAGCGGTTCTTCTGGGCCCGCAGAACCTTGAGGTGCCGGTAGCGCTCCCCTTCCAGGTAGAGAACCGCGTCCACCATGTGCTCGAGGGCCTTGGGACCGGCGATGAGCCCCTCCTTGGTGATGTGGCCCACGAGGAGGACCGGCATCCCCCTCCCCTTGCCCGCCTCGATGAGCCGCGCCGCCGAGTCCCTCACCTGGGACAGGGACCCTGGAGCGGAGGTGAGGCCGGTGGTGGCCGCCGTCTGGATGGAATCCACCGCCAGGACCGCCGGGGCCAACCGCTCGGCCTCCTCCAGGACGCCCTCCACAGAGGTTTCGGCCAGCAAGTGAAGGCGGGAGGCTTTGACGCCCAGACGGGAGGCCCGGGAGGCCACCTGCTCCAGGGACTCCTCCCCCGTCGCGTAGAGGACATCCCGATCGAGGGCCAAGTGTCCGAGGACCTGGAGAACCAGGGTGGTCTTCCCCACCCCCGGGTCCCCTCCCACGAGAACGACCCCGCCGGGGAAGAGCCCTCCTCCGAGGACGCGGTCCACCTCGGCGTTGCCGGTGGAGAGGCGATGGCCCTCCATAGGCCGAACGTCGGCCAGGGACACGGCGCGGGAGGCGGCGGCGCGCGCGCGCCGGGAGGCGGACGGGGTGGTTGCCTCCTCCACGAGGCTGTTCCACTCCCCGCACCCCGGACAGCGTCCAAGCCATTTCGGGCTTTGTGTCCCGCAGGACTGGCAGACGAACACGCTGGCGGGTTTCACCGGCCTGCCCCCTCTCCGGAAACGGTGCGAGTCGGCCCCGGTCCTTTTGGGCCCGTCCCGTCCCTCAGAAGACCTTCTCTCCGGCGATGAAGACCCCGGCCACCGACCCCTTCAGCCTCATGCCGAAATACGGGGAGTTCCGGCTCCTGGAGAGCACGTCCTCCTCCCGGAAGCAGAACTCTTTCTTCAGATTCAGAAGGGTGAGGTCGGCGTCCGAGCCCACCCGGATGGCGCCCTTGTTGTCGAGGCCCAGGATGCGCGCGGGAGCCGAAGAGAAGGCATCCACGACCCTCTTGAGGGAGACCCGATCGGTGCGCACGAGTCGGTCCAGGGCCAGGGGCACAGCGGTCTGAAGTCCGATGATTCCGTTGGGAGCCCGGTCGTACTCTTGTAGCTTCTCCTCGTAGGTGTGCGGGGCGTGGTCCGTGGCGATGACGTCGAGGGTCCCATCGGCCAGCCCCGCGACGACGGCATCCACGTCCTCCCTGGGCCTCAAGGGAGGGCTCATCTTGGTGCGCGTGTCGAAGGAGGCCACCGCCTCGTGGGTGAGGGTGAAATGGTGCGGCGTGGCCTCGGCCGTGATACGGACCTTGCGCTTTTTGGCCGCCCGGATGGCCTCCACGGACTGGCGGGTGGACACGTGGGCGATGTGGATCGGCCGGCCCGTGAGCGCGCCCAGAGCGATGTCCCTCAGGACGGGGATGGATTCCGCCTCCGCGGGACTCCCTTTGAGGCCGAGGCGCACGGACACCTCGCCCTCGTGCATGACCCCCCCCTCGGCCAGCTCGGGGTCCTCGCAGTGGTCGATGACGAGCAGCCCCAGGGAGCCGGCGTACTCCAGGGCGCGGCGCATGACGGAACTCCTTCTCACCGGGTTTCCGTCGTCCGAGACGGCCCGCACCCCCGCTTCCCGCAGCTCGCTGAAGGGGGCCAGCTCCTCTCCCGCGGAGCCCTTGGTGACGGCCCCGATGGGATAGACGGCCACGGGGCTCGAGGCCCTGGCCCGCTCCAGGATGTACCTTGTGACGGAGGCGCAGTCGTTCACCGGGTCCGTGTTGGGCATGCAGCAGACGCCCGTGAACCCCCCCGCGAGGGCGGCGGCGAGCCCCGAGGCGATGGTCTCCTTCCTCTCGTACCCGGGCTCCCGGAGGTGGACGTGCATGTCGATGAAGCCGGGGGCCACCACGAGTCCGGCGGCGTCCAAAACCTCGGCGCCCCTCGCGGCGATCTTCTTGCCCACGGCCGCGATGACGGGACCCTCCAGCAGGATGTCGAGGATCTCGTCCGTGCCCGACGCCGGGTCCACCACCCGCCCGCTCTTAATGAGACGCTTCATCGTCCCCCCCACCGAGGAGGAGGTAGAGGATGGCCATCCGGACGGACACGCCGTTCTCCACCTGGTCCAGGATCACCGAGTACGGCCCGTCGGCCACTTCCGAGGCCATTTCCACGCCCCGGTTGATGGGGCCCGGGTGCATCACGATCACGTCCTTGTCGGCCCGCTTCAGCCGCTCCTCCGTCAGGCCGAAGTACTTGTAGTACTCCAGGAGGGACGGGAAGAGGCCCTTTTTCTGACGCTCCAGCTGGATCCGGAGCATCATGACCACGTCCTTGCCCTCCAGGGCGCGGTCGAAATCGCTGGTCACTTTCACACCGAGGGAGTCCAAGCGGGGCGGCAGCATGGTGGCGGGGCCGCACAGGGTCACCTTGGCCCCCATCTTGGTCAGCAGGAAGATGTTCGAGCGGACGACGCGGGAGTGGGCGATGTCGCCGGCGATCAGCACCTCGAGGCCCCGGAAGCTCCCCTTCTTCTGCCTGATCGTGTGGGCGTCCAGGAGCGCCTGGGTGGGGTGCTCGTGGGCTCCGTCCCCCGCGTTGATGAGGACGGCCTTCGTGAAGGGACGGATGAGCTGGCAGGCGCCGGGGCTGGCGTGGCGCATGACGTAGCAATCGGGCTGCATGCGCTCGAGGTTCAGGACCGTGTCCACGAGGCTCTCCCCCTTCTGAAGGGAGGAGGTGCTGGCGGAGAAATTCAGGGTGTCGGCCGAAAGCCGCTTCTCGGCGATCTCGAAGGAGGAGCGGGTGCGGGTGGAATTCTCGAAGAAGAGGTTCACCACCATCTTCCCGCGAAGGGCGGGCACCTTCTTGAGGGGGCGGCGCGATACCTCCGCCATCTTTTCGGCCGTGTCGAGGATGAGGGTGATTTCCTGCGCCGAGAGGGATTCGATCCCCACGAGGTCCTTCTGGAGCATCTGCATGGCGGGCTCCTAACGCTTCCCGCGCGCTCGGGCGCCGGATTCGGGACTTTCGAGGATGAGGGAATCCTCCCCGTCGATCTCCCTGAGACGCAATTCCACGTGGTCCTCCCTTCGGGTGCTGAGAGAGAGGCCCACGTAGTCGGCCTGGATGGGGAGTTCCCGGTGGCCCCGGTCCACGAGGACGGCCAGCTGGACCCGGGCGGGCCGGCCGATGTCCACGAGGGCGTCCAAGGCCGCCCGGATGGTGCGGCCGGTAAAGAGAACGTCGTCCACGAGGATGACGGTCTTGCCCTCGATGGGGAACTCCACCTGCGTTCCCCTCAGAACGGGGGCGGTCCCCACGGAGGAGAAGTCGTCCCTGTAAAGGTTGATGTCCAGGGCGCCCACGGGCAGGACGATGGCCTCCGCCTTTTCGAGGGCCTTGGCCACCCGGCGCGCCAAGGGCACGCCCCTTCGGTGGATGCCAATGAGGACGACGTCCTCGCAGCCGTGGAGCCTCTCGGCCACCTCCAGCGCAAGACGGCCGAGGGATCGCTGGATCCCCGAGGCATCGAACAGCTTTTTCCGCTTCATCTGCACCCCCGCCGCGGCCCCGCCCCCCACCGGGGGGCCGCCCGCCGCGGCTGAACGCGAGGCCCGCTTCCTTCGAAGCGCCGTGCCTTTCCCCTGGCGGGCCTTCATCTTACTGGGGGCGAGGGGGGGTGTCAACGCGAACTCCCGCCGCGTCTTGACAGGGTTGCAAGGGGAATGGTACCTTGCCGCCTCCGGCGAGCGGGTTCCCGGAGAGAGCCTTTTTCAAGGAGTCCCAATGGCTACCGGCACGGTGAAATGGTTCGACGAGAAGAAGGGCTACGGATTCATCACCATGGACGAGGGAAAGGACGTCTTCGTCCACTTCAGCGCCATCCAGGGCAGCGGGTTCCGCAAGCTCCAGGAAGGCGACCGGGTGACCTTCGAGGTCAAGGACGGAACCAAGGGTCCCCAGGCGGACCAGGTGGTCGTGGTCCGCGAATAGGCTCCTTACCACGTCAGGCATTCTCCCGGAGGGGGGCCGAAGGGCCCCCCTCTCTCTAGTTTGGCCCTTTACTAGACGCGTGAGCATGGAAGCCCGGCTGTTTTCTTGATAGCC
>JBFLVU010000012.1:0-25520 GCA_040758175.1 Acidobacteriota bacterium | reverse complement strand
CGGCGCTTTTTTCCCCTGACCCTCCTCGGCGCGGGGTTCGTAGCGGCCCGCTGGGCCGCCGTGTGGGCCGGGGGGGTATGGCTGAGCGCGGGCCACGGGAGCCCGGGGAGGACGGCGGCCACGGCCCTTCTGCTCCAGGTCGGCTTCTTCGCCGCCGCGCTCCTGAGGGTCGCGGAGGCGCGGACCCAGACGGCCTACTACGGGCCCTTCCTGGAAGCGGCGACGTCCGCCGCGCCCGCCCCCGCCGGGGAGGTGGCGCCCGGAGCCGCCTCACCGGATCCCGAGTCCCCCGGGGCTTTGGCCGAAGACACGGTGGCGTGAGCGCCGCCCCGCACGCCGCGGGACCTGGATCCACAGGGTGGGAAAAGGGGATTCCTTTGATCCCGTGAGGGGCGGATTACGGGTTCAAGTCCGTCCGGAGGGCGGGCGGCCGGACTGGGCGAGGTGGGCCGTGCGCTCGCCGGCCATGCGGTAGACGGCGCTCTTCTCCTCGGGGGAGAGGTGGCGGCTGGCCTCGAAGAGGACGTAGGAGAGGAGGTTGCTCAAGGCCCCGTCCAGGGCCGTCTGGCGCTCCTCGGCGGAGAGGTCGGCCACGTTGGCGAGAAGGGCCTTCACGTCGAGGCACCCTCCCTCGTCGAAGCCCACGCCGTCGAGAGCGGGGCTCTTGGCCTCTCCCGGAACGCTCGCCGCGAACTCCTTCACCGCCCCGTCCGGAAGCCGGGTGGCCAGGCTCGACAGGATCCTCGAGAAGATCCGGTTGTACGACCCCACGAGGGCCTCCAGGGCCGAGGCGTCCTCCACGTCCTCCGCGCCTCCCCCGCCCTGGGGCTGGGGGATGACGATGTACCGGGCCAGGCAGAGGGCCATGAGGATCCGCAGGGTCTCGAATTCATCCAGCTCCGAGAGGTGGATGATCTCACGGACGGTGCGGAAGCCGTCCACCATGTCCAGGATGGCCTGCTCGCCCTCGAGGAAGCGGGCCGTCTTGTCGCGCCCCTCCACGGGGGCCGGGACGGGCACCAGGCGGTCGCCGGGGATCACCTCGCGGATCCGGGGCCACTCGTCCAGCCGGCGGATCCCCTCCAGGATGATGTTGGTGGTGCTCGTGGAGAGCTTGATCTTCTCCTCGTGGGCAATCTCCGACTCCTCGAAGGCGAAGTGGCCGTCCTGCCAGGAGAAGCAGGCGTAGATGATTTCCAGCACCTGGTTCTTGACGGCCCACCAGAGCTCCTTCGGGGTCAGGACGCCCATCTGGACGAGGATCTTGCCCTGGCGCTTGCCCGGCTCCACCAGGGAGCCGGAGCGCATGTTCTCCTCCTGGGAGATCTTGCCGTGGCGGATGAGGAAGTTGCCCAGGGCCTCCTCGGGGTCAGACGAGGCCGCGAAGATCATCTCACCGCGGTCCCAGAAGAGGCGGCGGACCACGTCGCCCTGCCGGAGAGTGAGCACACCGGTCTTCTTGATCATGTTGATGAAGGTGAGCACGTCCGGGACGCTGATGGCCCGGAGCGAACCCTCCAGGATCCGACTCTCCATGGCGCCTCCGCAGGTGATGGTACACCGGACCGCAAGGACGGAAAAGGGCCTCCGGGGTCAGGTCTTTAGTGTTAGCGTGTCGGTTTGTTGCGGCGAGGGAACTCGCATCCCCCCCCTCGCGATCGCAGCCACTCGCAAGAATGGGTGGCATCGCGGGGCGAGGTGGCCACCCACGGCGAAAAAGAAAGGGGCCCCCGAAGGGGCCCCTTGGCTGTGAAGGCGCGGTGGATCTACGGCCACTGCCAGGTAAGTGTGGCTTCGCCGCCGTCGGGGTTGACGAAGCGGAATTGGGTGGGGGTGTTCTTGGGCACCGCGGTCTTGAGGGTGGAGCCGGTGAGGATGACCTTCGCGGTGGTCTTGTAGGTCACGCTGGTCCACTGGGTGCCGTTGATGAAGACCTGGATGCCCGACTGGAGGTTGGAGCCGTTGACGATGATCTTGAAGGGCGGCGATTTCTTGGCGAGAGAGTTGATCACCGGCGGATCCACGATCTGAACGGCGTGGGTGTCGGTGGCGGTCTGTCCGAGGCCGTCGGTGACGGTGAGGGTGACGGTGTAGGCGGCCTTGGTCGCCCAGGCATGGCTCACGGAGGCGCCCGTGGCGGTGGCCCCGTCGCCGAAGTTCCAGGCATAGGTGAAGTGGCCGTCGCCCCCGGTGACTCCCGCCGTGAAGGTGGCGGAAACGCCCGGTCCGGCGCCCGTGGGCCCGATGATGGTGGCGGCCACGGGGCCGTAGACCTTGACGATCACGTCGTTGCTCTGGGCCGAGTTGGAGGCGCTGTCGCTCACGGTGGCCTTGGCCGTGTAGGTTCCCGCCGCCGAGAAGGCGTGGGTGGCGTTGGCGCCGGATCCCACGCCGCCGTCGCCGAAGGTCCAGGTGAAACCGTTGAAGTAGCCGTTGCCGCCGGAGGCG
Organism: Acidobacteriota bacterium; assembly: GCA_040758175.1. Classification (GTDB taxonomy): domain Bacteria; phylum Acidobacteriota; class UBA4820; order UBA4820; family DSQY01; genus JBFLVU01. The sequence goes on along the minus strand of JBFLVU010000012.1, from coordinate 23,072 downwards.
TTCACGCGGAAGGAGACGGACTCGCCGATGCGCGCGCGGTTCGGCCGGGCGTAGGCCTTGGCGAGGACGGCCGCGTACACGTTGACGGTGACCGGCGCGCTCGTGTCCACGTTCCCCGCGTTGTCCATGACCATGACGTAGGCCGTGTAGGTGCCGGGGACGGTGTAGGAGTAGGCCGAGGGGTCGGCGGAGGTGCTCACGCCGCCGTCCCCGAAGATCCAGGAGTAGGTGTAGGGGCTGGTTCCGCCGGTGACGGTGCAGCCGAAGTCCACGGCGAGGGGCGCCGCGCCGGACGGGCTGGAGGGTGAGGCCGTCACGGTGACCGCGAGGGACGACACGGTGATCGTCGTGGAGGCCCGCGCTGTATACCCCGAGGCGTCGGTGGCCGTCACCTGGACCGTGTAGGAGCCCGCCGCGGCGTAGGTGTGGCTCGAGGATGCGCCGGAGGCCGTTCCGCTGTCGCCGAAGGTCCAGGAGTAGGAGATGGGCGCCGTCCCGCCCGTGGCGGAGGCCTGGAAAGATACGGCCAGGGGAGCGGGTCCGGCGGTGGGCGTGGCGGTGAGAGAGACCCCGAAGGCCACGCAGAGGCTGTGGGAGTACCCTCCGTCCGCCTGGAGGACGCCCGAAACGGCCGTGACCTGGACGGGCGTGTTCCGGGTGGCCGTGCTTCCATCGCCGAGCTGGCCGTCGCCGTTGGTGCCCCACGCCCAGAGATTCTTGTCGGTGCGGATGAGGAGGCTGTGCTTGTCTCCGCCGGCCACGGAGGAGGCGTTCGCGATCCCCGCCAATTGAACGGGAATGCGCCGGTCGGTGGTGGTTCCGTCGCCGAGCTGGGAGTAGTAGTTGTCGCCCCAGACCCAGAGGGTCCCGCCGGATTTTACGGCGAGGTTGTGGTCCCAGCCCGAGGCGATGGCGGTGATGCTCGTGAGGCCCATGACCTGGACGGAGGTTCTGCGCGTGGTCGTCGTGTTGTCCCCGCACTGGCCGTCGCCGTTGATGCCGCAGGCCCAGACCGTCCCGTCGCTCTTGAGGATCACGGTATGGTGCTCGCCGGCGGACACCGCGGAGCCCGTGGTGATGCCCGTCGTCTGGACGGGCGTGAGGCGGTCCGTGCTCCCGCCGTCGCCGCACTGGCCGTAGACGTTGTCGCCCCAAGCCCAGACGGTGCCGTTGGATTTTCTGGCGACGCCGTGATAGGCGCCCGCCGCGATGGCCGTGACGCCGGTGAGGCCCGAGACCTGGACGGGCGTCCAGCGGTCCGTCGTGGAGTTGTCGCCGAGGTTGCCGTTGCCGTTGTCGCCCCAGGCCCAGACCGTGCCGTCGGACTTGAGGGCCAGGCTCCAGTGGTTGCCCGCGGCCACGGCCACCACGCCGGAGAGCCCCGCCACCGGTTTCGGATACTTGCTCTGGGTCTGGGTCCCGTCGCCGAGCTCGCCGGAGCCGTTGTTGCCCCAGGCCCAGACCGTCCCGCCGGAAGTGAGGCCCAGGGAGTGGTCGTTCCCCGCCGCCACCTGAACGAACCCGGAGGGGCCGAGGACGCCCACGGGGCTCGTGCGGTCTGTGTCTTCCGTGCCGTCGCCCACTTCGCCGCTGTTGTTGTTGCCCCAGCCGTGGGCGTTGGAGGCCACCGAGAGGGTGGCCGTCTGGCTGTTGGACGTGCCGCAGGAGGCCGTGACGCGGACCCAGTAGAGCTTCGTGGACTGGATGGCGGGGGTGGTGTACGTGCTCTGGATCGCGCCCGAGATGGGGCTGGACGTGGTCCCAGTCGGCCCCTCGTACCACTGGTACGTCAAGGCCGTGGTGCCCTGGGCGGCCACCGAGAGGGTCACGCTCTGGCCGGCGTTGACGACTTGGCTCTGGGGGTGGCCCGTGATCCGGGGCTTCACGCAGGTCGCGTTGGAGATGGTGATGGTCCCCGTCTGCACGCAGGGGGGCGCGCCCGTGTACGTGGCCGTGAAGGTCCACGTGTAGGTGCCCGTGGCCGAGTAGGCGTGGGTAGGGTTCTGCAGGGTCGAGAGGGCCGAGCCGTCGCCGAAGTTCCACTCGTAGCCCGGGGTCCCGGAGCCGCAAGAGACCGAGGCCTGGCCGTAGAAGCCCGTGGGGACGCCCGTGAATCCCGTGGCGTGGGCCGAAGCCTGGCACGTCAGGGCGCAGGGGCTCCCGCACTGGCTCGTGGCGTTGGCGTAGGCGGTGCAGCCCTGGTAGGTGACGCAGATCTCCAGGTCGTGGACGGAGCCGTCCGTGTAGAGCGTGTCGTAGGAGATCACGTACTGGTTGTTGATGAGGTTGCCGATGTCCGTGAGGATCTGTTGGAGGGCCCCCGCGTCGGTGCCCCGGTAGTACCGCCCGCCGGTCTGGTCGGCGATGCGCTGCATGACGACGTCGTCGGGGCTCCCGAAGCCGATGGTGTAGATGGGAATGCGGGCCTGCTGGGCGTAGGCGATGAGCTCGTTCTCGCTGTGGGAACTGCTGTTGTCCTCCCCGTCGGTCATGGCCAGTACGGCCTTGCGCCCCGAGCGGGCGGCGGTTCCGACGAGGGCGTCCCAGGTGGCGTCGAAGAAGGCCGTGGAGCCCCCGCTGTAGGCGTACCCGTCGACGGCGGCGTAGAGGGCCTGCTTGTCGGCGGTGAAGTCGATGACGAAGTCCACCTGGGAATCGAAGCCCCAGACGGCCACCTGGTCTGAGGCGCCCAGGAGGCCCACGAAGGTCTTGGCGGCGTCCTTCTCGAGTTGGAACTGTGTGGAGCCGAGGCTTCCGGAGTTGTCGATGGTGACACCCACGTAGAGGGTGGAGCCGCTCTGGCCCGCGCCCGTCACCGTGAAGGCCTGGGGCGCGCCGTCCTCGTTCACGCAGAAGGAGGAGGCCGTGAGCCCCTGGACCGGCTGGCCCTGGCTGTCAAAGACGCTCACCACCGCCTGGACCGTCGGGCAGAGGGAGGTGTCCACCTGGGCGATGGAGATGGTCGGGCAGGCCCCCGTCTGGCCGCACCGGAAGGTGCCCTGGACCCACTGGGTGCACCCGCCGTAGGTGACGCAGAACTGGAGGTCGTGCTGGGCGCCGTCGGTCTTCGCCGTCGTGTAGGAGACCACGTACTGGCTGTTGAGGAGGGCCCCGATGGCGGAGAGAATCTGCTGGAGGTTCTGCGAGGAGGCGGAGGCGAAGAAGAGGCCCCCCGTCCGCGTGGCGATGTCCTCGAGGACCGCCTGGTCGGCGCTGCCGAAGGCGATGGTGTAGACCGGGATGCCCAGGCTCTGGGCGTAGAGGACGAGCTCGTCCTTGCCGTGGGAGGAGGAGTTGTCCTCCCCGTCGGTCATGGCCACCACGGCCTTCCGGCCGGCCTTGGAGGCCGTGTTGGTGAGGGCCGTCCAGACGCCGTCGTAGAAGGCGGTCATTCCGCCCTTGTAGGGGTAGCCGTCGATGGCGGAGAGGAGGGTGGACTTGTTCGACGTGAAGTCCTGGACCAGGTCCACCGTGCTCGTGAAGCCGTAGACGGCCCCCTGGTCGCTCGTCCCGAGGAGGTTTACGAGGGCCTTGGCGGCGGTCTTCTCGTCGTTGAAGGCCGAGGAGCCCAAGGAGCCCGAGTTGTCGATCACCTGGGCGAGGTAGAGGGCCGTCCCGCTCTGGGAGGCCGTAGTCACCGTGAAGTTGGTGATGGAGGTCCCGTCCTCTTTGACGCAGAAGGCGGAGGCGGTGAGGCCCGTGATGGGGTTGCCCGCGGCGTCGCGGACGGTGAGGATCCCCTTCACCGCGGGGCACGCGGAGGTGTCCACCTGGGTGAGGGTGACCTGGGGGCAGTTCCCGCCGCCGGCGGCTCCGCACTGCATGGTTCCGGCGGCGTGGACGGTGGCGCAGCCCGAGACGTTCTGCAGGCAGACGTCGAGGGCGTGGCTCTGGCCGTCGTTCTTCGTCGTGGTGTACGTCAGCACGTACTGGTTGTTGATGACGTTCCCGATGTCCGTGAGGATCTGCTGGAGGTTGGCCGACGAGGCGGAGGCGTAGTAGCGGCCGCCCGTCTGGGTGGCGATGGCTTCCAGCACCAGGGCGTCGGCGCTCCCGAAGCCGATGGTGAACACGGGGATGCCCAGGCTCTGGGCGTAGGCGATGAGCTCCGCCTGGGTGTGGGCGGAGGAGTTGTCCTCCCCGTCGGTCATGGCCACCACGGCCTTTCGGCCCGTGCGCGCGGCCGTGTTGGAGAGGCTCTGGTAGACCGAGTCGTAGAAGGCCGTGGCGCCGCCCTTGTACGGATAGGCCGCCAGGGACGAGAGGAGGGTGGGCTGGTCGGCGGTGAAGTCCTGCACCAGGTCCACGCTGCTCGTGAAGCCGTAGAGGGCCCCCTGGTCGCCTGTGCCCAGGAGTCCGATGAGGGCCTGGGCCGCCGTCTTCTCGTCGGCGAAGGCCGTGGAGCCGAGGCTCCCGCTATTGTCCAGGTTGAGCGCGAGGAAGAGGTTGTTGCCCCCGGCGCTCCCCGTCGAAAGGGTGAAGGTCTTGGAGGTCCCGTCCTCCGAAAGGCAGAAGTTGGAGGCGGTGAGCCCCGTCACCGCCTGGCCCGAGGGATTGGTCACCGTGACGACGACCTTCACCGTGGGGCAGGTGGAGGTGTCCACCTGGGAGACAATGAGGGTGGGGCAGGTCCCCACGCTTCCGCACTGGAAGGAGCCCTGGGCCGTCAGCAATGTGCACCCGGGCACGTTGACGCACGGGACGAGGGTGTGGCTCTGGCCGTCGGTCTTCGTGGTCGTGTAGGTGATCACGTACTGGCTGTTCACGATGGCGCCGATGCTCTGGAGGATGGTCTGCAGGTTGGCGGAGGTGGCGGCGGCGAAGTACTTTCCGCCCGTCTGGGTGGCGATGGCGTCGAGGACCGTGGCGTCGGCGCTCCCGAAGCCGATGGTGAAGACGGGGATGCCCAGGCCCTGGGCGTAGGCGATGAGTTCGGCCTGGGAGTGGGCGGAGGAGTTGTCCTCGCCGTCGGTCATGGCGATGACGGCCTTGCGCCCGTTCCGGGTGGAGGTGTTGGAGAGGGCCTGGTAGACCCCGTCGTAGAAGGCCGTCATCCCGCCCTTGTAAGGGTAGCCGTCCACCGCCGCACCGAGGGCGGCCTTGTCCGTCGTGAAGTCCATCACCAGGTCCACGGTGCTGGTGAAGCCGTACACCGATGCCTGGTCCGTGGAGCCCAGGAGCGCCAGGAAGGCCTTGGCGGCGGTCTTTTCGTCGTTGAAGGCGGTGGAGCCGAGGCTCCCCGAATTGTCGAGGACCAGGGCGGTGTAGAGGTCCCCGGCGCCGGCGGAGCCGCTGGTCACCGTGAAGCCGGTGATGGGCACTCCGTCCTCGGTCAGGCAGAAGGCCGAGGCGGGCAGGCCCGTGACGGGGTTGCCCAGGGCGTCCAGGACGCTCACGACGGCCTTCACCGTGGGGCACGCCGAGGCGTCCACTTGGTTGAGCAGGAAGGTGGCCGGGCAGTTGGACACGCTCCCCACGGCGATGGTGGTCTGGCAGGTCGTCTGGAGGAGCCCCGAGGCCGTGTCGAAGATCAGCGACTCCACGGTGTAGAGGCCCGAGTCACCCGAGGACGGCAGGTACAGGTGGAAGGTGGCGGGATCGTTCGCGCTCCCGTAGGTGGTGAAGGTCGTGTCGTCCCCCGCCACGTTCACGCCGAAGGGATCGAGGATGTTGGTCTCGATCCGGATCTCCTGGGAGGCCAAAGTGGTGTCGGCCTCCGTCGTCACGATCACCTCCTCGCCGAAATCGTACGAGGACTGGTCCGTGTCGATGGTCCGGCAGGAGGCCGTGGCGGGGCACCCGCCGTCGATCACGATCTGGGCCTGCTTCATGTAGACGCACCAGCCCGTGTCGTCCACGTCCACGTGGATCTCGACGTAGTTGTTGCCCGCGAGGACCCAGGAGAGGTTCGGGATCGTGAAGACCGTGGTGGAATCCTGGTTGTTCGCCCCCGTGAGGGTCCCCAGGAGGTGGCCGTTGAAGTAGACCTCGTCCACCTCGCCGCTCGTCTCGTCCACGTCGTTGCACAGAAGGAGCAGCTTGGCGCTCGCCGCAGGGAGGGCGCCGGTGACGGGCACGTTGAATTCGATGGGGTGGTTGCCGTCCGAGTTCCAGACGCAGGTGTTCCAGTCCCCGTCGGGCGTGCCCGTCCGGGCGTTGTTCTCGTTGTCGTCGGTGACGATGTAGGTCCCGCACCCGGCCTGGACGCACCCCGGTGGCACGTAGACCTGGCCCGTGACCGTCTTGGAGCCCAGGTTGGTGGAGCTGACCAGGATGCTGTAGGTCAGGGTCCCCGTGACGTCGCCCGTGGCCCGGATGTTCCACGACTTGAGGGAGGAGGCCCCCAGGGCCAGGTCCCCCACGGTTTGGGTGAGGGTCCCCGAGGCCAGAGAGAGGCCCGCGGGAAGGCTCAGGGTGGCCGTGACGCCGGTCACCGTGCCCGAGGCCCCCGAGAGGGTGTTGGACAGGTACAGGGAGGCCGTGAAGGGGTTGGGGGAGAACTGGCCGAGGAGGCAGTCCAGGGTGGCGGGAGCCGTGAGGGCCGTGGCGAGGGGCGGCGTCGTGTTGACGGCCACGCTCCCGAGGCCGTAGTAGGTCCCGAAGGTGACGCTGGTGCCCGGCGGGATGACCCGGTCCACCCAGTAGGGCGCGTAGGCCGTGTCGTAGATGGTGGCGCCCGGGTTCACCGTGTAGTCGAATTCAGTCCCGTAGATGTTAGACCAGTAAGCAACCTGGAACCGGTCCGGGGGCGTAGCTACCTGTCCTCCCAAGAGGGTCCCTTGGCAGGTCACGGTGGGGTTGTATAGGTCGTCGAAGACGAAGAAGTAGGGGGGGACCGAGGCCCCGGCCCACTCGGTCTCGTTGGAAATGGAGCCCGTCCCGGGCACCTGGAAGGGGGCGTTGTCGTTGTCCCCGATCATGGTGTCGAGCATGACGCGCACGCCCACCGTGTGGCTCACCGAGTCGTTGTTCCCCACCTTGTACTCGATGAGGTAGGTGTCCTGGTGGCCCGTGGTGGCGCTCGTCACCAGGGTGATCTTCTGGTGGACCTTGAGGGGGCCCGCCCCGAGGTACCAGATGCCCTCGTTCGTGAGGCCCACGGTGGTGGGCGCCTGGACCAGGGTCCCGAAGGCGTGGCCGTCGTTCGTGTAGACCGTCCCGTCCACCTTGACGGAGGAGAAAGACGTCCCTGGATAAGGATGTCCGTACACCAGGACGGGCCCGCCGGGCACGCCCATGGTGAACTGGCCCGTGGTGTCGTCGATGGCCGACTCGATGTAGGACGACCCGGGCCCCCAGGAGGCGATGCCGACGGGCCCCCCCGCACGGGGGGCCTTCTCGGCGGCCGAACCCGAAGCGCCGGCCAGGACCGAAGTGGCCGCCAGGAACACGAAGAGACGACGAGTGAGCGCGCGCATGACCCCCTCCTTGACCGAGCCCCCGCCGGCGCCCGGCCTGAACTGCCCTGTGAGTGTGCAATCGCCTCAAATTTCCTGAAGCCTCATCCCCGCTGCCTACGGGAAAAGTATACGCCCCGCGGGTGCCCGCGCAAACACTCCCGGACCGGGGGGGGCTCCCTGGGGGGAATGGCGCGTTTCAAGAGGAACCTTAAGGAACCATATTTAGGAAGTGGGAGGGGAAATGAGACATGGCGGGGTGAAACGGCCAGCTTGTGGCCCCCGGAGGCGCGGCGTAGACTGGCGCCGTTCAACGAAGCGAATCCAGGGCGGGGCGGGACGCGGCTCCGCGCGGGGAGGGACCATGAGGCACGGCGCGGGAAGGGCCATCGGACTGGCGGCGGTGCTGGCGGTTTCCACCGCCCTGTGGGGGGCGGAGGACGGACTGAGGGTCCTGAAGGCGGGGCCCGAGGGGGAGGTCGCCTCCCTCGCCGAGGCCAACGAGATCCGGGTCGTCTTTTCGGAGCCCATGGTGGCCCTCGGGCGCATTCCCGACCCCGTGACGGCCCCCTTCTTTTCCATCCAGCCCGCCGTGGACGGCGTCTTCCGGTGGTCGGGGACGGACACCCTCCTCTTCACCCCCAAGGCGCCCCTTCCCTTCGCGACGCGATACACCGTACGTATCGCCCGGGGGGTCCGGGCGGTTTCGGGCCGGAGCCTCGAAGAGGCCCTCTCCTTCTCCTTCACGACCCCCACGGCGCGCCTGAAGAGCGTCCGGTGGTACCGAAAGGACGGCACGGTGAAATCCCCGGCGGTGCTGGTTCTCGCCTTCAACCAGCCGGTGAAGGCCGCCGACGTGGCCCGCCATCTGGAACTCGTCTTCAAGCCCCATCCCTGGGAGCCGCCGGCCCTGCCCCCGGAGGGCCTCTCCTGGCTCCGGAGGGAAGATCCCCAGGCCCTGGAGGACTACCAGTTCAAAGCGGCCGAGGCCTCCCTGGCGGCGCGCTCGAACCGTCCCGTCCCCTTCGGCCTGGCCTCCTCCTGGGACGAGAAGCGCTTTCCAAAGAAGGACGAGATCGTCGTCCTGGAGACCGCCTCCGCCCCGCCGCCCAACGCCTGGATGCGCCTGGAGGTCGCCCCGGGCGTCCCCAGCCCCGCCGGGTCGGAAACGCCGGGCGAGTTCCAGGGGTTCACGGTGGAGCTGGAGCGGGCCTTCTTCGTGGAGGGACTGCGCTGTTCGGTGGGGTGCAACCCGGACCGGTACAACCCCCTCCGGTTCACGGCGCCCCTCTACCTGTCGGACTTGAAGAAGGGGTTCACGGTTCGCAAGGCCACGGGTCCCGATACCTCCGAGCCGCTTCCCCGGGGCGAGGAGGCGGCGGACGATGAATCCTGGGACTACCCCAGCGCGGCCTGGTCCTTGGACCAGACCGGCTTTCCCTTCGGCGCGGCCCAGACCTTCGTGCTGAAGCTCGACCGGAACCTCACGTCCGCCGACGGCCAGACCCTCGGCTACACGTGGGTCGGAAGCCTCGTCAACCTCCACCGCACGGCCTTCTCCAGCTTCGAATCGGGCTTCGGCGTCTGGGAGGCGGCGGGGGGGCCGGTGGTACCCTTCAGCGCGCGGAACCTCAAGTGGGTGGACCAGTGGGTCTCCCCCCTGCGCCCCGAGGGCCTCATGGAGGCCGTCCGCGCCCTCTCGGTGCGCCCCTCCACCAAGGACCCCGACACGGGGGAGGTCCAGGACGACTGGACCTGGGAGCCCTTCCGGCTTCCGCCGCCCGGCGAGCCGGTGAAGCGTCCCCTCCGGTGGGTCAGCGACAAGATCCAGTTCTACGGGCTGGATCTCAAGTCCGCGCTGAACCCCCAGGGGAAGGGACTCGTCTGGGCGGCGGTCCGCAACGGGGAGGCCATCGCCAACGCCGAGCCCGAACCGGACGGGCGGCCCAAGGCCACCCTCCTCCAGGTGACGGACCTTGGCATCACCGTCAAGGACAGCCCCCAGAACACCCTCGTCTGGGTCACCCGCCTCTCCGACGGCTCGCCCGTGGGGGGCGCCCGGGTCACCCTCCTCAAGCCCGACGGCGCGGTCTTCTGGACGGGCGCCACGGACGAGGCCGGCCTGGCCCAGGCCGAGGACACGCCCCTTCGAACCCCCGAGGACTGGTGGCGCTTCGCCTACGTCGTGACCGCCGAGAAGGACGGCGACGTGGCCTACGCCTGCTCCGACTGGAACGAGGGGGTGGAGCCCTGGTCCTTCGGCGCCAACCTCGACCTTTTCGAGGCCAAACCCGTCCTGCGCGGCGCCGTCTTCCCCGACCGGGGCGTCTACAAGCTGGGGGAGGAGGTCCACCTCAAGGCCATCCTCCGCAGCGACACGGCCTCCGGCATGAAGGTCCCCCCCGAAGGTCAGAAGGTGGAGGTGGTCCTCAAGGACAGCCGGGACGGCGACGTGGACAAGCGCACCGTGACCCTGAATGCCTGGGGCGCCGCCGACTGGACCGTGAAGATCCCCGAGGAGGCCCCACTCGGGACCTACTCCATCACCTCCACCGTGGAGGGCCACACGGGCTCCACCTACGGAGACTTCCTCGTGGCCGCCTACCGGAAGCCCGACTTTCGGGTGGACGCCGCCCTCGGCGCCCCCGAGCGAGTGGCCGGCGCGACCCTGATGGGCTCGGTCACGGGCCGCTACCTCTTCGGCGCCCCCATGGCCGGGAAAAGGGTCGAGTACGTCTCGTCCCGCCGGCGCCTCTACTCCGTGCCCGCCGCCGTGGCCGACGCCTACCCCGAGGAGCGCTGGACCTTCCTGGACGAGGCCGGCTGGGGCAGGTACCGGCCCCGCGAAGAGGAGGTCCTCGAGCGGAAGGAGGGGACGCTGGACCCCCAGGGGCAGGTGAAGATCGAGATCCCCACCCGGCCTGACGAGGGCGTCCCCTACACCTACACCCTGGAGGGCACGGTGACGGACGTCTCGCGCCAGAGCCTCTCGGGACGCGCCTCCCTGCCGGTCTACCCGGCGCCGTTCCTCGTGGGCCTGCGCCGCCCCGGCTATTTCGTGGACGCGGGGAGGGACCTGGAGAGCGAGGTGGTGGCCGCGGGCCTGGACGGCTCGGCCGCGCCCGGTGTGAAGGTGCGCCTGTCCCTGGTCCAGGTGCAGTGGCACAGCGTCCGCCGCGCCGAGGGCAACGGGTTTTACACGTGGGAGTGCGAGCGGCGCGAGGTGGAGAAGTGGACGGGCGAGGCGGAGACGGCCGGCGAGCCGGCCCCCGTCCGGATCCCCGTCGCGGAGGGGGGCTTCTACCTCCTCAAGGGCGAGGCGGGGGACGCCTCCGGCCGCCGGACCTCCTCCTCCGTCTCCTTCTACGCCCTGGGCGCGGGGTACACGGCCTGGGAGCGGTACGACCACAACCGCATGGACCTCGTCCCCGAAAAGAAGACCTACCGACCCGGCGAGACGGCCCGCATCCTCGTCAAGTCGCCCTGGGAGAAGGCCAAGGCCCTCCTCACCACGGAGCGCGAGGGCGTGAAGACCCGGAGGGTCTTCGACCTCACCTCCACTCAGCAGACGGTGGAAGTCCCCATCGGGGACGAGCACGTCCCCAACGTCTTCGTGTCGGTCCTTCTCGTGAAGGGCCGCACGGAGGCTTTCACCACCGAGGACGCGAGCGACCCGGGCAAGCCCTCCTTCCGCATGGGGATGGTGGAACTGAAGGTGGAGGACCGCTCCAAGCGCCTCGCCGTGTCCGTCGAGACGGACCGCGAGGAGTACCGGCCCGCCGGGAGGGCGAAGGTCGCGGTGACGGTGTCCGATCCCGCCGGAAAGCCCGACGCCGCCGAGGTCACCCTCTGGGCGGTGGACTACGGGGTCCTCTCCCTGACGGGGTACAAGACCCCCGACCTGCTCCCCGAGGTCTGGGTGCCCAAGGCCCTCCAGGTCCTCACCCAGGACTCCCGCCAGCGCATCGTCTCCCGCCGGGTGCTCACCCCCAAGGGCGCCGACGAGGGCGGAGGGGGAGGCCCCGAGGACGGTCCGGGAACGATCCGGAAGGACTTCCGGGTGCTCGCCTTCTACCTGGGGTCCCTCGTCACCGACGCCCGCGGAAAAGTGACTGCGGAAGTCACATTGCCCGACGGACTCACCACGTACCGGGTCATGGCCGTGGCCCAGGACAAGGCTTCGCGCTTCGGATGGGCCCAGCGGGAAATCCGCACGAGCAAGCCCCTCCTCCTTCTGCCGGCCTTCCCGCGGTTCCTCGCGCTGGGGGACCGGGCCTCCTTCGGGTGCGTCGTCCACAGCCGCATGAAGGAGCACGGCGCGGTCCGGATCTCGGTCAGAAGCCTCGATCCGGCGCGCCTGAAGATCACCGGGCCGGCGGAGACGGAGGTGGCCGTCTCTCCTGGAGCCCCCGCCGAGGTCCGTTTCGCCTTCGAGGCCGCGGGCGTGGGAAGGGCCCGCCTCCGGCTGGAGGCCCGCCTCGCCGGCGAGGAGGACGCCCTGGAGGAGTCCCTTCCGGTGGAGCTCCTCGTCTCCCCCGAGGTGGTGGCCGCCTACGGGCAGGCCCGGCCCGACTCCGCGGAGGTCCTGGAGGTCCCCTCGGGCGCCGTGGCCGATTTCGGAGGCCTCGACCTCGAACTCTCCTCCACGGCCCTGGTGGGTCTGGGCGAGGGCGCGCGCTACCTCGTGGACTACCCCTACGGCTGCGCCGAGCAGAGGGCCTCGTGCGCACTGGCCCTGGTCCTCGCGTCGGACCTCGGGGACGCCTTTTCGCTTCCCGGCATCGAGCCCGGCAAGCTTCGCTCCATCTCCCAGAGGACCCTCAAGGACCTGGAGGCCTACCAGTGCGAGAACGGGGGCTTCGTGTACTGGAAAGGGGACCCCTGCTTCTTCGCCTCCGCCTACCTGACGAGCTACGTCCTGCACGTCTACCAGAGGGCCCAGGGGCTGGGCTACGCGGTGAGCCCGGCGGTCCTCCAGAAGGGCTACGGCTTCCTCGAAGGGGAGCTCAACGGGTCCCGTCCGGAGAACGAGGGGTGGTGGCCCGCCTACACCGCGTGGCAGGCCTTCGCCGTCAAGGTCCTCGCGGAGGGCGGCCGCAACGTGGACAGCCACCTGACGCGGCTCTACGGCTACGCGGACCGCATGCCCGTTTTCGCCCTGGCCTACCTCGCCGACGCCGTGCGGGCCTCCGGCCGCTTCGAGACGGAGCGCGCCTCCCTGCTCAGGCGCATGGACAACGCCATCCTGCCCGAGGGCGGGGCGGCCCACGTGGAGGAGCTGTCCGACCCGTACCTCCTCTGGTTCTGGAACTCCAACGTGCGCTCCACGGCCATCGTCCTGAGGACCTTCGTGAAGGAGCCGGCGCGGGAGGAGGTCGTGGCCAGGATGGTCCGGTGGCTCATGAAGGTCCGCGAGAAGGGCCGCTGGGGCAACACCCAGGAGAACGCCCTGTGCATGGAGTCCCTCGTGGACTACTACAGGTCCTACGAGAAGGAGGTCCCCGACTTCACGGCCCTCGTCTCCCTCGGCGGCGACCGGCTCGCATCCAAGGCCTTCCGGGGGCGCTCCACGGAGACGTCGAAGAAGTCCCTGCCCATGCCTGAGATCCTCGCCCGGGGGCCGGTGGGAACGCGGCTTCCCCTCGACTTCAGGAAGGAGGGAGCGGGGACGCTCTTCTACACGGCGCGTCTCAAGTACGCCGTGGACGCCCTCTTCCAGGATGGCCTGGACGCGGGGATGCGGGTGGCGCGGACCTACGAGCCCTTTACGGAGAAAGGGGGCGCGGAGCCCTCCCGGACCTTCCGGGCGGGGTCCCTCGTGCGCGTCACCCTCACTCTCGACCTGACCAAGGAGCGGCGCTTCGTGGCCGTGACGGACCCGCTTCCCGCGGGGTTCGAACCCGTGGAGTCCTGGTTCGCCACGACGGCGCGGGACCTCGTCCGCGCCCAGAACGCGCCGGGCGAGGAGGATGTCGGGTACGACTGGACCGCCTGGTGGCGCCGGGGCGGCTTCGACCACGTGGAGCGGCACGACGACCGGGTGCTCCTCTTCGCCACCCGGCTCTCCGAGGGCCGGCACGTCTTCTCCTACATCTGCCGCGCCACGACGCCGGGATCGTACCGCGTCGCACCCGCACGGGCCGAAGAGATGTACGAGCCCGAGGTCTTCGGAAGGACCGCCACGGACCGGATCGAGGTGGGGGAGTAGGGGCCTGCATCCGTCGGCCGGCCCCGGGCCCGGGGACGAAGAAAAGAAAGAGGGAGCCATGGACCTGAAGTGGGTCGTCGTTGCCGTCGGAATTCCCCTCGCCGCCCTGGCGCAGTCGGCGCCTCCGGCGCCCTCTCTGCCGCCCGCCTCGTCCCTGGAGGCGGCCGAACGCGCCTTCGCCATGTCCGCCGCGGAGAAGGGCATCCGGGAGGCCTTTCTGGGGGTCCTGGCCGAGGAGGCCGTCGTCTTCCGGCCGGGCCCCGTGGCGGCCCGGCGCTGGTACGAGGAAAGGCCGCCCCAGCCCGGCCTTCTCGCCTGGGCGCCCCAGCGGGTGGAGGTCTCCTTCGCGGGCGATCTGGGCTACACCTTCGGCCCATGGGTGTACCGGAAGGACCCCAAGTCCCCCGCGCCGGATGCCTGCGGGCGTTACCTCTCGATCTGGAAGCGGGAGGGCGGGGGACCCTGGAGGCTCCTCCTCGACACGGGCGTGGGCCATCCCTGTTCCGATCCGCCGCCCGAGGGCGCCGCCGAACTCCTCTCTCACCAATCCGTGGCGGAGGCAGGCGCGGATCGAAAGGCCCTGGACGCGGACCACGCCTTCACGGCGGCCCTGAAGGGAAACGACGTGGCGGCCGCCGCCGCCCTGGCCGCGCCCGACGTGGCCGTCTTCCGGGAGGGGGTCTTGCCCGCCTCGGGCCCCGAGTCCCTCGGCGAGGCGCTCCGGCCGATCACGGGCCAGGCCTCCTGGACCGCTTCCCTCGTGTGGCCCTCCTCCTCGAAGGACCTCGCCCTGGTGGCGGGCATCGCCACCGTTCCCCCCTCGCCCGGGCAGGACGAGCCGCGGGCCATGGTCTTCGCCCGCCTCTGGCGCCGCGACGCCGCGGGCGTTTGGCGCCTCGCCGCAGACTACCTCGCGCCGAGGTAAGTAGAAGTGTGGATGCAAGGGGATTGCACAGCAGAGGCACGGAGATTCGTGAAAGAACTCCACCTTGCGCCGCACAACAACAACTGGCACCTAGCCTGATCCCGAACGGCATCATGGGACCATCTCGGATTTTTCAAGAACGGGTCTCAGCCGCCCCCCGGCGCTACTTGTCGTAGGGCGCGAAGGCGACGGTGTTGGCCTTGTAGTCGAACCACATGGCGAAGAGGTCGAGGACGTCGCGGCGGCCGAGGATCCCGTAGGACGGGAGGCCCCAGCCTCCGCCCAGGGGCGTCACCTGGACCGTCTGCATGTTGAGACGCGTGTTGCCCAGGACCATGGTGACGTCGGCGGCCACGCCCGAGGCGAAAGCGCCCGACAGGCCGGAGCCCATCTGGGAGCCGAAGCGCGCCGAGTTGATGGACACGTCCACCTCCTTGGCCCTCTCGGCGGCGATGAAGGTGGCGTAGGCGCCCGTGTCCACGAGGAAGAAGCACCCCGGTTTTCCGTTGACCGACGTCTCCACGAAGGGGCGATCGTAGGGCCAGAGGGACTTGACCTTGAAGGCGTCCGGCCCGAGGACGGCCTTGGGGTCGGTGCCCGTGGGGTGGAGCACAAGCTTGCTGTGGCGCCGGTCGTAGAGGATGCCGTGGTGGCGCAGGAGCGAGAGGGGGATGATCCCGCCCACCTCCTTGAAGAAGTCCTCCCTTTCGCTGATGACCATGGCGGGCACGTGGCGGATCGTGAGGGGGCCGAATTTCATGGAATCCAGCAGGACCCAGTTCGACGTCTGGGAGCCCTGGATGCCCAGCCCGAGGTACTCGGCCGTGGCCACGGGCTTCAGGCCGAGTTCCTCGACCCACTTGGGGCTCACGAGACACAGGTCGGACCCCGAGTCGAGGAGCATGAGCTTCTCTTTGGTCCCGTTCACCGCCACGGGCGTGACCACGCGCGTGGAGGTGGTGACGCCCGTCGTGCCGATATCGCCCGAGCCCCACGTGAGGGAGGAGATGTCGCGGAACTCGGACTTCTCCTTGAGGGGGAGAACGATGGGGTAGGCGGCCTCCAGCTTTTCCTCGAAGAGCGAGGCGGTGCCGATGGACGCGTACAGCCGCTTGAGGCCCTCGTACTCCTCCTTGCTGGCGGGGTCGGCCTGGACCAGGCGGTCGGCCAGTCGAACTCCCTCCTCACCCTTTTGCGCCAGGCTCAGGGCCAGCCGCAGGATTCCGACCGGGGGCTTTTCGAAGCGGGCCAGGGTCTGGTCCAGAAGGGCGCGGGCCTCGGCTTCCTTGCCCGTGGCGAGGAGGGCGTTCACGGCCCGCCGGCAGGCCGTCTCCGACCATCCGGCCACGGGAAGGAGGGCGGACCAGTGCTGGACGGCCTGGGGGACCATGGCGAGTTGGAAGGCCGATTCGCCGGCGTAGTACCGAAATTCGGGTCGATCGGGAAACCGCCCCGCCAGGGGGACGGCCAGGCGGGCCGCTTCGAGGGGTCTGCCGAGGCCGAGGAGGGCCCGGATCTTGCCCAGGCCGAAGTCCGGGTTGGCGGGGTCGGCCTTCAGTCCCTCTTCGGCGGAGGCCAGGGCCTCCTGGTACCGGCTTTCATCCAGAAGACCCTGGATGGCCTCGCCCCGGTCCGAGGGGAGGGGGCCTCCCGTTTGGCCCAAAACGCCGAGCCCCGCGCCCAACAGCCACGCACCGAAAATCCACGCTACCGTCGCCTGTCGTGTCATCGCCCCAATCCCCCTTTCGGGCCCCCAGGCGGGACCCCTGTGTAAGGGTAGCAAACCGCGAGCGTGTACACTATTGCTCCGGACGTGAAGAATCGGGCATGCGCATAGGACTTTTTCAAAGCGGGGATGGGTGGGCAGCGAGGGCGAAGCCGCGGGCCTGCCTACGCTTGAGCCCCCCGCGGTGGGCTTTGACTACCCGAGCGCTGGACGGGAAGGTGCCAACCCCTTCCCGTCCCAGGCGATAAGTCCATGGGCGGCGCCGCGGAGAGGTTCGGACACCTGGCGAGGTCCCGGCGGGCGAGGGCCGGGGCGGCGTTCCTACTGGCGTCGGTCCCGCTCGCCCTGTGGCTTCGTTGCGGGCCTCTGCCGGAGGGTTTCCTGGACCCCTCCGCCCACCACTCCACCCGGGTGGTGGACCGGCGCGGCGCTCCCCTCTACGAGAGCCTTTCGGAGCGGGATGGCCGGAGCGCGTGGCTGAAGCCCGAGGCCCTGCCCCCGACCCTGGTGGAAGCCACCCTGGCCGCCGAGGACGGGCGCTTCTTCCGCCACCCGGGCCTCGACCCCCTCGCTCTCGGCCGGGCCCTCTGGCACGACGTGAGGGCGGGGAGGATCAAGGAAGGGGGTTCCACCCTCACCCAGCAGGCCGTAAAGCGGCTCATGGGCCGGCCCCGCACCGTGGGCGGCAAGCTGCTGGAAATGGTCTACGCGCTCCGCCTGGAGCACCGCCTTTCCAAACGGGAGATCCTGGCCCTCTATCTCAATGTGGCCCCCTACGGAAACCAGTTCGTGGGGGCCTCGGCGGCGAGCCGGGGCTACTTCGGCTGTCTGCCCCAGGACCTGACTCCGGCGCAAGCCGCCTTCTTGGCGGGCCTGCCCCAGCGCCCCACGGCCCTCGATCCATACGGGAACCTGGGCTCCGCCCTCGGGCGCCAGCGGTGGGTGCTCGGGCGCATGCGATCCCTGGGGTTCCTGGACGGGGAGGAGCACCGCCGGGCCCTGAAGGAGCGCCTGAAGGTGGGCCGTCCGGACCGCCCCTTCGTGGCGCCTCATTTCGTGGAGCGGGTCCTTCGGGGTCTCGACGGGGGCGGGGCCTCGCGGGTGGAGACGACCCTTGACTTCGATTTGCAGGGCGACGTCCGGGGGATCCTGGCGGCAGGACGGGAAGCCCGTCTCGCGCACGGCGCCCACAACGCCGCCGTGGTGGTCCTCCTCAACGAGACGGGGGAGGTCCTGGCCTACGAGGGCTCAGCGGATTACTTCGACGGGGCCCACGGCGGGGCCATCGACGGCGCCGCATCCCCGCGCCAGCCCGGGTCGGCCCTCAAGCCCTTCACGTACGCCCTCGCCTTCGAAAAGGGCTTCACGCCGGCCTCGGTCCTGCCCGACGTGCCCTCCCACTTCCCCACGGCGGAGGAGGGCGTCCTCTACGCCCCTCGCAATTACGACGGTGTCTTCCGGGGACCCATGCGGGCCCGGGTCGCCCTGGCGGGATCGGAGAACGTCCCCGCCGTGTACCTGCTCTCCAAGGTCGGCGTGGCGGACCTCCTGGGCCTCCTCCGGGCGGCAGGGCTCTCGACCCTCGACCGGAACGCGGACTTTTACGGCTTCGGGCTCACCCTCGGGGACGCGGAGGTCCGCCTCGACGAGGTGGCCGCCGCCTACGCGGTCCTGGCCCGCGGCGGCCTCTACCTCCCGCCACGGCTCGTAAGGCATGTGAGGTGGGCCGACGGCTCGTCCACTTCTCCGATCCCCGCCGAGCCCCGGCGGGTCCTCTCTCCCCGCTCGGCCTTCTGGGCCGCCGAGGTCCTGAGCGATTCCTCGGCAAGGGCGTGGGCCTTCGGGTCGGGGGGGAGCCTGGATTTTCCTTTCCCCGCGGCGGTCAAGACCGGCACCTCTCAGGCCTACCGAGACAACTGGTGCGTGGGCTTCACGCGGGAGGTCACGGTGGGCGTATGGGTGGGCAACTTCGACCGGACGCCCCTGGTGAACTGCTCCGGCGTGACAGGGGCCGGACCCCTCTTCCACGACGTGCTCCTGGCCGCCCAGAAGAGGTCCACGGGGCGCCTGCCCGGACCCGCCGACCCTCCCCTCGCGGACCGCCCGGAGGGGCTCGCCGCCTTTGAGATCTGCGCCCTTTCGGGGCTGGCGGCTTCGCCCCGGTGCCCTCGCGTGGAGAGGGAGTGGCTGCCTCCGTCGGCGGCGCCGGCCACGTGCTCCTGGCACGGAAAGGACGGGACCGTGGCCTGGCCCGCCGAGTACCGGTCCTGGGCGCGGAGCGCGGGCCGTCTCGAGGAGCGCGCCGCGGCCCTTCCCGCCCCGCCCCCTCCGGGGGATTCGCGCCGCCCCTCCTCGCCGCCCCTGGTCCTTCTCAACCCCCCCGCGGGCGCCGTCTACCTCCTCGACCCCACCCTCCGCCCGGGTTTTCAGACCCTGCCCCTCCGCGCCGCCTCAACGGGCCCTCCGCGAACGCTCCTCTGGCTCGTGGACGGCGCCGAGGTGGGGCGCGTCTCCTCCGACGGGAGCCTGGATTGGCCCCTGACCCGGGGGGAGCACGTTGTGGAGGTCCGGGACGGCCGTGGGCACTCGGCCCGCGCCGAGATCGCGGTGAAGTAGGGAGCCCCCTGAAAAGGAGGCGCCCCGCCGGAGGGGCGGGGCGCCTCTTGCTCTCGCAGCGGTGGGGCCGGCCGGGGACTACTTGGATTCGGCCGCCGAGGGCCTCTCGAAGAGGCCGGGGTCGAAGCCGGCGTTGAGCTTCACGGAGGCGACCTTCTGGGTGGCGGCCACTTCGCCGCCCTCCTTCTGGACCGTGGAGAAGGGCACCTTGAGGCCGCCCGCGTCGCGGTAGTCGGAGTAAACCTCGGTCATCTCCTTGGGGCCCGCCTGCGTGGTGATGCGGCGGCGGCTCCCCAGGAGGGTCCGGCCGTCCGGAGACAGGTAGAGTCTCACCTTGTCCACGGGGGCCAGGAGGTAGACCTCTTCGGCGTCCTGTCCTTCGAAGGAGACCTTGCCCAGGGACTGGGCCTGGGCTTTTCCATCGAGGGCGGCGCGGTAGAGGAGGACGGCGCCCGAGTCGAACCAGATCCCCCTGGCCATCTCCTCCGCGGCCGAGCCGGGGAGGTCCTGGACCTTGGGGCCCATCTTCATCCAGGCGCGCCCTCCGTCGAATACCTGCTCCATCGTTCCCATGGGCGTCTGCAGGGTGCTGTGGGACCTGCCGGAAACGGCGAAAACGGTGGACACCTTGAACTCCATGTCGCCCATGGGGGTCTTCATGGAGGCGGTGCCCTCGGTGGCCACGTCCTTGAGTCCCCGCAGGGCCTTTTCACCCGCGGCCTGGGCGGCCGAGAGGAGCAGGGCCTGTCCGCGGGACAGGGCTTCGGGCGTGGCCTCGGGGAGGGTCTCCTTGGCCGGAGGATCGGGGATCGTGATGTCCAGGGTCTTCACCGGTCCGAACTCCGCGAGGGGCCGGTCGAACTTCTCTTGAATGCCGATGGCGACGATCGCCAGGTCCTCGACGCGCAGGTGCTTCTTTGCGGCGGCAAGGACGTCGTCCTTCGTCACCTTCTCGATGGCGTCGCGAAGGCGGGTGTTGAAATCGGCGGGGTATCCGTAGAAGTCGTAGGTCAGGAGGCGGTTCACGATCTTGTCGGTGGAATCGAACTCGAAGGCGTAGGAGTTGAGGTAGCCCTTCTTGGCCCGGTCCAGCTCCTCGTCGGTCACCTGCTCCGCGCGGATCTTCTTCAACTCGTCGAGGAGGGTCTCCAGGGCCTTGGCCGTGGTGGAGGGCTTGGTGGAGGTGAAGAAGTAGAAGGCCCCGGGGTGGTCGTAGGCCGGCACCATGAAGCCGCCGGCGCCGTAGGCCAGGCCCTTGAGGGTGCGGATCTGGGTGAAGAGGCGAGAGGCCATGCTGCCGCCGAGGATCTCGGAGAGCATGTTGACCGCCGGGAAATCGGGATCGTCGAGGCGGAGGCCCAGGAGGCCGGCGAAGAGGAAGGTCTGCTCGATGTCCTTCTTCTCGATGTAGTTGACCGAGGGCTCGGGCGGGAAGATGAAGGGCTCGGGAATTTCGGGCCGGGGGCCGGAGGCCTTCCAGGAGCCGAAGGCCGCGGCCAGCTTTTCCTTCATGGCCGCCGCGTCGAAGTCTCCCCAGACGGCGAGGATGGCGTTGTCGGGCCGGTAGAACTTCTGATGGAAGGCGAGGAGGTCCTCCCGGGCAAGGCTATCCACGTCGGCGTACTCGACCATCCGGGCGTAGGGCGAGCCGGCGCCGTAGATGACCTTGAGGATCTCCCGCCGGGCGATGTTCATCACCTCGTCGTTCCGACGCGCGATGACGCTGTAGAGGTGTGTCTTGGCCAGGTCCACCTTGTCCTCGGCGAAGGCGGGGGAGGCCAGGAACTCCACGTACAGCGGCAGGACCTGGTCGAGGTTCTCCCTGAGCGTCTTGGCCGAGAGCGACCCGTACGCGTCCGAGACGTTGGACTCGATGGAGGCGCCGATGCGCTCCAGGAACTCGTCCACCCGGTCGCCGCTCAGGCTCTGCACGCCGCCCGTGCGGTGGGCTTCTCCGAAGAGGTCCGACAGGCCGGCCTTGCCCGCGGGCTCGGCCACCTTGCCGCCGCGGACCAGGGCGCGCATCTGGACGACGGGCAGCTCGTGGTCCTCCACGAGGATGACCTTCAGCCCGTTGGGCAGCTGGATGCGCTCCACCGCAGGCATCTTGATGTCGTTCAGCTTGGGGTACTTCAGCGTGTCGATGGGGCGGGGCTTCTGCGCCCCCGCCGCGAAGACGGGCGCGACGGCGAGGAAAAGGGCCAGGGCGCCGAACAGGGACTTCCTTCTCGTGATGTCCATGGCAGGCTCCTCAGTTCGCCGAGTCGGGGACCGTCTCGATGAGGCCCACGGTGCGGTTGGATTTCAGGAAGAGGGTCTTGGCCACGCGCTGGATGTCCTCCGCCTTCACGGCGTCGATCTTGTCCAGGGCCTTGAACATCTCCCGCCAGTCTCCGTGTACGTTCTGCGCCATGGCCAGCTGGATGCCCAGGCCCACGTTGGAGTCGATGGAGTCGATGAACTTCATCTTGGCCCGGGCCTTCACGCCGTCGAGCTCCTCCTTGGTGACGGGCTCCTTCTGGAGGCGGTCCAGTTCGGCGTAGATGGCGGCCTCGCACTCGGCGTTGCTCTTGCCCTTGTTGGGCACGGCGAAGATCACGAAGAGGCCGGGGTACTTCTCCCCTTCGATGGTGGGCATGGAGGCCGTCTGCACGGCGAGCTTTTTCTCCTTGACGAGGGCGGTGTACAGGCGGGAGGACCGGCCGCCGCCCAGGATGTCCGCCAGGGCCTCGTAGGCGGCGCTGTCGGGGTGGGTCACGGCGGGGCGGTGGTAGCCGATCACGAGGAAGGGCTGGGCCTTGTCCTCCATGAGGACGCGCTTCTCGGCCCGCTGGGGAGGCTCCACCGTGACGGGTCCCTCGGGCTTGACGCCCGCCGGGATCCGGCCCAGGTGCTTCTCGAGCACGGGCAGGAGGGCCGCCGGATCCACGTCCCCCACTACGGCGCAGGTGAGGTTCTTGGCGCGGTAGTACGTGTTGAACCAGTTCAGGGCGTCCTGGCGGGAGACGTGCTGAAGGTCGCTCATGTGCCCGATGACGAAGGAGCGGTACATGTGGGCCTTGTACGCCACGGGGAAGAAGTCGTCGAAGAGGCGGCCCGTGGGGCTGCTCTCTCCCATGCGCTTCTCCTCCATGATCACGTCCTTCTCCTTGTAAAACTCCCTCAGGACCGGATTGGAAAAGCGGTCCGCTTCCAGGGCGGCCCAGAGTTCGGCCTTGTTGGAGGGCAGGGAGTAGAAGTAGACGGTCTGGTCGAAGGCGGTGAAGGCGTTGATACCCTGGGCGCCCTCGCGTTCGATGATTTTGTCGAACTCGCCCGTCTCCGAATACTTCTGGGCCTCCTCCTGGGCGGCCTTGAAGGCGGCTTCGAGGGACTTCAGGCGCTCGGCGTCGGGCGCCGGCCGGCGGTTCCGCTCGGCGCGGAGGGCCAGGAAGGCCTCGTCCTCCGCCTTCATGGCGGCGAGTTCCTTCTCGATGTCCTTGGTGCCCACGGAGGTCGTGCCCTTGAAGGCCATGTGCTCGAAGATGTGCGCGAGCCCCGTGGCGTTCTGCTGCTCGTTCACACCCCCCACGTCGGCGTAGGTCACGAAAGAGGCCACGGGAGCCTCGGGCCTCGACAGAATGATGACCTTCAATCCGTTGGGCAGGGTCTTCTCGACGACTCTTCCCTGCAAGTCCTTGAAGCCCTCCGCCCGCGCGGCCGCGGCGATTCCCACGGCCAGCACGGACACGCAGAGGGCCGCCAAATGCCTCTTCCACGTCATGCCCGATTCTCCTTTCCGATTCATGCGCAACGTTCCGATGGACGGCCGCCGAATCCCCTCCCCGCCAACTCCCATGGGGATTGCCGCCGATGACTGCAAACCAACGTATACGGAGAGGTTGAGCAGGAGGTTTCGAGGCGCCTCGGTGGCCGTTCGGCTGTTTTCCGAGGGGCCGCTTCCCTGTATGCTGGCCCGGGAAGGAGGGCCGGATGCGGCCTCTGAATCCTGCCGAGCTTGAGATCGATCTTCTCTGCAAGGGCATCCGCCTCGATCCCCGCGCCCTGGAGGGGGACGCCCGGTTCCTGGCCAAGGTGCGGGCGGGCTTGGGGTCGGGCCTCGAGTTGTGCCTCCCGGCGGCCCACAAAACGATCTGGGTCAACGTGCCGGTGGAGGAGCCCTTCGCGGCGTCCTCTCCCTATTCCCTCTTGCGGCGCGAC
>JBFLVU010000011.1:0-26047 GCA_040758175.1 Acidobacteriota bacterium | reverse complement strand
GTCGTCGGAGTGCTCCTCGATGTGCCCCACCTCGTGGAGGATTCCGGCCCGCTTTACTACGTCCGCGTTGAGGCCCAAGGCCTGGGCCATGTAGGCCGCGATCTTGGCCGTTTCGATGGAGTGTTCGAGGAGGTTTTGCCCCTGGGACATCCTGAGGCGCATGCGCCCCACGAGCTGGACCAGGTGTTCGTGCATGGCGGGAATGCCCAGGTGGAACAGGGCGTCGCGACCGTAGCCGACGATGGACTCCTCGAACTTGTCCCGGCACTTCTCGTAGAACTCCTCGATCCGAGCCGGGTGGATCCGGCCGTCCTCCACGAGGGCTTCGAGGGTCGCCTTGGCGAGTTCCCTCCTCCAGGGGTTGTGGCACGCCAGCATGATGATCTCGGGCGTGTCGTCCACGATCACATCCACCCCGGTCACGCGCTCGAAGGCCCGGATGTTCCGTCCTTCCCGTCCGATGACGCGCCCCTTCATCTCCTCGTTGGGCAGGCGAACCACCGCCACGGCGCCCTCGAGGGGCAGGAAGGGGACGATCTTCTCCACGGCCTGTGTGGTGATGATCCGGGCGAGGGTCTTCGCCCGGTCGCGGGCGTTCTCCTCCACCTTCTTGATGATTCGCGTGGCGTCCTTCCGGGCGTCGTATTCGAGCTGGCGCATCAGTTCGGCCTTGGCGTCCGTCGTGGATAGGCCGGCGATCTCCTCGAGCTTGGACCTCTGAGACTTGAGAAGCGCCTCGGCCTCCCGCTTCTCCTTGTCCACGATCTCCTCGCGCTGGGCGAGCTTCTTCTCGCGGGCCGCCAACTCGTTCTGGCGCTCCTTGAGCTGGTTCTGCAGGCGGTCGTTCTGTTGCTCCCTCGCGGCCAGTTCGGACTCGAGCTTGGACAGCTCCTTGCGCTTGGCCTTCCACTCTTTCTCGTGGGCCTGGTCCTTGGCCAGCAGCCGCTCCTTGGCGGCCAACTCGGCGTCGGCGCGAATCTTCTCGGCCTCCCGCTTGGCACGGCTCAGGATCAGGGAGGCCTCGGACTGGGCCTGCCGCACCTCGCTCCGGCGCTGCAGGACCACGATGCCTGCCACGATCCCGGCCCCGAGCAGGAAGGCCAGGAGGGAAAGGACGATGGTGAGCGTCACGTCTGCCTCCCCTTCTATTCAGAAAGGGGGACCCGGGGCTGGATCAGCGGAGTGCTTCCTCGAGAACCTCCGAAACCTGCTTGGAGGCGTCCTCCACCCGCTCCTCGTAGGCCTTTCTCGAAGCCTCGATGGCGAGCAGGCGGTCGGCGAGGTTCAGCGCGGCCAGGATGGCGATCTTCGTCATATCCGTGAGCCGCGTCTCCTTTTGGATCTTGCGCATGGTCTCGTCGACCGTGCCGCCGACCCGTTGCGCCCTCTCCGGCGAACCGTGGACCCTGACCTGAAAGGTCTGGCCCAGGATGTCCAGTTCGACGAGGTGGTCCCCCTGGGGGTTCATGGTCATACCGCCTCGAACTCCTGGAGGAGTTCCTCGACGACCGCCTTCAGTTCCTGGCGCTCCTTTTCGAAGAACCGGACCTGCTGGCGAAGCTTCTCCGCCTCGTCCTTCAGGGCCGCGTTCTCCTCCTGGAGTTTGCGGTTGGCGTCCCTGGACTCCCTCAACACCCGGGCCACCTCTCTGGCCCTCTCTTTGAGCCGGTCGAAGAGCTCTGGGGAAAGATCCTTCACGTCGCCTTCGAAAAGCATGGCTGTCTCCTAGCGCAGGACGGCCCCGAAGGCCTCCTGCAGGGCGCCCGTCACCCGGTTGGGCACGGGCGCGACATCCGCGTCGGACAGGGTCCGATCCATGGATTGGAAAACCAGCGAGAAGGTCACCGCCTTCCTCCCCTGTGGGATGCCCTTGCCCTCGTAGGCGTCCACGAAGCGCACCTGGGCGAGAAGCGGAAGGTCCAGGGCCAGGAGGAGGGACTCGACACGCCCCCAGGCGATTCCGGTCTCCAGCAGGAAGGTGAAGTCCCTGGTGACGGCCGGGAAGCGCGAGAGGGGGCGGAACGACGGATCCGGAAGGGATTCCCCGAATGCGTCCAGGTTCAGTTCGGCGGCGTGGAGCGCCCCGCTCTTGAGCCCGACGGCCTCCAGAGCCTCGCCGGAGAGCGAGCCCATGCGGCCCACGGGACGGCCCTCGCAAAGGACGGCCAGACTTAGGCCCGGATGAAAGGGGGTCCCCTCCTCCGCGACGAACGAAACCTCGAAGCCCAAACGTCCCAGGACGGCATCCACCCGCCCCTTCAGGTGCAAGAGGCCGGGGGGTTCGGGGTCGCCCCACCGTGCCGGGGGGTCGTCCGAATAGAGGACCGCCGCCGCCCGCCGCCGCTCCCCAAGTCCTTCCGGATCTTCGGAGTAGACCCGACCGACCTCGAAAAGGGCGAGGCGCCTCTGCCCCCGGGCCCGGTTCCGCGCGACGGCGGCGCAGAGGGGCCCCATGAGGGTCGTCCTCAAGACCGAGGCCTGGGGGCTGAGCGGGTTGGCGAGGGCCCGGGCCGGGCCGTGACCGACGGCGGCCTCCAGCGCGGGATCGGTCATGGACATGTGAACGGCCTCGCGGAAGCCGGCGGTCGAGAAGGCGTCCCTCAGGCGCTCCTCCAGCGAGAGTTCCGCCGGACGCCCGCCCACAGGATCCACCCTCTGGGGCAGATCGGACGGCAGGTCCGAGAGCCCCCGGATCCGCACGACCTCCTCGATCAGGTCCGCCTCCCTGGACACGTCCACGCGGAAGGAAGGCACGGCCACCTCCCAGACCGCCCCCGTGAGATCGTCGACCCTCTCCACTCCGAAGCCAAGGGACCGCAAAATCTCCTCGCAGCGCCTGGGGGCGACGCGGATCCCGACGAGCGCCTCCAGGCGGGCGTGGCGCAGGCGGACCGGGGGACGGACGGGGGGGGCGGCGGCGACGTCCAGGCGCCCCTTGGCCAGCACCCCTCCGCAGGTTTCCAGGACCAACCGGGCGCACCGGTCCAGGGCGATCTCGGGTCCCCGCCAGTCCACTCCCCGCTCGAAGCGGTGGGAAGCGTCCGTGTGGAGGGCCATCCGCTTGCTGGTCCAGCGGACGTTGACGGGATCGAACACCGCGCCCTCCAAGAAGATGCTCTGGGTGAGCGCCGTCACCCCCGTGTCCTCTCCGCCCATGACTCCGGCGAGGGCCGCCGGCCTCATCGCGTCGGCGATCACGAGGTGGTCCCCCCCGAGGGTCCTTTCCACGCCGTCCAAGGTCGTGATCTTTTCCCCCTCGGCGCCCCGCCGCACCACGATGCGCCTCCCCTCCAGGCGGTCCAGGTCGAAGGCGTGGAGCGGGTGGCCAAGCTCCAGGAGCACGTAGTTGGTGGCGTCCACGACGGCGTTGATGGGCCGCAGGCCGCACTGGAGGAGCCGCTTCTGCATCCACGGCGGGCTCTGACCCACCCGGGCCCCAAGGATCACACGCGCCGCGTAGCGGGGACACAGGTCCGCGGCCTCCACCGTGACCGAGGTCAGGTCGGAGACGGGCGGCCCCTCCTCTGGGCACTCCGTCGGCGGAGGGGTCAGGGAAGTCCCGAAAAGAACCGACGCCTCGCGGGCCAATCCGAAGACGTTCATGCAGTCGGGCCGGTTGACGGTGATTCCGAACTCGCACACCGTCTCGCCCTCCAGGGTCTCCATCCCCTCCACCTCGCTCCCGGAGAGGGTGAAGGCCTCGGCGGCCACGCCCGGGTCGCCGGGAAGGTCCACGTATTCGCCGATCCAGCTCAGGGGGAATCGCATGGGGGCCTCAGAATTGCTCCAGGAAGCGCGCGTCGTTCTCGTAGAAGTGGCGGATGTGGTCGATCCCGTACTTCAGCATGGCCATCCGGTCGATCCCCAAACCAAAGGCGAAGCCCGTGTACTCTTCCGGGTCGATCCCCACGAAGCCGAAGACGGCGGGGTCCACCATCCCGCAGCCGCCCACCTCCAGCCAACCCGTCCGTTTGCACACGGGACAGCCCCGGCCCGAGCACAGGACGCACGTGAGGTCCGTCTCGGCGGAGGGCTCGGTGAAGGGAAAGTACGAGGGGCGGAAGCGGACCGTGACGTCCTTCCTGAAGAGCCTGCGGTAGAAGTGGTCCAGGGTCCCCTTGAGGTGGGCCATGGTGACCCCCCTGTCCACAAGGAGGCCTTCCACCTGGCAGAACATGGGGGAGTGGCTGGCGTCGTCGTCCCGTCGGAAGACCCGGCCCGGGGCGATGACCTTGATGGGGGGGCGCCGGGCCTCCATGGTGCGGATCTGGACGGGAGACGTGTGGGTCCGCAAGAGGAGCCCGCCCTCCAGGTAAAAGGTGTCCTGAATGTCCCGGCTGGGGTGGTCGGCGGGCGTGTTGAGGGCCTCGAAGTTGTGGTAAGGGTCCTCCACCTCGGGCCCCGTGGCCACGGCGTATCCCATGGAGATGAAGATCTCCTCGATCTCCCGGCGGACCCGCGTGATGGGGTGGATGCGCCCCACGTCGGGCAGAAGCCCGGGAAGAGTGAGGTCCACGGCGGGCGGCGCCCGGCGCGCGGAGGCCAGCCGCCGCACGGCCTCCTCTACGGAGGCCTCCAATTCGTCCTTGAGGGCGTTGACCCCTTGCCCGTATTCGCGGCGGTCCTCGGTGGGGACCGTCTTCAGCGCCGAAAGCAGGTCCGGCACGATCCCGCGCTTCTTCCCAAGATAGCGTCCCTTGACCTCGAGGACCTCCGCCTCCGTGGCCGCAGCCGCGATGTCCCGGGAGAAGGCCTCGCGTATTTCCTGGAAGCGCTCCCGCTGCATGCACCTCACTCCTAATGAACCTGAGATTATACCCCCCTGGGGCAAATTCCACAACGCAGCGCGGGGGAGGCTTGAGGGGGGCGATTTCATCTCAACGCATGGACTTCGGACTGGGCCGGGCACGAAAAAGAGGGGGCGGCCGATGCCGCCCCCTCTTGAGCCCCGAGCGATGAACCGATCCTCTGCCCTTCAGGGCTGGGGGTCGGGAAGGTCTTCATCCCCCTCGGGCCCGAGGGCCGGATCCGGCGGGTCGAAGGCCCACATGCCGGGACCCTGGCCCATGCAGCCCGGGGAGCCGGGCCCAAACCCCTCAGCGGGGCCCGCGGCGGCGCCGGGACCCTGGCCCGTGCAGCCCGGCGCACCCGGCCCGAAGCCCTCACGGGGCCCCTGGCCGCGGAAACCGGCGCCGCGCCCCATCCTTCCTCCGCGTCCGGGCCGGTTGGCCCGTCCCGCCGCGAACTGGCCCTTGACCTTCTCCCACTGCTCGGGCGTGAGGACCTTCCGAAGCTCCATCCGGTGCGCCGCGCGGGCCTTGCCCATGGCGGCGCGAAGCAGGGCGGTTTCGTCGATGAGCCGGTTGACGACCGTCAAATCGGGCGAATCTTTCTCCATCTCGCGCCGGAGGTCCAACATCTTTTTCTGCAGGTCGCCCCTCTGGTCGATCATGTCGGCCTGGTGGCGGTAGCGGAGGTCGTCGAGCTTCTGGATCTGCTCCTGGGTGAGGCCGAGATCCTTGGCCACCTGTGGGTTTCTCAGGGGATTGCGGGCGGCGGCGGCCAGGGCCACGGCGATGGCGGCCCCTACGATTCCGATCTTCGTCCACGTCTTCATGGCTGCTCTCCTTACGTCCAGGTGCCATGGACCGGCTCCCGCCCCGGATGGTTTAGTCCGGACGCGCCGGGGCCGGCCCGGAGGCCGGCCCGCGGATCGGAGGGACGGCTCGGAGACCCCCTATTTGGTCACGACCTGGTTCTGAAGATAATTCTCCAGTCCCATCTGGGCGATCTGGTCACGCTGGACCTCGGCCCAGTCCACGTGGGACTCCTCGTCCTTCAGGATCTTGTTCAGGAGGTCCCGGGTCCCGTTGTCGCCGCACTCCACCGCCAGCTTCATGGCGGCGTTGTAGGCCTTCACCGCGTCCACCTCGGCCTTGTAGTCGTTGAGGACCATGTCCTTCACGGACTTCCCGATGCTCATCTTGTTGAGCTTGGACACCGTCGGCCCACCCTCCAGGAAGAGGATGCGCTGGATGAGCCATTCGGCGTGGTGCATCTCGTCGAAGGCCAGCTTTTCGATGGCCTTGTGGAGCTTCTCGTACCCCCAGTTGTCGCACATCTCCGAGTGGACCATATACTGGTTGATGGCCGTAAGTTCCTCGGCCAGCAGATCGTTGAGTGCCTTGACCACCTTGGGATCGCCTTTCATGATTCGCTCCTTTCTCTACCTGGTCGCGTCCGATGTCTGATTGTACAACACTCCGATCCGTCCGAACCATTCACGGGGGGCCCAGCCCTGTGGATGCGGGCCCACCTGGGGTATGCTGGTCGGAACGGGGGCTGGAGGCGTATGAAATCAGCGCTGTGGGACGCGGCGGTCATCCTTCTCCTCATCGCGGCCAACGGACTGCTGGCCCTGTCGGAGATCGCGGTCGTGTCCGCGCGAAAGACTCGGCTCATGAAATGGGCCTCCCGGGGCGACCGCCGGGCCCAGGCCGCGCTTGACCTCCAACGTGACCCCGGGGGGTTCCTGTCCACGGTTCAAACGGGAATCACCCTCGTGGGCGTTCTGGCGGGGGCCTTCGGCGGCGCCACCCTGGCGGAGCCCCTTGCGCGCCTCCTTGAAGGGCTGCCGATCGCCAAGCCCTACCTGCATCCGCTGGCCCTCGTTGTGGTGGTTCTGAGCATCACCTACCTCTCGATCCTCCTGGGTGAATTGGTCCCGAAACACCTGGCCCTCTCCAACCCCGAGCGCCTGGCGACGGCCGTGGCCCTCCCTCTTCGGGCTTTCTCGCGGATTGCGGCGCCGGCCGTATGGCTGCTGGCCGCCTCCACGCGCCTCGTGCTGAAACTCCTCCGAATCCAGGACCACGCCGACGCCCCGCTCACCGAGGAGGAGCTTCGGATTCTGATGGACCAGGGAACCGCCGCCGGCACCTTCGAGGCGGCCGAGCGGGACATGGTGCACAGCGTCTTCCGGCTTGGCAACCGCCGCGCCGCCGACGTCATGACGCCGCGGCAGGACGTGGTCTGGCTCGATGCCGCGGCGGGAGCGGAGGACGCCCGGAAGGCCCTGGCGGAGACCCCCCACGCCCGGTACCCGGTGGCCAGGGCGAGTCTGGACAACGTCCTTGGAGTCGTCCACGCGCGCGACCTTCTGCTGAGAAGCTTGGGCGGGCAGCCCTTCGACCTCCTGGCGTGCCTGCGCCCTCCCGCCTTCGTTCCCGAGAACACGCCCGCCCTCAAGCTCCTCGAAATCTTCCGGGACAACAAAGTCCACATGGCCTTCGTGGTGGACGAGTACGGGGCCTTCCAGGGCGTGGTCTCGCTAAACGACTTCCTGGAGAACGTCGTGGGCGAGATGACTCACGTCGGCCACGGTGCGGAGGCGGAGGCGGTCCGACGGGAGGACGGCTCCTGGCTCTTGGACGGCATGCTTCCCATAGACCGGTTCAAAGAGATCTTCGAGATCCACAAGCTTCCCGGCGAGGACCGGGGCCACTTTCGGACCCTGGGAGGCTTTATCATGCGGCAGATGGGGCGCATTCCGAAAGCCGCCGACACCTTTCTATGGAAGGGGCTCCGCATCGAGGTCGTGGACATGGACGGCCGACGCGTGGACAAGGTCCTCGCGTCCCGGCCCGGTGGCGGCGTGGAGAGGCCGGAGGAATGAGTCCAGATCCCCGCCCCTGCGCCTGCGGGGGGGCGTCCGCTTCCGGCTCGGAGATCCCATGGATGAGGCAGATCGCATCCTTTCCGCCCTGGGGTTGAGGCCCCTCGCCTTCGAGGGCGGGTACTTCGCGGAGACGTTCCGGTCGCCCCCGGGGCCGGGAAATCGGGGGAACGAATCCCTCTCGACGGCCATTTACTACCTCCTGATGGCCGGCGCCCGTTCTCGCCTGCACCGCCTCCCGAAGGACGAGCTGTTTCACTTCTACGACGGAGACCCCGTCGAAATGCTTCACCTGTTCCCCGACGGAACGGGCCGGGCCGTCCTGCTGGGGAGAGACGTCCTCGGGGGTGTACGCCCGCAGATCAGGGTTCCGGCGGGGGTTTGGCAGGGAGCCCGGCTCATGCCGGGTGGCCGATACGCCCTCCTGGGCACCACGATGGCCCCGGGGTTTTCCGAGGGCGATTTCGAAGCGGGCGATGCGGGACGTCTCGCCGCGGCCTACCCGGCCTTCGCTACCCTGATCGAGGAACTGGCATGAAGAAAGCCAATCCTGCTCCGACGGCGCTGGAGGTTCATCCGCTGACACCCGGCCGCTGGCCCGATTTCGAGTCGCTTTTCGGGTCGAGGGGCGCCTGCGGAGGGTGCTGGTGCATGTGGTGGCGGCGGACGCGGGCCGATTTTCTGGCCGGGAAGGGAGAGGGGAACCGGGTTGCCATGAGGGCCCTCGTGGAATCCGGCGACGTTCCCGGACTGCTCGCCTACTCGAACGGACGGCCCATCGGCTGGGTGTCCTTGGGACAACGCGGTGGATTCTCCCGCCTGGACCGGTCGCGGACGCTCGCGCCGGTGGACGACCGGCCCGTCTGGTCGGTCGTCTGTTTCTTCGTCGCCAAGGACGCCCGAGGGCGGGGGGTGGCGGGGGCATTGCTCCGCGCGGCGGCCGATTTCGCCCTCGGCCAGGGGGCGCGGATCCTGGAGGGCTACCCGACGGACGACCCCCCAAAGCCCCTCCCCGCGCCCTTCGTCTACACCGGCGTCACCTCCCTCTTCGTGAAGGCGGGCTTCCGGGAGGCCGCTCGCCGGTCGCCCTCTCGCCCCGTCATGCGGCTGGACCTGGCCCAAAGAACGCGCTAGAGTGTGCCGGACCCCGAAGGCAGGGGGAGGAGGACCGCGCGAGGATGAAGCCCTGGACCGAGGAACTGGCGAACGCCGTGACCCACGGGATCGGGCTGGCGCTGAGCGTGGCGGGCCTTCCCGTCCTGGTCACGCTGGCGGCCCTGCGCGGAGACGTCTGGCACGTCGTTTCGTGCAGCATCTTCGGCGCCACCCTGGTTCTCCTCTACGCGGCCTCCACGCTCTACCACAGCTTCCCCTGGCCCAAGGCCAAGCAGGTCTTTCACGTGCTCGACCATTCGGCCATCTATCTGCTCATCGCCGGCACCTACACGCCGTTTACTTTGGTCTCCCTGAGGGGGCCTTGGGGATGGACCCTCTTCGGGGTCACATGGGGGCTCGCCGCCGCGGGGATCGCCTTCAAGACGTTTTTCACGGGCCGCTTCAGCATCGCCTCCACCCTCGTTTACATCCTCATGGGCTGGCTCATCATGATCGCGCCGTGGTCCATGCTTTCCTCCTTCCCGCCCCTGGGACTCTGGCTCCTTCTGGCGGGGGGCGTGTCCTACACCCTGGGGACGGTCTTTTTCGGCATGCGACGCATGCCTCTCCACCACGCGGTGTGGCACCTGTTCGTGCTTGCGGGCAGCGTCCTCCACTTTTTCGCCGTGCTCGTCACCGTCGTCCCGCCGACGCGGGCCTGATTCCCTCGGCCGCCTTCCCTGCGGCCGGTCAGCCCGTCAGGGATCTCCAGAGCCCCCGCCAGGAGAAAACCTCCCTCGGATCCACGGTCTCCTCGGCGAGCCTGCGGAGCGCCTCCTGCATCCAGGGGCTTTTCTGCGCCCTTCGGAAGATGAGGTCGCAAAGCCAGGGATGGCCCACCCATCCTTCGGCCATGGAGTAGCCATGGTAGCGGGGCCGAAGCCGCTTCTCCAGGGCCTCCGGATACCGCCGGACGGGGCCGGTGTCTCCCGATCGGAGGGCCTCATACACCGCCTCGGCGGCGATTTCTGCCGATTCCATGGCCTTCCCGATCCCCTCGCCCGAGAATGGGAAGGTCGTCCCCACCGCCTCGCCGATGGCGAGGATCCGGTTGTGCACCGACGCGACGGTTCCCGTCAGGCCCATTCGGAGCATGGCGCCCTTCGGAGGGCCGAGGAGCCTCCCGGAGGCCATGAGCTCGCGGGCGGGAGGGAACTCCTTCAAGAAGCAGTCGAATCCCTCGCGGATGGTCCCTTTCGCCGAGGCGGGCCGTCCCACCCCGATGTTGAACTCGCCTCTCCCCAGGGGGAAGATCCACCCGTATCCCGGAACGAGGGCCCGGTCAAAGGCGAAAAGGAGCCGGTCCAGGGCCATGTCCGAGCGGACGTAGGCCCGCAACGCGAAGGCCGAGGGCGTCGCCCGTTGAACCATCCCCAGACCCTTCAGCAGGGAGAGGCCCGCGCCCGTGGCCAGGAGGACGAAGCGCGCCTCCAGGGGGGCGGAAACGCCCTCCAGCGCGAGCCGCGCCGAGTCAGGGCAAGGCTCCACGGAGGTCACCGCCCCTTGGACGAACCGGGCCCCCGCCCGCGAGGCGCCCAAAGCCAGGATGGTATCGAGGTGAAGGCGCCTCAGGGTCAAGGCCTCCCCCGGGACGTCCACGGCGATCCTGGAGGGGCTGTAGGCGGTCGCCAACTCAAGCCGGTGAGCCGCCGCCGCGACCTCCTCGTACAGCCCCGCCCGTTGGAGAGCTCGGAGCGCGTCGGAGATCAGGGCGTCTCCGCAGACCTTCTCCCGGGGAAACCCCGCCCGATCCAAGAGGACGACCTCGCACCCCCGCTTGGCGAGGTGCACGGCCGCGATGGCGCCGGCGGGACCCGCCCCGACCACGGCCGCGTCCCAACACCTGCCCCGGGCGTCCTCGGCGCGCGTCTGGAAGGCGGGCACTCCGGTCACCGGGACGTCAGCCCCCTTTATCCCGAAAGGGGTCCCGGGAGGGCGTGACGGAGATCTCCTCCACCAAGACGTCTTCGGGCTGGTCCAGCGCGAAGGCGGCGGCCCGGGCCACGTCTTCCGGACGGAGCATCTTGTCCAAGGGCGCATGGCCCGGATAGGCGCTCCAGATGGGCGTGGCCGTGGGGCCCGGGTTCACAAGGGTGACCTTGAGCCCCCGCTCCCGCCCCTCGAGCCTTAGGGCCTCCAGGAAACCGAGAAGCCCCCACTTGGCGGCGCAGTAGGCCGTCTCCAAGGGGAAGGCCCTGCGGGCCGCGACGGACCCGATGGCCACCACGTGGCCCCTTCCCCGGACATAGAAATGGGGGAGGAGGTGGCGCAACAGATGGTGGAGGGAGGTGAGGTTGGCGTCGAGGACGGCCCGAAACACTTCGGAGGATGTCTCCTCCAGACGGGACACCTGGAAGACCCCCGCCGCGTGGACGAGCGCGTGCACTTCACCGAAGGTCTTGAGAGATTCGGCCACGACCTCCCGGGCGTCCGCCTCCACGGCCAAGTCTCCGGGGATGGCCACCACCCGCAGGCCCTTGGCGCTCAACTCCCGTTCCAGAGCCACGATCCGTCCCCGGTCGCGGCCCGACAGGACAATCGTGTGACGCCGCTGAGCCAGCTCTCGGGCCGCGGATTCCCCGATTCCGGATGTGGCTCCCGTCACGAGAACGACTTTGCGCTCCATGCTCAGTCCTCCGGAGGTGGCCCCAGGGCCGAACGAAGGCGGTCCGGAGCCACTCCGATCACGGCCAGCGGCTCAGGATGGGTTCGTAGGCCCCAAGGTCGAAGTTCGGGAGGGCGGGCGCCTCCGCCACGCCGAGGGGATCCCTCCGGTTCTCCGCCATCACATCCACGTGGGGGATGGCCGTTCCGTAGCCGCCGTTGATGGCGTCGATGAAGGCGTTGGCCACAATGGCCTGCCCCGTGTAGGTGGGATGGACCCCGTCCAGGCCAAAAACACCTCCGAGAAAGGAGGTGTAAATCATCTGCCCGTTGGGCAGTTCGTACCCACGGTTGTGGATGAGCTTCAACTCCTGGAACACGTCCACCACGGGGACACCCGCGGCTCTGCAGGTCTTCGCGATGACCTTGTTGTCCGCGATCACCAGTTTTTTGATCTTCTCCGCTTCCCTCCGGGTGAGCACCTCCGAGGGGCCGAGGGGGCCTTGGGCCGTGCCGGCCAGGATGGCCTTCACGTGGGCCATGCCCGCGGGGGTCACGTAGTCCGCCGGGGTGATCCTCAGGACCCGGAGGGGGACCCCCAAGTCCTTGAGGTACCTTCCCGAGGTGAGGGCCGGAACCACGGTGGGATCGGGGATGTTCCCCACCACCGCCTTGGCCCCCGTAGCCAGGAGGGCCTCCAGGATGGACGGGAAGGTCTGGGAAAAGACGCTCGTGGGGATGGTGTTGGACGGATCCCCCGATAGGGCCCCTCCCAGGGCGTCGTTGGCCCCGATCCAAAGAAGGATGAAGGTCGGATTCAATTGGGCGGCCAGGTCCACCTGGCTGAGGGCAGGTTGCCCTCCCAGGTAGTGGCCCGGAAAGCCCAGGATGAGGTCCGTCAATGAGTCGGGGGCTCCCTCCGGGGCCTTGGAGAGGCAGTCCAGGGAAGTGTGCCCGGGGACGGCGAGGTTGGTGGGCTGGTGGAGGGGGTTCAGGAGGGAACCCATGGTCGTGCCGGCGGGAACCAGAATGGGCAGCCCGTTTGC
Organism: Acidobacteriota bacterium; assembly: GCA_040758175.1. Classification (GTDB taxonomy): domain Bacteria; phylum Acidobacteriota; class UBA4820; order UBA4820; family DSQY01; genus JBFLVU01. The sequence continues at coordinate 13,567 of JBFLVU010000011.1, read as the reverse complement.
GTCGAAGCCCGCCAGGGTCAGGCAGATGGGAATCCCCGGATAGGAGATGAGGGGATTGGAGACGGGATGGCCCACCTGCTCCGAGATGAGGCTCCCCAGGGCGTGCTCCTGGCCGAACTCATGGAGCCCGCCGTCCACGTATCCCGCCGTCAGACTGTCGCCGAGGAGGACGATGTTGGAGAAGTCGGGCGACTGTGCGGCGCACAGCACCGCTGTGGCCATTGACATCAACGCGATCCACGATCCACGCCTTGGCATGCCGGCCTCCCGCAGAGAGCGAAGCGATCAAGCGGACCTTCCGCGTTCGAATTCTACCCCGCCCCGGAGCGTCCAGGCAAAGACGAAAAGGGGCCGCCCGAAGGCGGCCCCGATTCAAGCTTGAAGGCCGGTCCGGCTTAGAAGCGGTAGCTGAGGGACACGCCGTAGAGGTAGGCCTGGCCCTTGTACTTCCCGTCCGGAACGATGTCATAGGAGGTGGGATAGAGCTGGCCGTAGACGGGCACGACCACGAGGGGAAGGCCCGTGCTGTCGGACCGGTAGTGGTTGTACTCGGTCACGTGGGCGACGTTCCACTTCAGGTACATGGCGTACCAGTCCAATCCCCAGTGGCCCTTCTTGTAGCTGGTGCCGAAGGTGAAGGCCCAGCGCGCCTGGTCGGGCAGGAGCGGGGAGCGCTCGTTGTTGCCGATGGCCGACTCGTCGTAGAGGGCGCCGAAGTTGATCGTGTAGTGGTCGCTGTACTGGTAGCTGGCGCCCGCCCGGTAGGTGTAGCCGTCCTTCCAATTAAACAGGAAGGTCTCGTTGGCCACCACCGGCGAGCCGTGGAAGGACGTGGGGTTCTGGAAGTGGGCCGGGGCCGTGCCCCAGGTGCTCCACTGGGTCCAGTTGAGATCCACTTCGGCGCGCCACTTGTCCCACTTGTAGCCCAGGCCCAGGCGGGCGCTGGCGGGGACCGACGTGAGGCTCAGGTTGACGCCCTGTCCCGGGAATAGGTAGCTGACGGACCGAAGGGACGCGGGCACCTCGAAGGAGACGTGGCCGTCGTAATTGAACTTGGCCTTGCTGTGGTAGAAGAGGCCGAGGGACAGGTGGTCCCACTGACCCATGTAGGAGACGTTCCAGCCCAGGGCCTGGTCGCGGACGTGGGTGTCGAGGCTCACCTCGGAGAAGCGGTAGAACGGGATGCCCGGCGGGAAGGGCGGCGAGGGGAGCCGGTGGGGGTTGATGGCCGTGGAGATGGCCGAAGTGTTGGCGTTGCGGATCAGGTTGATCTCCGAATCGTAGTAGTCGAGGCCGATGGCCACGGCGTTGTGGTCGTCCAGCTTGAAGGAGACCGCGGGCCGCACCTGGAAGGTCACGATCTTGGAATGGCGCCCGGCGAAGCGTCCGTTGAAGTCGTCGCTCCAGTCCGTGGCCAGGTTGAAGGGGGCCGTGTTGCTCAGGCCGAAGGTGATCTTGTCGTTGATGGGCATGGTGAAAAAGAACGAGGGCAGGAAGAAGTTCTTGGCGTTGTTCGAAAACGTGCCGTACGTGGGGCTGAGGTGCTTCACGTCCGCCCGGATGTACGTCAGGTTGAAGGACAGGTTCATGCCCTTCTGAAAGGCCATCCCGGCGGGGTTGTAAAACACCGCGCTCGGGTCGTCGGCCTGGGCGACGAAGGCGCCCGCCAGGGCCGAGGCCTTGGACCCCTGTTCATAGACCTGTGTGCCGGAAGCGAACGCCCCGGTGGCCGCCAACAATAGCAGGACCCCTACCAATCCTCTCATCCTCATCCGATCCTCCTCTTCCGAAAGAAAAGATACGCAGTCAGGTTAGAACAGGCTAAAACGGGGTGTCAAGGGCCTTTTCGGCCCGGCCGGACCCTGCACGTATGTAGAGAAGCCATTACACTGGAAACGCTTGGGTTGCAGAGCCGTCCGCAGGTCCCCCTGGGGCGCACCCAAACGAAACGCCCCGGCCGGAGGGCCGGGGCGCGGATGAAGGCGTCCGAAAGGAGACTACTTCCCGACCGTGTAGGGGGGCGCCTCGGGGATCTTGGGATCCCTCGGGAGCTTGCCCGGCCCGCGCAGTTTGTCGCACGGCTTGTGCTTGCGGGAGAGGTGGAGGTAGTCGAGGACGAGCTGCCGCTTGAGGTGCTGGATGGCCTTCGCAGGGTCCACGCCCTTGGGGCAGGCGCGCGAGCACTCCCCGGCGTAGTGGCAGCGGAAGGCCCCGTGGCCCGAGCCCGCCATGGCGGATCGTTCCTTTCGCGCGCCGTCCCGCGTGTCCACGTTGTAGCGGTAGGCCTGGGCGAGGGGCATGGGCCCAAGATAGCGGACGTCCGTGGCCAGGGTGGGGCAGGCCGCCATGCAGCAGCCGCAGCGGATGCAGAAGCTGAACTGGAGGTATTCCTCCAGCTCCTCTGGAGATTGTTCATACTCGCCGGCGGGATCGTTGAGCTCCGCTTCGTCCCGCACGATGTAGGGCATGAGCGAGCGGTGCTTGTCGAACATGGAAACCAGGTCGGGGACCAGGTCCCTCACCACGTCGAAGTTCGGCAGGGGGGCCACGGCGAGCACCTTGTCGGCGATGTCCAGGACCTGCGTGTTGCAGGCGAGCATGGGGCGCCCGTTGAGGAGCATCCCGCAGGAGCCGCAGACTCCCATCCGGCAGGAGTACCGCCAAACCAGCGTCTGGTCCAGGTTCTCCTTGATGTAGTGGAGGCCCTCCAGGACCGTCATTCCCGTCTGAACGGGAACCGTGAAGTTCTGAAAATACGGGGCCGGATCCCTTTCCGGCGTATACCTCCGGACGCTGAAGACGACGCTCTTCACATCGGATGTCTTTCCCGCCATGGTCAGCCCCTCCCCCCGGCCGCTGCCGCGAAGTGGACGGTCCACGCCGCCCAGGTCCCCAGCCCGAAGAGGCCCAGGCCCGCCAGAAGGAGGACCGCCGAGATGGCCTTTTCCGCCGCGGGCTTGAGCGTGAGTTCGAAGAGGATGTTCTTGAGCCCGTAGAGACCGTGGTAAAGGGCGATCCCCAACAAGAGCGTGAAGAACACCGGATAGAGCGGCTGGGCGTCACGGGCCATGGAATTGGCCTGGGATACGGCCTCCTCGCTCCTGTCGGCGACGGCGATGCCCGTCAGGTTGCCGGCGTGGGTGTACACCATGTGAAATCCAAGGAGGAGAAGGATCACAACGCCGGCCAGCATGTGCCAAGTCCAGAATTTCGTCTCGCTCACGGCCGTCCTCCTACTCGGAAAGGGCCGCGAGGAACTCGGCCCCTCCCAACACCACGAAAAGCCCCGCCAGCAGCATCATGACGATCAGCAGGGGCCGTTGGACGTTCAGGGACGTCCTGTAGGGATACACGGGCTCGATCGGTTTGCCCACGGCGAATCCCAACTCCACGAGAACCAGCCTCAGCCCGTTGAAGGCGTGGTAGGCGAATGCCAGGAACACCAGGAACTCGCCCACCCTAAAGATGGGCTTGTGGAGCATCCCGCCCTCGGTCCAGAGGTAGATCCCCTTCGCCCGAAGGCTCGTCACCACGATGTGCATCAGGAAATAGAGCAGGATGCTCAGGCCCGTGATCCGGTGCAGGGCGTACGCGTACCGCTCCACGCCCCACCGGCCGCCTCCCAGCCAGCCCCAGATCCCGAGCCGGTTGTCGTGCCGCTTCCGTTCGGCCATTTCCGCCTCCGTTCCGAATTCCGGACCTCCCGCCCGGGCGTCCGGAATCTCCTGTCTTCGACTCCCGGGCCGCCGGCGAGGCCGCCGGCCCTCCTCCTCCTAGTACTTCCGCTCGACGGGCTTCCACAGGGTGATCGTGACGCCCTTGTAGTCCAGCTTGGGCTTGCCGCCGTCGTTGAAGACCAGGGTGTGCTTCAGCCAGTTATCGTCGTCCCTCGTCTTGAAGTCGGTCCTCGCGTGGCCGCCTCGCGACTCCTGCCGCGTGTGGGCCGCCATGAGCAGGATCTCGGCGAGGGTAAGGAGGTTGCTCGTCTCGATGGTGTGCATGAGGTTGGAGTTATAGACCCGCCCCTTGTCCTTGATGGAGACGCGGGAGAACCGGTCCTTCAGGTCCATGACTTTCTTGAGCCCGGCCTCCATGGAAGGGCCGCTCCGGTAGACGCCGGCGTGCTCGTCCATGACGCGGCGAAGCTCCCGGCGGATGTGGTACGGATTCTCGTCGCCCTGCTTCTCGAGGAGGCCCTTGAAAAGGCGTCCCTCCTCGTCCTTGGCCTCCTTTTCGGAGTAGCCCGAGAGCTTCGGGCCCGGTTTGAGGTAGGCGGCGATGTTGGCTCCCGTGATGCCTCCCCAGGCCAGGCACTCGGCCGTCGAATTGCACCCGAGCCGGTTGGCGCCGTGAAGGGAGTGGCAGGCCACCTCCCCGGCGGCCCAGATGTTCTCGATGCGCGTGCGGCCGTCGATGTCGGCCTCGACGCCGCCCATGGAGTAGTGCGCCACCGGGCGGATGGGGATGGGCTTCTCGATGGGATCGAGGCCCAGGAATTTGATGCAGACCTCGCGGATGAGGGGCAGGCGCTTGTTGATCCGGTCGGCCCCGAGATGGGTGAGGTCCAGGTGGATGTAGTCCAGGCCGTCGGGGCCCGGGAAGCCTCTCCCCTCCAGGATCTCCGTCATCTCCGAGCGGGAGACGATGTCCCGCGGCGCGAGTTCCATGAACTTGGCCGCGTAGCTCTCCATGAAGCGGGCGTCCGTGTTGTTCCTCAGGTACCCGCCCTCGCCCCGGCACCCCTCGGTCATGAGGATGCCCGAGGGAATCAGGCCCGTGGGGTGGAACTGGAGGAACTCCGGGTCCTCCATGGGAAGCCCCGCCTCCCACGCGAGGATCTGCCCGTCGCCCGTCACGGTCTGGGAGTAGGTCGTGAAGCCATAGAGATTGCCCAGGCCGCCCGAGGCAAGGAGAAGCGCCTTGGCCCGGATCACCACGAACTCGCCGGTGGGCATGTCGATGCAGCACAGCCCGGCGAAGCGTCCGCCCTCGGTGAGGATCTTCGTGGCGAAGACCTCGTCGTACCTCCGGAAGTTCTTGTACTTCAGGAGGGTATCGTAGAGGGCCTGCATTTCGAAGAACCCCGTTTTGTCGGCCGCCATGCAGGAGCGCGGGAAGGAGTGGCCGCCGAAGGGGCGCTGCATGATCCGCCCGTCCTCGCGGCGGGACCAGGGGAGGCCCCAGTGCTCGAGGAGGCGGATCTCGTCGGGCATGGTCCGGACGAAGCGTTCCACCACGTCCTGGTCGGCGAGGAAGTCGGATCCCTTCACCGTGTCCCAGGCGTGCAGGTCGAAGCTGTCGCCCTCCTCCGGACGCATGACGGCCCCGGTGCCCCCTTCGGCGCAAACCGAATGGGAGCGCATGATCTGGACTTTGGAGACCACGCCGATGTTCGCCGCGCCCCCCGTGCGGATGGAGAGCTCCACGGCGGCGCGAAGCCCGGCGAGCCCCGTCCCCAGGATCAGGACGTCGTGGGTGATGACCTCAGCCATTCGATTCCTCCCTCCTTCCCCCTCCCAGGGGGAAAGCGTGTGACCCGGCGGCTCCGCCCGTGGGAAGACGCCCGCCGGCCCCTCAGCGGCCGCGGATGGGGAGCGTGCCGCGGCCGGACCGCGTGCGGGCACCCCTCGACGATGGATTCAAACAGGTCCCCCAGCATCAAAGGGGCCAAGATAATGCCGCTTGGCGCCAGTGTCAAACGGGGGCACTCGGGGGTATTTGAAACCCGCCCATCCCCTGCGGCACCCCCCGCGGGACAGGGGCGGAACCTCCCTTCTCCCGTTTCCCGAATTCCCTGGCCGGTGGCCCCTCGACCACCGGCCCGATCGTCGGCCCTTTCGGCGGGGGCATCCGTCCCCTTGCCACGGGCGGGAAACTGGGCTAAAATGCTCTTTCGCTAGGAGGTTTTGCTCCATGAAGAAAGCCATTCACCCCGCATACCACGAGGTCACCGTGACGTGTGCCTGCGGGAACACGTTTCCGACCCGCTCCACGAAGAAGGACCTGAAGGTGGAAATCTGCTCCAACTGCCACCCCTTCTTTACGGGCAAGCAGAAATACCTGGACACCGCGGGCCGGATCGAGAAGTTCAACCGCAAGTACAAGACCAAGTCGGAGTAGGCCGTCCCCCCCATGAACCAATCCAGCGGTGCCCTGTCCCGGGCGGCGCGGAGGGTGTTTCTGCCCCTCCTGGCCGAGGGGAGCGTGCTGGTGGGCGGGCAGGCGGTGATCGAGGGGGTCCTCATGCGGCTCCCCAAGACGTACGCCGTGGCCGTCCGAGACCCGAAGGGCGACGTCCAGGTCAAGAAGGAGAGGCTTCTGGAGACGGCCCGCGGCCGGATCGGAAACCTCCCCGTAATGCGGGGATCGGTCATTCTCTTCAAGTCCCTCATGCTGGGCATCTCGGCCCTGAACTACTCGGCCGAGGTGGCCATGGCCGAGGAAGAAAAAGAGGGAGAGAAGCCCGCCGCCGCCTCCACCTGGTCCCTCGTCCTCACGGTGGCGCTCTCCCTGGCTCTGGGGGTTCTCCTGTTCTTTTATCTCCCACTCGTGGCCACGCAGTTCCTCTCCACGCGCTGGACGCTGGCCCAGAACTCCATCGGGTTCAACTTGGTGGACGGGGCCCTGAGGGTGGCGGTCTTTCTGGTCTACATCCTCGGCATCTCTCTGGCCAAGGACATTCGGAGGGTCTTCGCCTACCACGGCGCCGAACACAAGGTGGTCTTCACGTGGGAGGCGGAGGAGGACCTCACGGTGGAAAACGCGCGCCGGCACGCGCGCCTGCATCCGCGCTGCGGGACCTCCTTCCTCCTCTTCGTCATGGTGGTGTCCATCCTGGTCTTCTCCCTCGTCCCCCACTCCTTCCCGTTCTGGGCCAAGGCCCTGGCGCGGATCGTCTTCCTGCCCCTCATCGCGGGGATCTCCTACGAGTTGATCCGCTTCACGGCCAAGTTCCCGAAAAGCCCGTGGGTGCGGCCCCTCCTCTGGCCGGGCCTCGCCTTCCAGCTCCTCACCACGCGCGAGCCCGACGACCCCATGCTCGAGGTGGCCCTCCTGGCCCTCCGCGAGGCGCGGGACCTGGACGCCGAAGCCGTCGCGGCCTGAGGCGCAAGGAGAGATCCCATGGACGCGGCCATCCTTGCGCGCCTCGACAGCCTCGTGGAAAGGCGGAACGAGATCGCCGACCAGCTGGGCCGGCCCGAGGTGATGGGCGATTCCGGCCGCTACCGGGAGCTTTCCAAGGCCTACGCGGACCTGAGCGACACCGTTCAGACCTACCTCCGCTACAAGAAGGCGCTCGCCGATTTCCAGGGGGCCAGGGAGCTAGCCTCGGGAGAGGACGCCGAGCTGGCCGCCATGGGGCGCGAGGAGGCCGAGGCCCTCGCTCCGCGCCTCGAAGAGCTCGAGCGGGCCCTCATGGTCTGCCTTCTACCCACCGATCCCAACGACGCCAAGAACGCCATCCTGGAGATCCGGGCGGGCACGGGCGGCGAGGAGGCGGCCCTCTTCGCGGGGGACCTGTTCCGGATGTACGCCCATTACGCCGAGCGGAAGGGCTGGAAGATCGAGGTTCTGGACGAGAGCCGGACGGACCTCGGCGGATTCAAGGAGGCGGTCTGCTCCCTGTCGGGGGAGCGGGTCTACTCGCGCCTCAAGTTCGAGGCCGGCGTCCACCGGGTCCAGCGCGTCCCCTCCACCGAAGCCCAGGGCCGGATCCACACGAGCGCCGTCACCGTGGCGGTTTTGCCCGAAGCCGAAGAGATCGACGTCCAGATCGACGAGAAGGACCTGCGCATCGACCGTTTCTGCTCCTCGGGGCCCGGCGGCCAGAGCGTGAACACGACCTACAGCGCGATCCGGATCACCCACCTGCCCACGGGCCTGGTGGTCTCCTGCCAGGACGAGAAGAGCCAGATCAAGAACAAGGCCAAGGCCCTCAAGATCCTCCGCTCCCGGCTCCTCCAGATGGAGGAGGAGAAGCGCATGGCGGAGCTCAGCGCCACCCGCAAGACCATGGTCCGCTCGGGCGACCGCTCGGAGAAGATCCGGACCTACAACTTCCCCCAGAACCGCTGCACGGACCACCGCATCAACCTCACGATCCACCGCCTTTCCGACATCCTCGACGGCGACATGGACATGCTCCTCGAACCCCTCGTCCAGACCTTCGAGGCCGAGCGCCTCGAAGCGGAATTCGCCAGGGCCGTGAAGTAAGACGAAAGGCCGGGGGCCCGGGCCGAGGATTCGCCATTTCCATATCCGTGCTGGAACGAATCGCGGAATGGGATCCGCGCCTCCGCTGCGTCCAGCCCCCCGCCCTCCGGATCGCCTCTTCGCGCCCCTGTGGTTAAATGTCTCTCCATACGGGAGGGCGGCATGGACCTCGGACTCAAGGGCAAGGCGGCGCTGGTCTGCGGATCCAGCGCGGGCATCGGAAGGGCCGTGGCGGAGGCCCTGGCGGCGGAGGGGTGCGACCTGTTCCTCGTGGCGAGGCGGGAGGAGGCCTTGGCCGCCCTCTCGGGGGACCTTCGCAGGCGCTTCAGCGTCCGCGCCCTCTTCCGTGCCGCGGACCTGTCGGACAACGGGGAGATCTCCTCGGTCCTGAAGGATCTCCACGAGGGATACGGCCGCTGCGACGTGCTCTTCGCCAACGCCGGAGGGCCGCCGTCGGGGGAGGCCGCCTCGCTCCTCACGGAGGACGCCCTCCGGAAGGGCTGGGAATCCACTTTCCTTCCCGCGGCCCGGCTCATCCGCGGGGTCCTGCCGGGGATGCGCCAGAGGAAGTGGGGCCGAATCGTGGCCCTCACGTCGGTTTCGGTCTGGGAGCCCATTTCCGGGCTGCTCCTCTCCAACGCCTACCGGCCCGCCGTCACGGGGCTCCTCAAGACCCTGGCCGCCGAGGCGGCCCCCTACGGCGTTACGCTCAACAGCGTCTGCCCCGGCTACACGCGCACGGAACGCCTCGAGGAATTGGCCGCCGCCACCGCCTCCCGGGAGGGCTCCGCCCCCGAATCCGTGCGCGCCGCCTGGGCGGCCTCCATCCCCGCCGGCCGCCTCGGAGAGCCGGAGGAGGTGGCCGCCGCCGTGGCCTTCCTCTGCTCCGAAAAGGCCTCCTACATCACGGGCGTGGCCCTCGCCGTCGACGGGGGAAGGACGAAGTTTCTCCTGGCCTGAGGCGCCTACGGGGCCTGTATCCGCGGGGCCCGTACCCCTGCGGTTGTCGCCCTACAGCAGGCGGTGGTGCTGGGCGATGCGCTCGGCCTGGGGCGGGTCCAGCCCCGCCTTTCCGGCATGGATGGGCCAGTCGGCCACGGCGGCCCCTACCTCGCGAAGAACGGACGGAGCCGTGCCGATGGCGAACCGGTCGGCGAGCCGGAGGAGGTCATCGCGCGTGATGTTCGTGAACTTTCCGTTGACCGCGAGGAGGTGCTGGTAGGTCCACTCTCCCTGCGGGTTGGATGCGTGCGTCACGTCGTAGGCTGGGGCCAGTTCCCACTCGGCCCCCTCTCGCAGGAGAAAGGAGACGTTCTTGGAGTGATCGTCGCAGTTGGCGGCCATGACGTTGAAGGCGATTCTGCGGAAGGCCTGCTCGAACGCCGAGAAGCCCAATCGCAGGCTCCTCAGCGTGAGGAAGAGCTGGCCGGCGTCGTGGGTCGCGACCTGCCGGTAATCCATGTGGGCCATGGCGCACAGGGTTTGGACGTGGTGCTTCGCGTTCCCCTCGCGATCAAAGCGCTTGGTCATGAAATGGGCCCGACCGCCCTCTTCCATGAGGCGACAGGGAGACATGGCGATGCCCGCCGCCCGGGCCATCCGGTAGTAGGCATATTCGATCCGGCCGTACCCCTGGCCTTCGCCCAGCTCCCGGTCGGAGCCCATGCCGTCGAACTTGAGAAGCCAGTGCTCGAACCCTTCGGGGACCTCGAATGGACCGGCCCGGATCTCGTCCGTCGCGGGGTTCCACGCGATGACCGCCTTGGCGCGAGCGCCGCCCGCGGAAGTCCCCACGCGGATGATCTGGGCGAGCGCCGCATCCGCCCGGTGATCCGATTCAAGCTTGCCGGCCACGGCCAGTCGGGCGCCCTCCACGAGGGCCGAAAGTTTGACGGCCGTGCTCGAGGCGCGGATCGCGCCGCGCGCCGGCCTGAATTCCAAAGCCCCCAGGCCGCGTTTGTTCATGTACGCCAAGCGGTCCAGGGGCGTGATCCGGTCCTTGGCGACACCGTGCTGTGCCATCCAGGCGTCCACGAGGGCGTTTCCGAAGTCGTCGGGGAGCGCGTCGGCCAGCATGGCGGGCAAGCGCCTGAACGTTCTCTCCGGGAGCTGGGTGAACACGAAAGGCGCGTGGGCCTCGGAGAGGGGCATGGTGAGGGGCGCGAGTTCCACGCCCGTCTTCAGGAAGGCGGGGTCGTACTCGAATGCGTAGTACCCCAGCGTTGGGTCCAACGCCACCGCCCCCACGCTCTTCCCCCAGATACGGACCTCAACGGCATCTACGGGCTTATACATGGGCCTGCCCGGCCGGCCTTCGCTTCCGAGAGGCGCGCTGCCGGCGGGGTTTGGCCTTCAGCATCTGGAGCGGGCTGATGGTAACGGGAGGCGCCAAGGACTCAAGCCAGTCCGTCCTTCCCAGGGTGCGGAGCACCTTGACGAGGGACCGGATGGTCGCCCCTTTTCCGGCCTCCAGGTGTCGTACGGCATTGAGCGCGACGCCCGCCTGAGCCGCCAGCTGCCTCTGATCCAGATTTTGCCGCAGGCGCAACGCGCGCAACTGGCGCCCGAGCTCCGCCTCCCACTCTTCATAGAGAAATTGACTTACCATGAATCACCCCATAAAGGACTACAATAGATATTCTTATGCAATATAGTCCTATTAAGGTGTATTAGTCAATTCTATCAGACGGGCACACGACAGTACGGAGATATGGTTAAAAGTCCTAAAATAGAGTATTATATTAGAATTGAATTATAATCGTCTCAAATAGGATGGTAGTTTGAGCGGTCTGAAGGCCGGTCGCCTTCCTCCCCACCAGCTTCCTTATCGCACGGAACGAAGCGGCCGCTTCCCCCGCGGGAGAGGGACTCCCACGACGGAAAGCGAGGAGCGTCCTGGCGTTTGGCCGCGCCGCTTCCGAGCGCCTTCGATTTCGCTGGCGGTCCCTTTCGGCCGCGCCGGGCGGGCGTCCCTACCCGACGGTGAGGACGACCTTCCCGACGGTGCGCCGGTCCTGCAAGCGGCGGTGTGCCTCGGCGGCCTTTTCCAGGGGAAGGGCGAGCCCCACGCGGGGCTTCACGACTCCCTGGACCCGAAGCTCGAGCATTCGCGCGGCGGCCTCTCTCAGAAGGTCGCTGCGGGAGGCCATGTGGTAGAGGTTGAAGCCGGAGAGGGTGCGGTTCTTGTCGATCATGGCGAGGGGCGAAACCAGGAGCATGCGCCTCAAGCGCCACAAAGCGCCCAGCCGCGCGATGGCGCCGGGCTTCACCGCCGCGGCGGCCCCGAAGAGGACGTGGCGGCCGTAAGGCTCCAGGAGACTCCACGACCTGGCGAAGGTGTCGCCTCCGATGGAGTCCAGGACCACGTCCACCCCACGCCCTAATTCCTTCCGGATCCGCTCCGCGAAGTCCTCCTGGGTGTAGAGGACGGGGACGGCCTCGGGATACTCCTCCTTCACCACGGCCGCCTTCTGCTCGCTGCTCACGGTGGCGAACACCCTCGCGCCGGCGTGCCTCAGCAGTTGGAGGCATGCAATGCCCACCCCGCCCGCCGCGGCGTGGACGAGGACCGTATCCCCCTCCCGGACGTGGGCCAATTGGTGGACGGCGTGCCAGGCCGTCAGGTACTGCACCGGGAAGGCCGCCGCCTCGGGAAAGCCCATGTCCTCGGGGAGCTTAAAGGCGAAGGCCTCGGGCGCGGCCACCTTCTCGGCGTAGCCCCCGAAGGTGCAGAAGGCCATGACCCGGTCTCCCGGCTTGAAGGTTCGCACGCCCTGCCCCGTGGCCTCCACGACGCCCGCCACCTCGATCCCGGGCACGAAGGGCGGCTTGGGCGCCGCCTTGTAGATTCCCAGCCTCGAGAGCACGTCGGCGAAGTTGACCCCGACGGCACGCACGTCCACGAGGAGGGTCCCCGGCGCGCAGGGCGGCGCCGGGACTTCTCGGACCTCCAGGAGGGAGGCGTCCCCGTACTTCGGAATGACCACGGCCTTCATGGCGGTTCCTTTCTCACCGGGCCCTCAGCGGCCCCCGAACCCCGACACGAGCAGCACCGTCGCGAGGGCGGCGACGAAGAGCGCCCTCCGCATCCATAGGAGCCGATTCTCCCAAGGGGACTCCCTTGGGATCCCCTTGTCCAAGGCAAAGAGAAGGCTCAGCGCAAGGAGGGTCCACAGGGCGATCCCGCCCCAGGGATTGGGCAGGGAGGGCAACCTCAGGATTCCCTTCGCCTCGAGAAGGACCGAGGCGCCCGCCGCGCCGAGGAGGACGATGGCGGCCCCGCAAGCCGCGCACAGAACCTTCGCGGTGGTCTCCGTCCAGCGCATGGCCACTCCTCGAAGGACCAGACTTGGGCCTCAGGCGGGGTTCCTCGGCCGCATCTTCAGGGCGAAATAGGGCCTCGCCAGCGCCTTCACGACCCTCAGGCGGGCCACGTAGAGCGCCTTCCCCCAGCTCCAGGGCACGAGGTCCCTGGCGTCGTCGGGGTTGACGATGAGGCTCACCTCGATGTTCGGCGCCATCCCCACGGGGAGCCCTCTCTCCATGCAGGACTCGAAAACCCTTCGCATGACGACGACCATTTCCTCGAAACGGGGCGAGGGTTCGTTCTCCATCGCCGTGCCCTGGAGGGGCCGGAAGATGCACACCGTGGGGAAGCAGCCCAAGGACGTGATGAAATCGATGGCCTCCAGGGTCTTTTCCAGGGGCTCCAGGCCGGCGATGATCTCCCCCGAGTTTCGCCCCTTCCCCATCTTCTTCGCCGTGTACTCCATGGCCCGGAAGAAGGCCTCCTGGCCCACCGTGGCGGCCTTGCCGGGACAGACCCGCTCGAACCACCCCGGGTCCTGGAACTCGTAGCAGAACGAGAAGTGGTCCGCCCCCGCGTCGATGAGGCGGTCGTAGAGGGAAAGGTCCTTCTCGGGCAGGACCTGCACGCCCACGAGGGCGCCCACCCGGTCCTTCACGGCGCGCACGTAGGGCTCCACCGTCTTCAGGCCCCCGCCCGCCTGGTCGCCCGAGTTGAAATGGACAAAGGTGACCCCGCTCCCCCGCTTGGCGGCGAGGGCCGTCTCCACCACGTCCTCCACGTCCTTTTCGGCGGCCTCGGTGACGCCCACGTTGAGCCCCGTGGCGCAGAACCGGCAGTTCAGGGCGGGCTGGGCGGACCAGAACTGGCAGACCCGCCCCACGTAGATCCCCAGGTAGGTCCCCTGGAGGACGCCCACCTGGCTCATGAGGGTTCCGCGGGAGGTGCGCCGGCCGTACCAGGAAGGCTGGGCCGGCAGGTTCACGGGATAGGCCAGCCCCTCTTCCCGCGCGTCGGCCACCCGGTACCCCCCGTCGCGCCGCAAAA